>DASZHJ010000212.1:0-1631 GCA_035938015.1 Allostellaceae bacterium
CGAGCCGTGCAGTGTTGCGGCTGGGCGCCCGACCCACGGTCCCCGAGACCAGGCACCGAAGAACCAGCGATGACATTGCGGCGCAAGCCTATCGAGTGGCCAGTCTCATGCCCAGGGATTTTCGTCAGGCCTAGGCATGGCAAGTCTTGAAGAGAGATGCAGCGGGCGGCGGCATCACTCCGCGGCGATCGCCGCGGCGGCGCCGACCATCACGACGGCGCTGGTCCGGCTTGCCATCCGCACGGCGCGCCGGTTCCTCAGGAGACGCCGCGCGCGCGCCGCCGTCAGCGCCCATCCGAGATCGATCGCGATCAGCACGATCAGCATCGTCAGCGTCAGCTCCGCCCAAGCGCCGACGGTCAAACGGCCGAGGTCCAGCATGGTGGGAACGACCGCGAGGTAAAACACCATGATCTTGGGGTTGCCAAGGGTGATCGCCATGCCCGCGAGGAACATCCGCCAGGGCTTCTGACCGGCCGGGAGCTCCTGTCCTGCGATATCGGCTCGCGACGTCCACATCTTCCACGCGAGCCAGAGCAGATAGCCGACGCCCGCGAATTTGATGACGGTGAACAATACCGCGAAAGCTTGCGCAACGACGGCAAGTCCCGCAACCGCGACCGCGAGCCAGATCGCCTCGCCGATCCACATCGCCGCCAGGAACGGCAGCACGTCGCGCAGGCCGCTGGTCAGCACGCGCGCGACCAGCGCGGCGATGCTCGGTCCCGGCGAGCCTGCGGCAACCATCAGCGCCAGCGCGAAGCCCATCAATGCAGCAGCGGTCATGGCAGTTCCCTTTGCTCGGAGGATCATACCGCCGGAACGGTCCGACTATCCATCCCGCCGTGCATGAGACCTGCCCAGCACGGTGTCGACGAGCGCGCGGGCGCGCTCGGGATCCAGGGGCTCGTTCGACATGAGCCGGCGGTAGAAAATGGCGCCGAGGAGCGCCAACGCCGCGAGCTCCGCATCGCCATGGGCCGGGAAGTCGCCGGCCGCGACGCCTTCGGCGATCAGCGAGATGAGAGGCAGCCGGGCCGCCCTTTGAAAGCGGTGATGGAACTTCCGCAGGTCTCGATCGCGCTCGGCGGCGTCGATGAGCGCGGGGATGCAGGCGGAGAAGGTCGAGCTTACGACCACCTCGGCGACGTGCCGCACGACGCGCTCGACGCGCTCTCGTGGCGAGCCGCTCACGATGTCGGGCCCGCGCTGCCGGTGGAATGTCTGGAATGCATCGGCGATCAGCGCGAGCTTGTCCGGCCAATGGCGATAGATCGTCGATTTGCCCACACCGGCGCGGGTGGCAACCGATTCGATCGTGAAAGAGCCGTAGCCGACCTCGCCGAGCTCTTCGAGCGCCGCTTCCAGGATCGCGTGCCGCGACCGCTCGACCCGCGGGTCGAGCGTGCGTTTGAGCCGCATCGCCCCCATGCCCCGACTAGAGTCAGCGCTGCTCGGTCTTGCTGCCGGAGCCCGGCGCTCGATATTCGCCTCGATTGGGCTGGAACAGCTCGACGAGATTGCCGGACGGGTCTTGCAGCAAGATCTGCTTGCCACCGACGCCCTGGACGACCTCGTTGCGAAACCGGTTTCCAGCCGCCTTGAGCGTCGCGACAATGCCGTCCAGGTCG
>DASZHJ010000213.1:0-3576 GCA_035938015.1 Allostellaceae bacterium
GCTGCCGCCTCGCTTGCAAACCCGCGAGCGGCCGGTATGATGCCCGCCGCTTCGCCGGCTGAGCGCGCCGGAGGGGCCATGGATGCGGGCGTAGCTCAGGGGTAGAGCACAACCTTGCCAAGGTTGGGGTCGAGGGTTCGAATCCCTTCGCCCGCTCCAACACTACTTAAGCTCTCTGCAAGGTCATGTCTGGCCCGGGCTGGACCAGTCCCGCTTGGCACAGTCACGTCCACCCGACAGGCTGCGGCTTGGCGTGCCCTTGATATTGAGCTCATCGGCGAGCGCGATCGCACCGGGATCGCCGATCTCCCCTCGCGCATGACGGCTCCCTGACGGTTTCAGCGTTCGAGCTCCGCCATCGCCTGATCCGCGGCGGCGAGTGTCGCATCGATCTCCGCCTCGCCATGGGCCATGGACAGGAACCAGACGCCGCGCGGCGTGGTCCTGACGCCATTGCGCGCCAATGCGGCCGCGAAGGCGTTCATGCGGGCAGCGTCCGCTGCCGTGGCGGAGCGGAAGTCCACGACCTCCTTCGCGTCGGTGAACAGCGTGCAGAACACCGAGCCGAAGCCCTGGACCAGAACATCCTCCCCGTGGCGCCGGGCACATTGGCGCAGGCCCTCCATCAGCCGGGTGCCACGAGCCTCCATGCGCGCATAGGCCTGCGGGTCGGCGGCCAGTGCATCGAGTGTCGCAACCGCCGCCGTCACCGACGTAATGTTGCCGTTGTAGGTGCCCGAATGAACAACCTGCCCTTTGGGCTCGATCAACTCCATGATCGCGCGCTTGCCCGCGAGGACGCTGAGAGGAAAACCGTTCGCCACCGCCTTGGCGAAGACGGAGAGATCGGGCGTGACGCCGAAGCGGGCCTGCGCCCCGCCGAGGCCGACGCGAAAGCCGGTGATCACCTCGTCGAAGATCAGCACCGCACCGGCATCGCTGCACATCTTGCGCATGGCCTCGAGATAGCCTTGCCTTGGCGGAATGACGCCGCAATTGCACATGACGGGCTCGGTCAGCACGGCGGCGATGTCGGCGCCGTGCACTTCAAACGCACGCGCGAGCGCGGCCGCATCGTTCCAGGGCAGGACGATGACCTCATCCTTTGCTCGCTCCGCTTGGCCGCGGCTCATCAGCACGGCCGCGGGCGACTCGCGCGGCCCGGCTTCGTTCAGCCCCGGCCTCGTGCTGATGAAGACGTTGTCGAGCCAGCCGTGATACTGCCCTTCGAACTTCACGAACCGGCTCCGGCCCGTGTAGCCCCGCGCCAGGCGGATCGCCGCGTGGACCGCTTCGGAACCGGTGACCGAGAAGCGCACCAGCTCCGCGCTCGCCACGATCCGCTTGAGCCGCGCCGCCAGGTCGATCTCGCCGCGGTGCTGGCCGGCGATGGATTGGCCGGTGGACAGCGACGCGGCGACCGGGCCGATTACCGCCGGCGCCGCATGCCCGAGGATCGCCGGGCCGTTTCCCAGCACGTAGTCGATCAGCACATTGCCGTCGACATCGTGAAGCCGAGGCCCGTCCCCACGGACGAAAAACAGCGGCGGCGACTCGCCGTAGCGCACGTTGCTGTTGACGCCGCCGGCTATGCTCGCCCTGGCGGCTTCGAACAAAGCCGCAGATTTATCGAACGAAAACATTGCCATACTCCCGCTCGCGTTTATGCGATCGAGCATGCTGTATTCCACGCCAGGCATCCATCACTTTGCGACAGCCCATCGGATTGCCCTTGGCGGTTTCCGCTATGATGCGGGCATCGGTGCGACCGGCTCGCCTCACGCAAGGACGAACTCCCGTGAGTTCGTCGAGATCAGTGCCTTGACCGCGAGGAGAGCCCCCACTTGAGATTGAATGCAGGCAAGCCAGATCACGATCACGGACCGCAATCGCCCGAGGCACGAATGAGCCATGAACCCGAGATGTTCGGCCGATTGCGGCCAGGGGCACTGATCGTTGCTTTGTTGCTGGCTTCGTGTGCGGCAAAATCACCGGGGAGCGTGTCTGCGCCCGTCGGGTCCGATGCGCCCGAGCGGCTCTGCTCTCAGTTCGGCTTCGCCCCGGGAACCGAAGCTCTCGCCTCTTGCATCGCCAAGCTCGACGGCCTTGCGCGGCAGCAAACACAGGGCCAGAAACAGTGTGAAGGCATCCGCCAGCGCGCACTCGCCACGCCCCATCCACCAGGCGGCATCGGAAACACGATCGCGACCTCCGATGCGGACTACCAGAGCTGCATGAACGGTCAACTCACGGCACCGGCCCAACTGCAGTTGCCCACCGGTCGAAGCATGACCTGCCGGATGATCGAGCAACAGATCGCCTGCGATTAGTCGAGCGTGAAGCGCGGGCGGCGCGGCTTACTCGTTCTTGAGATAAACCGGCACGCGCCATTCCGCATGGTCGCCGGTCTCGCCGCGCACCAGCGCGAAATACTTCTGCTGGAGAGCCCGGGTGAGCTCGCCTACGGCGCCGGTTCCCACGGGCTGGCGATCGATCGACAGGATCGGCTGGATCTCGTAACCGGAGCCGCAGAAGAATGTCTCCTCGGCGGCGTAGAGCTCGGTGCGGTCGACGTCGCGCTCCTCAGTCGCGCGCCCGAGATACTCCTTGAAGATCCGCATCACGGTATCTCGGGTGACGCTCTCGAGAATGTCGCTGTTGACGCCGGGGGTCACCGGCATGCCGTTGCGGATCATGAAGAAGCACGAGCCCGGCGATTCCGACACGCGGCCCTGATGGGTCAGGATGATGACGTTGTCGTAGCCGTCCACATGGCCCTGCAGGCTCGCAAGCCGGCTGTTGTTGTAATTCGCGGTCGCCTTGACGCGCGCCGGCATGGCGTTGTCGTTGATGCGTCGCCACGAGGAAACCGCGCAGTGGATACCCTCCGTCACCGCTTTGCTGGGCGGACGCGGCAGCGCCGCGATCGACCAGCCGATCGGTCCGGTCGCGTTCATGTCGTCCTCACCGTCCACCCAGACCAGAAGCCGGATGTGGATGTCCTCGCGCAACTCGTTCGCCTTGATGAGGTCGACGAGTGCCTGCGCCATCTGCCGGTTCTCGAGCCGATGCTCGAAGCGCATCACCTTCATGGAGAAATGCAGGCGGTTCAGGTGCTCCTCCAGCCGGAAGAGATACATGTCCTTGCGCCGGTCGTTCCAATACCCGCGAATGCCCTCGAACACGGCGGTGCCGTATTTGACGCCCGGCGCCAACGTATGGATCTTCGCATCGGCGAACGGCACGATCTTGCCGTTCATCGAGAGGTATTTCGGGTTTGCCATCGGGTTCCTCGTGGGTGTCGAAAACGCCAGCAAATCCAGCCATGGTCTCGCAGCCGAGGCAAGCCAGACGTGCACCCTCCTGGAATGCGTTTTGTGCAGAGATCGCGCGACCGATCTAGGGTGGGCGCGGGCGGGCGATCTCGGGGCGCCCGCGGTGCGGCCCCGACGCCTTAGAGAGCCAAGCGCGATCCGCTATTCGCCCGTCATGCGCGCGGAGCCCTGAGGGGGCGCGTGTCGTCGTTCAGAACTCTTCCTTGGGCTCGGGCGAGGGCACGGTGGCGTAGGGCCAGCC
>DASZHJ010000214.1:0-10678 GCA_035938015.1 Allostellaceae bacterium
GGAAAATACTCAGCACTCGGAAGTCGAATTGACCTGCCGCGATTCCCCCGAGGTGCAGACGTGCCCATGAGGGCGTACTAATGACACGCATGCGCAAAGTGGTCGCAATTGCGGCGTCCGCGGGCGGCGTCCAAGCGGTATCCCGCATCATTGCGGCACTACCATTCCCGTGCGCATCTTCATTTTTTGTGGTGGTCCACATCGGCAAGCACCCGGGCAACCTTCCGGCCATCCTAAACATAGTCAGCAAGCTTCCTGCCACGCATGGTCGACATGGTGCTCTCATCGAGCCCGGCCACATCTATGTCGCACCCCCGGACCATCACATGCTGGTAGGCGCGGGACTGATTTGGCTCAATCAAGGTCCGCGTGTCCACTATACCCGCCCTGCTGCCGATCCGCTTTTTCGCTCGGTTGCGGAGGCCTACGAAGGCACGGCGGTTGGGGTCGTTCTCTCCGGTATGGGTGCCGATGGTGCTGCCGGATTGCGATCCATCAAAGAGCGCGGCGGCTTGGCCATTGTCGAAGACCCCGCAGAAGCTCCGTATCCGGCGATGCCCGAGGCGGCGCTCGCTGCCGTCAAGCCCGACCTGTGCCTGTCGATCCAAGGGATCGCGGAGTATCTGGCTGCCCTCTGTTGAAGCCGGACTCACGTGTCGGGTTTTGACCACTAGTATCGATGCGCCTCGTCACACGGCGCCGGTTCCGCTCTCGACCCGAGACACGCTCGTAAGTGTATTCCGAGGCTATTGCGTCTGGTCGATTGTGGATAAACGTTCGTCGGTCGAAAGCGGGAGACCTATAAGCTCGCAGCAGGAGAGGCGCAAAGATGGCCCTGAAATCCGGCGGACCCACTGATGATCTGCGCCAAAACACGCTGCGGTGCGCCAGCTTACGGCGGGAGATCGCACGACGCGTTGCATCGTCCTGGGCGAGTCTGGGCTTGCCCACACCGACCATGCGATCTTCACGTGCTCTGGCAATGGCCCTCGTCTGCATCGTCGCGTTAGGTGCCGCAAATGCATCCAGCGCAGCCAGCAGGGCCGCATCGCGGTCCTGTCCGTCTGGCAATGAGCATCCCCTCTATACCCAAGAAGGGCTCGCCGCCTGGTATATCCCTTCCGCCCTTGGGCATCGCACGGCGAGCGGGGAGCGCACAGCGCGCCACGCGTTGACGGCCGCGCACCGTGCGCTTCCCTTCGGGACCGTCGTGCGCGTCACAAATTTGGAGAACTGTCGGACGGTGAAGGTCACGATCAATGATCGCGGGCCCCAGGCACACCGGGTTAAGAGGCGAATACTCGATGTGTCCAGACCGGCGGCAACTGCCTTGGGAATGACCAAAGGGGGCGTGGTCATGATCAAGCTCGAAGAGTTTCAGTCCGATCAGCCCGCGGAATGAGCTTGCCTTGCTGCCACGATTTGGTGACCGCCATCTGTCTGCTTTTGCGTCCGCGTTCCAAGAAAAAGAAACGAACGGCTTTCAGGAACTTCGCGTCCCTGGTCATTCGATCATGCCCAGCACGTCGACCGCGATCTGGCTCGACGATAACGGGAACGCAGCGACGGGAAGGCCAGTCGAGGCGGGGCCGGGGCGGCGGTAGTAGGCGTTGCGCACGCTCATGTTGTCGTGGAGATCCGCGGGCGAGCTGCTGCCGACGTAGTGCGTGGTCGCCTTGCAGACGGATTCGAAGCTCCAGCCTCGCGCGCGCAGGGTGTCCGCGATCCCGGCCATGATGGCCTGGGTCTCGCCGACCACTGACAGAGCAGGCGAGGGGCTGCGCGCGGCGATCCAGAAATGGCTTCGGCTGCTGCGCGCAAAGATGGCCACGCCCGGATGCGCGGGCGTGGCGTGCGACGCCGCTCCGCCGGCGAAGGTGAGCTCTCCCATCGCGACGACGCCTGGGGCGAAGGTCGCGCCAACGGCCGCGCCGGGATCGGTGACGAGCCCCGCTTGGCCGAGCGCGTCGAGAGTGGGCCCGGCGCCGCTTCCGCTCACGAACCAATGATCGGCGAGGAGCGCATCGGCGGAAACGCCGACAGCCGCGCGGAGGGCATCGCGCACGGCGTCTCCGTCGAGCGCGCCCTGCGGCGGGTCCAGAACCTCGAGGCTGACCCAGATGAGATCGCCGGCATCGACGGCTTGCAGGCGGAGCCCAAGGGCCTCGTCGCGCGTGACCAGGGGCGCGCGGCGCTCGGCCGCGTGCACGTCTACCTCGAGCCGCATGCCCGGGTAATAGAAGAAGGGTGTCGCGACCGGCATCAGGATGGCGCCCGGAAATTTGCTCCGGAAATGGCTCAGCAGGCGGTCGGTCGCCGCGGCCTCGTCGAGCGCGTGATAGAGCACGAGCTTGCCGACGTCCGCCGGCGAGTACTCCGCCTTGTCGAGCAGGTGCCGGATGTAGCCCTCGACGGGCCCGGCCTGGCCCACGAGGTCGTCGGGAGTCAGCACGGAGGCATCGGGCGCCAGCGGACACTGTCCGCAGGTCCACGCGTGCCCGCCCGCGCGCACGAGCAGCGAATAGGGATGCTCGATGCGCATGCCCCAAAGATCGGCGAAGGGAACGCGAAGCGGGGCGCGCGTGGGCGTGGTCATGCCTGCATCATACGTCCCTCCGCGCGTCCGCGGCACAATTACGCCTGGCTCGACACCCACCTCACCGAACCTCTCCCCCCGCATCCTTCGACCGGCTCTGGAGGGCGGAGAGGGATTTCCGCCGAGCGGACGCGCGCGACAGCGCCGCCGTGATAGGCTGCTGTCCGTGCGGCAACGACCAGGACTCAAGCATGAGGCGGGCTCAATTCTTGCTTTTTACGCTCTGCTTGCTGGGCTCGTCTCCCGTCTTTGCGGACGATCCAAGTCGATCGCCGGCGTCGGAATTCGTGCAGCGGTTTTATGACTGGTACACGCCACTGGCCCATAAATCCAGCAAGTCGCCAAGCTGGATAGTGGCGCTGAACAAACATGGCGCCGACTTCGACCCGGGATTGAGCCGTGCTCTCAAGAGCGATGCCGAAGCCCAGCGACTCGTCACCGACGACATCGTGGGCCTGGATTTCGATCCGTTCCTCAACAGTCAAGATCCATCGGATAAGTATACCGTTGGCAACGTGACCGAGACTGATGGGGTGTTCGTCGTCAGTGTGTACGGCGTGCGGCATGGACATCGGGCGGCGAAGCCCGATGTTGTTGCCGAGCTAAAGGCGTCGAACGGTTCTTTCCTGTTCACAAATTTCCGATACGGCGCTGACGGCGATTTGGTCGGGATCCTCAAGCTTTTGAGAGAACAGCGCACGAGCGCTCCGCAATAACGGCGCGCGCCGCGTTTCCCTCGAGGAAAGTCCCTCTCCGCCTGCCTGCGGGGTCGGGGGGTGCGGCGTCGGCTCGATCCCGCGACTCGTGCACGCGCAATGGTTGTGCCAAGATCGGTCGGCCAGGGGCAACGTGCCCGGTCAACCGGGGGGAGGGGGCAGTCATGAATCGGGCCGTCATCGCCGCCCTTGCGGGGCTGTTGCTGGTGTCGTGCGCTCCCGCGGGCAAGGGTGGCTCGCCATCGCAAGATGTTATGGCCGACCCTGCGGGATCCGCCGATGCCGGCGAGATTTCCTTTCGGTGTCCGGCGCCGGGAACGGTCGTCGAGTACGACAGCGGCGCGCGGCTCACATTCTCGGACGCGAGCGGCTACCGGTGCGCCTATTCCGACCAGACCGGGAGACGATCCGAGAAATTCGGGGCGTTGGCCGACGATGCCGCGTTGCTCGATGCGGGCTTGGCGAAGCTTTGGCCCTTGCGCCTCGGCGCGGAGCAGAAGCTCGCGGCCAAAAACGGCGGCTTCGGCATAGCCGTCGAGCGCTTCACCGTGCTGCGCCGCGAGACCGTCGCGGTGCCCGCGGGGACATTCGATGCGGTCGTGATCGAGCAAGAGGAGTCCATCAAGGGCGTCAGCGCGCGCGAGGCTCGGCGGCAATTCTGGTTGGCGCCGGAGCTCGGGCTGATCGTGAAGTCCGCCTTCGTTTCAGTGCGCGAGCCTCGCTATGTGACGGACACCTCCGGCATCCTCATGCCCGGCGATTATCAAGCCATGCGCATCGTCGATCCCAGGCCGGCGCCGGCGATCGCGGCGATCCCGAGCCCCGCCGCTCTGCCGCCAGAGAAATCTCGGCCGCAGACAGACATCGCATCGGCGCCCGCGAGGGCTCCCTCACCGTCGTCGCGTCAGCCCTCGGCCATAAGGGTGGCCTTGAAGATGCGTCGCGGGATGTTCGTGGTTCCGGTCTTTGTAAACGGGGCTCTCGCACTGGATTTTCTCGTCGATAGCGGGGCGAGCGACGTCGCCGTGACCGCCGACGTCGTGATGACCTTGATCCATCGGGGAACCCTCAAAGAGTCGGACTTTACCGGCAGGAAGACCTATTCGCTGGCGGACGGGAGTTTGGTGCCGTCCGACACGTTCATCATCAGATCGCTGAGGGTTGGCGACAAGATCGTCGAAAACGTCAGAGGCAGCATTACCTCGGGCAAGGGCGATTTGCTGCTGGGCCAAAGCTTTCTCCAGCGCTTCAAATCCTGGACGATCGACAACTCGACGCGCGAGCTTGTTCTGGAGTGAGCGCACCCAGGCTTGAGCGCGGCCCGGGCCCGGTGCGACGATGGCCGTTGCGCTCCGGCCCGTTATGCGCGATGCATCTCGGGCGCGCGCGAGCCGGCCATCGAAAGGGATGACGCATGAGTTTCGACCTGGACCAGTTCATCGCAGAGCTTCGGGCGGCGCTCGGCGAGCGGTCGCGGCAGGCGCTGCGAGAGGTGGTGGCTCGCGCGGTCTCCGATCCCGCCTCGCTGCTCCGCCGGATCGGCACGCCCGAGAAGGCCGCGGTGCAGGTTCTGCACGGGGGAAGCGACCTCACGGTGCTCAACGTGGTCTGGGCGCCGAAGCAGGTGACGTTGCCGCACGACCACCGGATGTCGGCGGTGATCGGCATGTACGGGGGGCGCGAGGACAATATGTATTGGCGCCGCGTCGCGAAACCCACGCCGTTTCAGATCGAGCCCGCGGGCGGAGAGGCGCTGGGCCGCGGCGATACTACCATCCTCGGGCGCGATATCATCCATTCCGTGATCAATCCACTGGAGACGTTCAGCGGCGCCATCCACGTCTACGACGGCCCCTTCCTCACGACGGCGCGCAGCATGTGGAATTGCGAAACGCTGGTGGAGGAGCCCTATGACGTGAGTGTCGCCGTCAAAGGCATGCCGCTCGAGGCCGCGCGGTAGGTGGACGCCGCGCCGATCCTCTAATTCTTGAGCGCGGTCAGGCTCCGACAGCCACGGACTCGCGCGCGGGCGACGCCAGCCGGTAGAACACCGCTAGATGGGTCGCCAGCAAGAGCGGCACCAGGAAGGCGGGGATCAGGACCCAGGGCAGGCTCGAAATCAGCGCCGTGCTGGGCTCCGTGACGATGAGTCGGATCGGCGAGCCTTCGGCCGAGGTGACGCCGAGCGCGATCGCGGCCACGAGATCGAGCACGCCCAGCGCGTTCCAGCCGAGCGCGACCGGGCGCCAGCCCGGCACCTGGCGCGAGACCATCCACGCGACCGGCAGCGCGGTCACGCCGATGAAGATATCGCCCCAGCCCGCGACCGGCGCGAAAGGCGCGGGCAGCCGGTGCTGCGCATAGAGCAGGACGAAGAAGAGGCCGAGCACGCGCACGATGTGAATCCCGATCAGGAGCGGGACGGGCACGGCGAGCATGGCCGCCTCGACCGTGGGCGAGCGCCGGGCGGCGTAGGCGAGCACGATCACGGGTGCGAGCACCGCGATCCCCATGGCGGGCGCGCCCAGGCCAAGGTCGGGGTCGAAGACGTGAAGCGCGCCCAGCGCCACGATCAAGGCGAACCAGCCGCCCAATGTGGCGCCGACGCGCAAGCGCGCCGTCGGCGGCTCCGGCTGGATGGCGGCTAGGCTGCCGATCATGACGGCGGCGCTGGCGGTGAGCGCGATCGCTCCGATCAGGTCGAAAGACGGCATGGTATTCGCTCCTTTCAGTGTATATACACCTGTTGCGATAAAAAAAAGATCAGCGAGCTGCTGCGAGCAGCGGTTCCAGGTGCAGCGCCCCGAGCTTTTTCTTCGCGGAGGACTGCGCCTTGCGCCAGGCCGGCAGCGCGTCCCGCGCGATCGCGCGGCCCTTGGCGGTGATCTCGACGCGGTGCACGCGGCGGTCGGCTTCCTCGGAGATCATGATCCACCGCTTCGCCACCAATGGCCGGAGATTGCGGCTCAGGGTCGTGCGCTCCAGGCCCATCTGGGTCGCCAAGCGGTTGATCGGGATGGCGCCGGTTTGCGCCAATCTTACGAGTACCGAGAACTGCGTCGCGCGCAGGCCCGTGGCGCGCAGATGCCGCTCATAGTGCTGCGTTACCGCGCGCGCCGCCCGCCGCACCGCAAAGCAGAGGCAGTCCCGGCACTCCAGGAAGATTTCCGTATCACTAGTCATAGCGTGTATATACACCTGTTTTTGCGAAAGACAAGGGGGGTATGCCGCGGGCTTTCGCGGGGGAGCACCCGGGTCTATGCTCAAGGCGAGAGGACGAGCTCAACGAGCCCAGAGGAGGAGAGGCCATGGCGAAGAAGAACGGCGACGGCGTCTATCGCGTGATCGACGTCATCGGCACCAGCAAGACCTCGTGGGAAGAGGCCGCCAAGAACGCGGTCGAGACGGCGTCGAAGTCGCTGCGCGACATCCGGATCGCCGAGGTCGCCAAGATGGACGTCCGGGTCGACAACGGCAAGGTCGTCGCCTATCGCACGCGGCTCCAGCTCTCGTTCAAGTACGAGGGCTGAAATCGAGAGCGGGTGCGTCCTTCGACGCGCTCGCGCGTTCAGGCCGAGGCTGCTTTCTTGAGGGCGCGCATATCCGCGCGAGCGGACGCGCTCACCCGCACTCCTTGCCGAACTTCTCCAGGAACCGGGTTCTTTGCTGGATGACGGAGGCGCGGCACGCCGGATAGCTCAACACCTGCCCCTCGCGGCCGAACGCCTGGCCCTCGGAGTAGAAGGTGCAGGAGGCATCTTTCCATTTCACCCAAAGGCGTTGCTCCTCGAGGAAGGATTGCTTCGCGGCAGCCATGCTCTCGCCCTCGAAACACGCAAAGGCTTGCTTCCAGGCGGCGTTCAGGCGGGATTCCTGACGTTTGATCTCGGCGTCGCCGCATTGCGCCCATTCGACGTTGGTCTTGGTGCCATCGACGCATTTCTGCCACTCCGGCGATTGCGCCTGGGCGCCGCTCGCGCAGAGCAACGGCGATAAGCACAGGACCGGCCAGAGCCGGATCCGTCGGTGCATTTCTTCCTCCCAACCGAGACGATGCGCGACTAGCCTAGCAGGCATGGGGGCACCGCACGACACGGAGTCCGCCGCAGCCAGGCCGCTGCTGATCTATGACGGCGAGTGCGGGTTCTGCGGTTACTGGGCGCGCTACTGGCAGGCGCTCACCGGCGAGCGCGTCGACTACCGGCCCTATCAGGAGGTGGCGGCGCGGTTTCCCGAGATTCTACCGGCCGAGTTTCAGCGCGCGGTGCAATACATCGCTCCCGACGGGCGTCGCGCCAGCGCAGCCAAGGCGAGCTTCCTCACCCTGAGCCACGCCCGTGGCCAGGGATTCTGGCTCGCGCTCTACAGAAATCTCCCGGGCTTCGCGGCGGTCTCGGAGCTCGCTTACGCGTTCGTGGCGGCGCACCGTCCGGCCTTCTTCCGCGTCAGTCTGTTTCTGTGGGGCAGAAACCACGCGCCGCCGCGCCATGACGTCGTCGCACACCTGTTCCTGCGGCTCTTCGGGCTGATCTATCTCTGCGCCTTCGCTTCCTTCGGCGTGCAGGCTCTGGGGCTGATCGGCAGCCATGGCATCCTGCCGCTGGCCGAGCTCGCCGATGCCGCCGCCAGCCAGCTCGGGCCGGAGCGCTTCCTGCGGATGCCCATGGTGTTCTGGCTGAGCGCCAGCGACCGCGCCATCGAGGCCGTGTGCTGGACGGGAGCGGCGTTGTCGCTGCTCCTGGTGCTCAAGGTGCTGCCGCGGCTCAGCCTGTTTCTGCTCTACGCGCTCTACCTCTCGCTGTTCTATGGCGGGCAAACCTTCATGGCCTACCAGTGGGATATATTCCTGCTGGAGGGCGGGTTCATCGCGCTCCTGATGAGCCTGGCGACGGGGCCGGGCATCTGGCTGACGCGCTGGCTGCTGTTCCGCTTCATGTTCATGTCCGGCGTCGTCAAGCTCGCGAGCGGCGATCCCAACTGGTGGAACCTGTCGGCGCTCTCCCATCACTTCCTGACGCAGCCGCTGCCCACGCCGATCGCGTGGTACGCGGCACGCCTGCCGGCGGGCGTGCTTGAATTCGCCACCGGCGCCACATTCTTCGTCGAGCTGGTTCTGCCATTCTTGATCTTCTTCCCGCGGCGGCTGCGGTTCGTGGCGGCATTCGGCTTCCTGCTGCTGGAGGGCTTGATCGACATCACCGGGAACTACAACTGGTTCAATTTCCAGACCATGCTGCTGTGCCTGGCGCTGTTCGACGATGCGGCGGTGCAAAGGGTATTGCCGCGGCGCCTGATTCCACTGCTGTCGGCACGCGCGAAAAACCGGGAGCCGGGACGCGTGGCCACGGTCGCCATCGGCGTGTTGGCGCTGCTCACGGTATTCTGCAGCGTGGTGGAGCTCGACGAGCGTTTCGGTGGGAGTCCGCCGACACCGGCGCGGGCGGTCGACGATTTCATCGGGCCGCTGCACATCGTGGGCGCTTACGGCTTGTTCGCGGTCATGACCACGACGCGCCACGAGATCGTCATCGAGGGATCCGATGACGGCACGGACTGGCGCGAGTACAAGTTTCCCTATAAGCCCGGCGACGTCACGCGCGCCCCGCGCTGGAACATCCCGCACCAGCCGCGGCTCGACTGGCAGATGTGGTTCGCCGCGCTCGACGATCCCCGGCGTCTCCGGTGGTTTCCGCGCTTCCTCGAGCGGATCCTGCAGAACGAGCCCAGCGTGATGGCGCTCTTGGAAAAGAATCCGTTTCCGGAGAAGCCGCCGATTTTCGTGCGCGCACGGTTCTACGACTACACCTTTGCCGACAGCGCGGAAAAGGCGACGGGCGTGTGGTGGGATCGGCGCCTGCTGGGGCTTTATTTCCCCGCGGCGCGCCTCAAGGGCGGGTGACCTGTGATTTTGCCCGCAGGCGCGGGCGCTACTGTTTCGTCTTGCCCTTGCACTTCTGATCCCAATACCGGGTCTCGCGCGTGTTCCTGTATTTCATGCCGGTGTGGGTCACGAAGAACCGGGTGATCGGCACGGTTACCTCATAGGTGCCGTCCGGGTCCTTTTTCAGAACGTCGCAGGGGACGTCGTCCGGCCAGGTCTCGACGTTGATCGGGGGCGGCGTTTGTGCCGCCACCGAAAATGCGATCAGGAAAACGGCGGCGGCGACGCTCGCGGCCAGCCCATTCAGAGACATGCGCATCCCTCCCGAAGCGGCGGATCAGCGGCTCAGAGCGCGCAAGCGCTGCCGCGCACGACCAGGACGCCGCTGTGCGTGGTCTCGCGGCAGGGCGGCAGGTGCGGGCTCGGCGTCACGGCCGCGACAGGCTGCGCTGTCCGGTGGCTGCGGGCGACCGTGAGCGGGCGGCGCTCGGCTGCGGCGAACAGCAGCTCGATGTCGCTGCCGTCCCGCTCCCAATTCCGGAGTGGCCCGGTATCAAGGTGGACGAAATTCGAGCGCGGATACCAACCGACCCCGCCGCGTTCCATCTTGCGCGCAGCGGTGCGCGCGTCCGAGAGCCGCGCATCGAAGGTCACGTCGAGCGCGCGGCCCAGGAGGTGCTGGCTCTTCTCGGCGACGCCGACGATATATGTGGCGAGCTTGGCGTTGGTCTCGGGCGTTCGATAGGCGGAGAGCACGGTCGCCTGTGAGAGGCCCACGGCGTCCATTACGTCGGCCAGGAAATCCAAGGTGTCGACGTGAACGGGCCCGACCTTGTTCACGTGATGGTCGCGGAGCAGCACGGCAAGGTCCTCGATGGCCGAGGGGATCGGCCCCTGGACGTCGCGGTAGAGGCCCTCGAAACTCTCGCCGGTGTTCGCGTTCTTGAGCTTGAGGCGGCGCGGCACGGAGGGTTCGGCGACCGCGCGGGCGCCGAAGAGTACGCAAAGGCCGGTCGCGATGAGGAGGTCGCGCCGGCTCGGCCTGAGCATGCCGGACATGGCCGGCAAACTAGGGAGATATGGTTAACGAAACGCTATCAGCGCCGCTTAAAGCCCGCGGCCTCGAGCCAGAACACCTCGCCGCTGCTCGCCTCGGTGTCGAGCCAAAGGAACGGCAGCGGGAATTCCGCCTCGAGCCGCGCTTTGCCACTGCCGATTTCGCAGAGGAGGCCGCCCCGGGGTGTGAGATGCGCCGGCGTCTCGGCGAGGATGCGCCTGATGAGGGCGAGTCCGTCCGCGCCGCCGTCGAGGGCGAGCGCGGGCTCGTGCCGGTATTCGCGCGGCAACGCCGCCATGCCCTTCGCGTCGACGTAGGGCGGGTTCGCGAGGATGAGGTCGTAACGCTCGCCCATGACGGGCGCGAAGAGATCGCCCTGGAGTAAACGGATGCGCCCGGCGAGGCCGCTCTCGCTGGCATTGCGCCCG
>DASZHJ010000215.1:0-13161 GCA_035938015.1 Allostellaceae bacterium
AAGGCGGATGAGCCCGTGAGATCGCGTCTGGTGCTCCGCGGAAAGTGGCCGTCCATCGGCCTGCTTGCAGTCTGCGAGATCCTGGCCATGACGGTGTGGTTCTCGGCCGCGGCCATCCTGCCGGCACTGCGCGAGAGCTACGCCCTCGACAATTTCCAGTCGGCCTTGCTCACGAGCGCGGTGTCGGTCGGCTTCGTTGCCGGCACGCTCCTGAGCGCGCTGCTGGGATTGCCGGACCGGATCGACCCACGCGGGCTCTTTGCCGCCTCCGCGCTCGTGGCCGCGATCGCCAATGCCTGCATGCTCGTGGTCCCCGCGGATTCCTTTGGCTTTGCGGCTCTGCGCTTCATTGCCGGCGCCTGCGCCGCCGGTATCTATCCGGTGGGCATGAAGATGGCATCGACCTGGGCCGTCTCGGATCGTGGGCTGCTGGTCGGCATTTTGGTGGGCGCGCAGACCGCCGGTCTCGCCACACCGCATTTGATCGATGCCTGGGGCGGCGTGGACTGGCGCTTCACGCTCGAGGCCGCGTCCGCCTCGACCGTGGTCGCGGCCCTCTTGGTCGGCCTGGTGGGGCTGGGTCCGGCGCACGCACAAGCGAGCGCCTTCCGCGCGCGCTCGGTCTTGCAAGCATGGCAGCGCAAATCGCTGCGCTTGGCCAATCTCGGCTACCTCGGGCACATGTGGGAGCTCTTCGCCATGTGGGGCTGGCTCGGGATCTTCCTCAGCGCAAGCTTTGCCATCCGGCCGGGCGGACCGGACTCCGCCGTGCTCGCGAAACTCCTCACTTTCGCCAGCGTCGCCATGGGCGCGGTGGGTTGCATCCTCGGCGGGCTTGTTGCGGACCGCATCGGCCGCACGACCCTGACCGTCGCGGCGATGGCGATCAGCGGCACCTGCTGCTTGTTGGCCGGCCGGCTTTTCGGCGGCGATCCCTCGATCCTGTGCGTGCTTTGCCTGGTCTGGGGCTGCACGGTCGTCGCGGACTCGCCGCAATTCACCGCGAGCGTGATCGAGTTGTCCGATCGCAGCCTCACGGGAACCATGATCACGGTTCAGACTTGCGCCGGTTTTCTGCTGACCACCGTCACCATCCATCTGACGCCATTCCTGGTCGAATGGATCGGCTGGCGACACGCCTTTGCCATTCTCGCGATCGGTCCGGCTTTCGGGATCTGGGCGATGTTGCGCTTGCGCTTTCACCCGGACGCGGTTCGCCTTGCGAACGGCCGTCGCTGAGGCCTAGCATGCTCGATAAATATCGCTGAACGCGGTGTAAACACCCGCAGCGAACACTACTGGGGAGGGCTGGACGATGGAGACGCGGCATCCTTACCTGTCCGTTCTGCAGGCGCGGCTGGCAGAGGGCAGGCTCGACCGGCGCGAGTTCCTGCGCACCGCGACGCTGCTGGGATTGTCGGCGACGGCCGCCTACGCGCTCGCGGATAGACTCGTGGGCGGCCTCGGCGTCGCCCCGGCTTCCGCGCAAGCGACCCTGCCCAAGGGCGGCCGGCTGCGCATCAGCATGCGGGTCTTCGACGTCAAGTCTCCGCATACCTTGTCCGCGACCTCCGCCAGCAACATCGTCCGTCAGAGCAATGACTTTCTGACCGTGACGGGCGCCGACAACGTGACCCAGCCGGGGTTGCTGGAGAGCTGGGAGGTAAGCCCGGAACTGAAGACCTGGACGCTCCATGTGCGCAAGAACGTCAAATGGCACAAAGGCGGCGACTTCACGGCTGACGACGTGATCTGGAACCTGAAGCACGTGCTGGATCCCGCGGTCGGCTCCTCGATGCTCGGGCTGATGCGCTCCTATATGATCTCGGAGGTCGAGACCGCCGAGAAGGACGACAAAGGCAATCCCAAGAAAGCGAGCCGCCTCTGGGACGCCAACGCCATCGAGAAGGTCGACAGCCACACGGTTCGCCTGAACTGCAAGGTGGCGCAGGTCGCGGTGCCCGAGCACTTATTTCATTATCCGATGTCGATCCTCGATCCCACCGACAAGGGCGAATACAAGGTGGGCGCCAACGGTACCGGCCCGTTCGAGCTCATGGAGCTCGAGGTCGGCAAGCGCGCGCTATACCGTGCGCGCAAGGACTACTGGGGCACCGGACCCTATGTGGACACGCTGGAGTTCGTCGACCTCGGCGACGATCCCGGTCCTCAATTGGCGGCCTTCGCCTCGCAGCAAGTCGACGGCCTGCAGCTGATCAGCAACGACCTGATCGCTTCCCTCAAGGCGCTCCCGAACGCCACCGTCTACGAGGCCGTCACGGCGCAAACCGGGGTCGCCCGCGTGCACTACGACGAGAAGCCGTTCACGGACAAGAAACTCCGCCAGGCGATGCGGCTCGCCATCGACGCCCAAAAGATTCTCGACGTCACTTTGCAGGATACGGGCTCAGCAGCCGAGCATCATCATGTCGCCCCGACGCTGCCGGACTACGCGAAGTTACCCGCCTTCAAGCAGGACGTCGCGCGGGCGAAGCAGCTGCTTGCCGAAGCCGGGTTCCCCAACGGGATCGATCTCTCGATCAGCTGCCGCAAGGATCCGAGCTGGGAGCCGCAACTCGTGCAGGCGCTGGTGGAGCAGTGGAAGGCGGCGGGCATCCGGGTTTCCGTCAACATCATGCCGACCGCCGAGTACAACAAGATCTGGACGGATGTGCCCTTCGGCTTCATCGGCTGGGCGCACCGGCCCTTGGGGGTCATGACGCTGGGTCTCGCCTACCGGACCGGCCAATCCTGGAACGAATCCCATTACTCGAACCCCGAATTCGATCGTCTCTTGACCGAGGCCGAAGGCCTGCTCGACATGGAGAAGCGGCGCGATGTCATGGCCAAGCTCGAAGCGATGTTGCAGGAGGACGGCCCGATCGTGCAGCCGGTCTGGAACAAGATCTTCCAGGTGTTCGACAAGAAGATCAAAGGCGCCACCGCGCACCCGTCGCTCTATGTCTTCTGCAACGAGATGGCGGTCGAGGCATGAGCGCGCGCCGGGAGTCGAGGTAGCGGATGCTGGGGCTGACCGCGGAGCAGGCGCTCACGATCATCTTGAACGCGCGCAAGCGGGCGTCCGAGGTCGCGTGCCCGGCGGTCGCCATTGCGGTGGTGGACGATGGCGGAAACGTGCTGGCGCTCGCGCGCGATGAAAAGGCCGGCTTCGCCCGCGCCGATATTGCGCTCAACAAGGCCTGGGGCTGCTTTGCGCTCGCCTTGCCCAGCCGGACTCTGCGCGACCAGGTGAAGGGCTGGGAGAGCTGGTTTGCTGGCATCCAAGGCGCGACTGGTGGTCGTTTGATGCCGGTGCTGGGCGGCGTTTTCGCGCGCGCCGCGGACGGCAGGGCAGTGGGCGCGGTCGGGGTCGCGGGAGCGCCCGGCGACGTGGACGAGGCGCTCGCCATGCACGGCATCCGCTCGATCGGCCTCATCGCCGACGCAGGCGAGCCCGAGCACAAGCTGTGATCGGCTGACGGATGCTCACGCCCGATCTCGCCCTGGCGGAGCGCCTCTTCGACGAGCTTGCGGCCAAGACCAGGAAAGGCAAAGGCATCGTCCGCGATTCCTACGGCGCGGGCGAGCAGCTCGCGCACGAGATGTTCCGCGATGTCGCGACCGCATTGGATCTAGAGGTCCGGGTCGATGCTGCCGCGAACAGCTACGCGGCGCTAGCCGGCCGCGACCGGACGGCACCGGCGATCGTCATCGGCTCGCACCTGGACTCGGTACCTCAGGGCGGCAACTACGACGGCGCCGCCGGCGTGGTGGCTGGGATTGCGCTCCTCGCGGGCGCGCGTCGGTCCGGGTGGAGACCGGCTTTCGATATCGTTGTCATGGGGATCCGCGCGGAAGAGGCCGCGTGGTTCGACGCCTCTTATGCGGGGAGCTACGCGGCATTCGGGCGGCTACCAGCCGAAGTCCTGCTGGTCCCGCGGTCCGATACCGGCCGGAGCATGGCCGAGCATATGGCGGAGTTCGGCTGCGATGTCGAAGCGGTCCGCCGAGGCGCGGCTCACCTCGATCCCGCACGGCTTCGCCGCTATGTCGAGGTGCATATCGAGCAGGGCCCGGTGCTGGTCGGCAGCGGCGCCCCGGTCGGCATCGTCACGGGCATTCGTGGCTGCCGGCGCTACCGCAACGCCCGCTCTATCGGCGCCTACGCTCACTCCGGAGCGGTGCCGCGGGCGCATCGCCGCGACGCGGTGGCGGCGACGGTATCGCTCGTGCACGCCTTGAGCGAGGCGTGGATCGCCTGGGAGGCCGAAGGCCACGACCTCACGGTCACCTCGGGCGAGCTCTATACGGATCCCGCCCTGCATGGCCCCAGCAAGATCGCGGGCGAGGTCCGGTTCGTGCTCGACTTTCGCAGCATTTCCGATGAGACGATGCGGCTTGCCTGCGCCAAGGCGCAAAGGCTGGCCGACGAGATCGGCGCGCGACACCGGGTGAGGTTCGAGCTCGGCGCGGAACTCGTCAGCGAGCCGGCCCAGCTCGATCCGGCTGGGCGCGAGCGGCTAAAGCGACTCGCCGACGAGGCCGGCATCGCCGCCGTCGAGATGGCAAGCGGGGCCGGCCACGATGCCGCCGTCTTCGCCAATTTCGGCGTGCCCGCCAACATGATTTTCATCCGCAACGACAACGGCAGCCACAATCCCGACGAGGCCATGAGCATGGCGGATTTTGGTGATGCAGCGCGGCTCCTGGCGGCGTTCGTGATGAGCGAAGCGGCCTGATGGCTCCGCCTGAGGCTCGTGACATCAAACGCGAGGAAAATCGGATGTCCAGATACCTGACGATCGCATGTGCGCAGCTCGGGCCGATCGCGCGGGACGAGAGCCGCGCCGTGGTAGTGGAACGGCTGATGGCGCTGATGCAGCGTGCCAAGGCGCAAGGCGGCGAGCTTATAGTGTTTCCGGAAATGGCGCTCACCACCTTCTTTCCACGCTGGCACATCGAGGATCAACGAGAGATCGATCGCTATTTCGAGCGCGAGATGCCGGGCCCGGAGACGCAGCGGCTCTTCGATTTGGCGCCGCGGCTCGGCATCGGCTTCTATCTCGGATATTGCGAGCTGGTGGAGGAGCATGGTCGGCTGCACCGCTACAACAGCGCGGTCCTGGTCGGAGGCGACGGGCGCATCATCGGCAAGTATCGCAAGGTTCACGTCCCTGGCTCCGCCGTGAACAATCCGACGTTGCCGTTTCAGCATCTCGAGAAGCTCTATTTCGAGGACGGGAACCTCGGCTTTCCCGTCTGGGAGAGCTTCGGGACAACGGTGGGCATGGCCATCTGCAACGATCGGCGGTGGCCCGAGACCTACCGCGTCATGGCGCTCCGGGGAGCTGAGTTGGTCGTGCTCGGCTTCAACACGCCGGCGCAGCTGCCGGACTATCCCGAGCAGAACGCGCACCGCGCCTTTCATCACCTCATTAGCATGCAGGCGGCCGCCTACCAGAACGGGATCTGGATCGCGGCCACCGCGAAAGCGGGGCGCGAGGAGGGCGTCGATATGCTGGGACACAGCTGCGTCATCGCGCCCTCGGGCGATGTCGTGGCACTCTCGCAGGGTGTGGGCGACGAGACGGTGGTCTATCGCTGCGATCTCGGCATGGCGCGCTATTACAAGGAGTTCTTCGGCCTCGACCGCAACCGGCGGCCCGAGCATTACGGCATCATCGCCCAGGCGAGAGGCGGTGCGCGCACCGGGCGAGCGGGAGATTGACCAATGCGGGAGGTCAAGCCCGGAGGATGAGCCCCGATGCTTCGGATCATCCTTCGCCGCCTGGCTTACCTGCTCGCGACCATGCTGGTCGCGTCCGTCATCCTGTTCAGCCTGTTCGAGCTCTCGCCCCAATCCGTCGCCATCGACGAGCTCGGTCCGTTCTCGACCCAGGAGCAGCGTAGTCTCTGGCTCGAGCAGCACGGCTACTCGCGGCCGGCCGTCGTCCGCTACGTCGCCTGGCTCGACCGCTTCGCGAGCGGGGACCTCGGCATGTCGCGGGTCTTCAACGAGCCGGTGGCGCGGGTGCTGCTGGATCGGCTCGGCAATACCGCGGTCCTCGCGGCGTTCTTTTTCGCGACCCTGGTGCCGCTCGCGCTGACCCTCGGGGTCCTCGCGGGCATTCGCCCGGGCACCATGGTCGATCGGGCGATCACGCTCGTTTGCGTCATCACTACCTCGATCCCGCCCTTCGCCAGCACGGTGCTGCTCTCGACCGTGTTCGTTTTCTTCCTGCACTGGCTCCCCGGAACCAGCAGCATGATCGACGGCTTCTCCTATCGCGAGCTCGTCATGCCGGTGGCGGCGCTCGTGCTCTACGATCTCGGCTATGTCGCGCGCATGACCCGCGCCTCGATGATCGACGTGATGGCGAGGCCCTATATCCGCACCGCGCTTTTGAAGGGCGTGCCGTATCGCCGCATCATCCTGCGTCACGCGCTCCGCAATGCGCTCATTACGCCCTTCACGGTCATCATGCTGCACGTGAATTGGCTGATCGGCGGCATCATCGTGGTCGAGCTGTTCTTCGCCTATAAGGGCTTCGGCTCGCTGATCCTGCAGGCGACGCTGAGCCGGGACCTGTTCCTGCTCGAGGCCTGCACGATGGTCGCGGTGGCGATCGCGGTCGCGACGCAAAGCCTCGCCGACATCGCCTATGCCTGGTTGAATCCGAGGATCCGCTTCCGATGACCGTGGCACTCGGCGAGGGACAAGAGCCGGACCCCGGCGTCAGCCAAGCGTCCCTGCGCGGCCCGGGCGTCCTCGAGCGGATCGCCCTGCTGCGCGAGAGCCCGATCGCGATCCTGGGCCTCGGCATCATCCTGTTCTGGGTCGCGGTTGCGATCCTGGCGCCGCTGCTGGCGCCCTTCTCTCCGACCGCGACGATCCAGCCGATGGCACCGCCCTGGTCCCGCGGAGCCGGCGGCCAGCTCTTCGTTCTCGGCACCGATCAGCTCGGGCGCGACGTGCTGTCGCGCATTATATTCGGCGCCCGCACCGTGCTGATCTACGCGCCGGCGGCGACGGCGAGCGCCTATGTGGTCGGGGTGGCCGCCGGCCTGCTCGCCGGCTATCGCCAGGGCTGGATCGACGAGTTGCTGTCTCGCGCGAGCGATCTCGTCTTGGCGTTTCCGGCACTGGTGCTCTACATCGTCATCATCGAGAAATTCGGCTCCTCGGGCCTCAACATCATCGTCGCGGTGACCCTCGCGAGCGGGCCGGCGGTGATGCGGATCGTGCGCGGCCTGGTGCTCGACGTGCGCGGCCGGGCTTTCGTCGCGGCGGCGCAGGTCCGCGGCGAATCGCCCTGGTACATCATGCTGGCCGAGATCTTCCCGAATACCGCCGGTCCGCTGCTCGTCGATGCCTGCCTGCGGCTCGGCTACGTCACCGTGACCATCGGAACGCTGGGATTCCTTGGTTTGGGTTTGCCGCCGCCCGCGCCCGATTGGGGCGGAATGATCAACGAGACGCGGCAATTCGCCATGATCTATCCGCACATGGTGGTGTTTCCCTGCCTCGCCATTTCCTCGCTGGTGCTCGGCTTCAACCTGCTCGCCGACGGCCTCGGCGACATCGGGAAGCGCCTATGACCGCGCTCCGCCCCGCCACCGCGGCCGAGCGCGCGGCACCGCTCCTGGAGATCGACGAGCTCTCGATTTCCTATGAGACGCGCCTCGGCGCCATCCCCGCGGTGAGCGGCGTCTCCTTGCGGCTTTCCGCCGGCGAGAGCTTGGGCCTGGTCGGCGAATCAGGTTGCGGCAAGTCGACGCTGGCGCTCGCGGTCATGGCGTATCTCACGGAGAATGCGGCGATCGTCGGCGGCGAAGTGCGCTTTAAGGGCCGGGACATCGCGGGTCTGCCGCCCGAGGAGCTCCGGCGCCTGCGGGGCGGCGGCATCGCCATGGTCTTCCAGGAGCCAGGTGCCGCGCTCAATCCGTCCATGCGGATCGGCGAGCAGATCGCAGAGGCGGCTGTGTTCCATGCCGGCGTCTCCTGGACGGCCGCGCGTGAGCGCGCTGGCGCGATACTGGGCGACGTCGGCCTGCCCGACGTCGAGCGTATCCTCAACGCCTATCCGCATCAGCTTTCGGGCGGGCAGCAGCAGCGGGCCGTGATCGCCATGGCGCTGCTCGGCCGCCCGGCGCTGCTGCTGCTCGACGAGCCCACGACCAACCTCGACGTCACGGTGGAAGCGGGCGTGGTGGAGCTGATCGCCGGCTTGAAGAAAAAATACGGCATGGCGCTCATCTATATCTCGCACAATCTCGGCCTGATCGCGCAGATGTGCGAGCGGGTGGCCGTCATGTATGCGGGCGAGATCGTCGAGGAGGGCCCGGTCGAGGATATCTTCCGGGCGCCGCGCCATCCCTATACGGCGGGGCTGCTGCGATGCATTCCGTCGCTCAACACCGACAAGCGCGAGCACAGGCTGCGCCCGATCCGCGGACAGGTTGCCCAGCCGGCGGACCGCGCGCCCGGCTGTGCCTTCGCGCCGCGCTGCGATCACGCGGTGTCGGGTATCTGCGATCAGGGCCGATTGGCACTCGTGCCGGTGCGCGCCGAGCGCGCGCACAGCGTGCGCTGCCGGCGCTGGTCGGAGATCGCCGCGATCGAGGAGCCGCCGGCGGCCAAACCGGGCGCGGACATCGCCGGAGAGGAGATCCTGCTGAGCGTGCGCGATCTCGACAAGCACTACTTGATCGACAAGGTCGGCTTGGCGGCGTTCCTGGGCCTCTCGGGGCGGCGTGTGCTCAAGGCGAACCAGAAGCTCAGCTTCCGGGTGCGCCGCGGCCAGACCTTGGCGATCGTCGGCGAGTCCGGCTGCGGAAAATCCACCTTCGCCAAGGTGCTGATGGGACTCGAGGCGGCGACTTCGGGCTCGATCGAATTCGAGGGCGTCGAGCTCGCGAGGCTACCGGTCGAGCGCCGCACTCCCGAGCAGCGCCGCGCGCTGCAGATCGTGTTCCAGAATCCCGACGAGACGCTCAATCCCTGCTACAGCGTCGGCGCGCAGATCGGCCGGGTGATCCGGAAATTCGGTATCGGCCGCTCGCGCGACGAGGTGGAGCGGGAAACCTCCCGATTGCTACGCCTGACGCGACTGCCTGCCGCGCTGGCGAGCCGGAAGCCGCAGCACCTCTCGGGTGGGCAAAAGCAGCGGGTGGCGATCGCCCGGGCCTTCGCCGGGCGGCCCAGCACCGTCGTCGCGGACGAGCCGGTATCCTCGCTCGACGTCTCCGTGCGCGCGGCGATTACCGAGCTGCTGATCGAGATCCAGGAGAGCCATGGTACCACGCTCCTCGTCATCAGCCACGACCTCGGTCTCGTCCGTTACATGGCCGACCGCGTGGTGGTGATGTATCTCGGTCAGATCATGGAGAGCGGTACTACGGCGGAGGTGTTCGCGGCGCCCCATCATCCCTATACCGAAGCGCTGCTCTCGGCCATGCCGCTCGCGGACGCCACGGCGCCGCATCAGCGGATCGTGCTCGAGGGCGAGATACCCAGCGCGCTGTCGCCGCCGAGCGGCTGTCCCTTCCATACGCGCTGCCACCGCAAAATCGGCGCGATCTGCGAGCAACAGAAGCCCGTGGAGCAGCGCCTGGCTCGAGGCAGTCATCGCATCGTCTGCCACATTCCAGCGGAAGAGCTTGCGCGAACCGATGCCGTGGTCGAGCCTGTGCCGTCATGACCGACTATCCGCGCGATCTCGTCGGCTATGCGGGCCACCCGCCCGATCCTCGCTGGCCAGGTGAGGCGCGGCTCGCGGTCAATTTCGTGCTGAATTACGAGGAAGGCGGTGAGCGGTCCATTCTGCACGGCGATGGTGAGTCGGAAACGCGGCTCACCGATCTCGCGGCGGGCGCGCCGCTCCGCAATGCGCGCGATCTCAACATGGAGTCGGCTTACGAGTACGGCGCGCGCGTGGGCTTCTGGCGCCTACTCCGGATCTTTGGCGAGCGTAAGGTGCCGTTCACGGCTTATGCCGTCGGCATGGCGCTCGAGCGCAACCCCAGGGCGGCCGAGGCCATGGCAGAGGTGGGCTGCGACTTCGTCGATCACGGCTGGCGCTGGATCGACTATCACGGCGTCGACGAGGCGACCGAGCGCGAGCACATCGCCCGCTCGGTGGAGGCGATCCGCCGGCTCACCGGAAGCCGGCCGCTCGGCTGGTACGTCGGCACGCCCAGCCCCAACACGCGGCGCCTCGTCGTGGAGGAGGGCGGCTTCCTCTACGACAGCGATGCCTACAACGACGAGCTGCCCTATTGGAATCACGAGCACGGCCGGCCGCACCTCATCATTCCGCACACGCTCGAGGACAATGACACGCGGCTCGCCCGCGGCCTGGGTTGGGGGCAGTCCGGCGATTTTCTGACCTCACTCAAGGACAATTTCGATACGCTCTACGCGGAAGGTGCGGCGCAACCGCGCATGATGACGGTCGCCCTGCACTGCCGTCTCGCGGGGAAGCCCGGTCGCGCGGCGGCGTTCGCGCGCTTCATCGATCATGTCCAGCGGCACGACCGGGTGTGGGTCTGCCGGCGACTCGACATCGCCCATCACTGGCGCGACCATCATTCACCCAGGGAGCGTGCACCCAATGAGCAACCATGAGGCGACCCCGCTGGTGATCCGCAACGGCGCCATTATCGACGGCACCGGCAAGCCGCGCTTCGCCGCGGATATGGCGATCTCCGGCGGCCGCATCGTCGAGATTGGCACCATCTCGGCCCGAGGCGCGCGCGAGATCGACGCCCGCGGCATGGTTGTGGCGCCCGGCTTCATCGATGCCCACACGCATGACGACCGTGCTCTCCTGTCGATGCCGGATATGGCGCCCAAGGTGAGCCAGGGCGTCACTTCGGTGGTGGCCGGGAATTGCGGGGTGAGCCTCGCGCCCCTGGTGCTCGATGGCGTGCCGCCGCCGCCGCTGGACCTACTGGGAAGCGAGGCCGGCTGGTTCCGCTTCGCGCGGTTCCGCGATCTGGTGGCGGCGCTCGAGGAGAGCCCGCCCGCGCTCAACTGTGGCCTGCTCGTCGGCCACATCACGCTGCGCCACCGCGTCATGGACCGTATGGATCGGGCTGCCAGGCCGGCCGAAGTCGCGGAAATGGCCCGCCAGGTGAGCGCGTCCATGAGCGAGGGCGCCATCGGATTCAGCACCGGCCTCGACTATCCGAGCGCGGTGGCGGCGCCCATCGAGGAGATCCTGCCACTGGTCGAGGCGGTGAAGCCGGGCGGCGGACTCTATTGTTCGCACCACCGCAACTACTTCGAAAAGCTCGAGGAGGCGATCGACGAGGCGCTGACCATCGGGCGCGAGACCGCCGTGCCCTTGACTATCTCGCACCATCAGTGCACAGGCCGCGAAAATTTCGGCAAGGGGCCAAAGACCCTGGCTGTGATCGAGACGGCGCGTCGCTCCCAGGAGGTCGGTCTCGACGCCTATCCCTATAATGCGAGCTCCAAAACGCTCGATCCCGGCCGCGCCAAGCCCGGCGTGCGCATCATGGTCACCTGGTCTACTAATCACCCGGCACTCGCCGGCAAGATGCTCGACGAAATCGCGGCCGAGTGGGGTTGCAGCAACATGGAAGCCGCGGAGCGATTGCTTCCGGCCGGCGCGATCTATTTTCAGCTGGATGAGGGTGACGTGCAGGCGATCCTCGCCTATGAGCACACGATGATCGGTTCCGACGGCCTGCCGCACGACAAGCACCCGCACCCGCGCCTCTGGGGCACATTCCCGCGCGTGCTCGGTCATTATTCCCGAGAGCTCGGCCTGTTCTACCTGGAAGAAGCGGTGCGGCGGATGACGGGCCTGCCGGCAGCTTGGTTCGGCTTCCAGGGCCGGGGCATCCTGCGCGAGGGCGCCCATGCGGACGTCGTGATCTTCGACCCCGAGAGCGTCAAGGATGCGGGGGACTTCATCCATCCCGCGCAGCCGGCGATCGGGATCGAGCTGGTGATGGTGAACGGGGTCATCGTATGGCAACACGGCGCCGGCACCGGCGCGCGCCCAGGCCGCGTGCTGCGGCGCGAGCCGATCGCCGCATGAAGCTTCCGCTCTATATCGTCGACGCCTTCTCGGACCGGCCGTTCGCCGGCAATCCCGCTGCGATCTGCCCGCTAGAATCCTGGCTCCCCGACGAGACGATGCAGCGCATCGGCGCCGAGATGAATTTTTCGGAGACGGCCTTCCTCGTGCCGACGCCCGAGGGCTGGCACATAAGATGGTTCACGCCGACCCTCGAGGTCGATTTGGTGGGTCATGCGACGCTCGCCGCAGCGCATATCATTTTCGAGCGCATCGACCGTTCGCGCGCGGAGGTGCGCTTTTCGAGTCTCAGCGGGCCTTTGCTCGTTCGACGATCCCAAGAGCTTCTGGAAATGGACTTCCCGGCGCGGCGGCCCACGCCTTGCCCAGCGCCGGCGCTGTTGGTGGGCGGCCTCCGCGCGAAGCCGGAGCAGGTTTTGGCGGCGCAGCACTATCTCGCAGTCTTTCGCAATGCCGAAGCGGTGCGGGGACTTGTACCCGATCTTGAGCAACTCGCGCGGCTCGACCGCGCAGCGGTGATCGTGACGGCTCCGGGCGGCCCGGGAGATTTTGTCTCGCGCTTCTTTGCGCCCGCGAACGGCGTTCCCGAGGATCCGGCCTCGGGGGTTGCGCATTGCAGCCTCGTTCCATACTGGTCGGAGCGCCTAGGCAAGCGCCGGCTCGTCGGCCATCAACTGTCGAAACGAGGTGGCGTCTTCTTCTGCGAGGATCGCGGCGAGCGCGTGATCATCGCCGGGCATGCGGTTCTCTTCCTCGAGGGCACGATCACGCTCTGAGCGCTGCGATCGCGAACGAAATATCAAGTGGGTTCTGCTACATCGACGCTCCTGGGTGTACGGGTACCGCTGTCGAACTTCCGCACGCCTCGTCGATGGTCCGCTGATCACCTGCCTTGGATTTGTTCCCGCAATACTAATTTGTATTTATTGATGTAAACTATAACTCAATTATCTGTACTTGACTATGGCCACAAAAATTACTATATAATATTCAAATCAGAGTACTTCTGCGATATTCTCGTGTCTAGGAGATGTCATATGCACGAGGCAATCCTCGTCGCATACCGGCGTCATGCTCAAGCGCGGATCCG
>DASZHJ010000216.1:0-6821 GCA_035938015.1 Allostellaceae bacterium
TCAATCCGCGCATGCGCGTGGGCGAGATCGTAGCTGAGCCGCTTAGGAATTTCGGTGTCGGTGGCCCAGACCGGCGGCGCCAGGCCGCGACGCTTCTGGAGACAGTAGGGTTGCCCGCCGACGCCGCTCGCCGATACCCCCATGCCTTCAGCGGCGGGCAGCGCCAGCGCATCGGCATCGCCCGCGCGCTCGCGCTCAAGCCGCGGCTCATTGTGTGCGACGAGGCGGTATCGGCGCTCGACGTGTCCGTGCAGGCGCAGATCTTGAATCTACTGGCTGAGCTGCAGCATCGCCTCGACCTCACGCTGCTGTTCATCTCACATAACCTCGCGGTGGTGCGCCACGTCAGCCACCGGGTCGCGGTGATGTATCTGGGCCGGCTGGTTGAGCTCGCCGACGAGGCCGCGATCTTCGCACGGCCGTTGCACCCGTATACTCAGGCGCTTCTCGCAGCCGTGCCGCAGCCCGACCCGCGGCGCCGCTCGAAGCAGGCTGCGCCGCCCGGCGAGGTGCCGAGCCCAATCGATCCGCCATCCGGCTGTCATTTCCATCCGCGGTGCCCGCGCGCGGCCGCGGAATGTCGGGTTACGGTGCCCGAGTTCCGCGAAGCCGAGCCCGGCCGCTGGGTGCGCTGCCATTTCCCTGGATGAGGCGATGCCATGATCGTGGAGCGGACGCACTACTACGCGAAGCCAAACCTCGCCGAGCACGTCCTGGCAATGCGCCGGCGCGCATCTTTGTTGCGAATCGCCATGGGCCTGCCAGCCGGCAAGATCCGTGCGAAGCTGAGCGGCGACGGGCCGGACGTGAGCTGGGAATGCGCTTTTGCCGGTGAAGCCGAGCATGACGCCGATCTTGCCGCACGTGCCGCCAGCCCGGACTTCAAGGCCGTGCGCGAGGACATGCGCGCGGCGATCGACCGGTTCGAACGCTGCATCGAGCGCGAGACGGGCATGGGCGATGCGCATTGGAGCGGCGATCATGACCTGATCGATCTCCCGATCGTGCCCGAGGAGATTCGCTTTCGGAGCGCCGAGCTGGAGCTCGTGGGTTATCTCTATCGGCCCCCGGGTCCGGGCCCATTTCCCTGCATGATCACCAACCACGGCAGCGGGATCACCCAGGGAACCCAGGACGTTTGCCGGCCGGGAACCGCCGCGTTGCTCATGAGCTGGGGTATCGCATCCTTCCTGCCACATCGCCGCGGCTACGGCAATTCTCCGGGCAAACCATGGCGCACGGAGGTGACCGCGGAGTTCGGCACCGCGGAATACGACGTCCAACTGGTCCGGCGCCTCGACCAGGAGGCAGGGGACGTCCTGGCGGCGCTGCACATGCTGCTGACGCACCCCGAGGTGACGCCCGAGCACATTGGCATCATGGGCAGCTCCTTCGGCGGCACCACGACCCTGCTCGCCGCGGCGAAGACCGACCGCTTGCGCTGCGCCGTCGAGTTCGCGGGAGCCGCGATGAATTGGGAGCGCACGCCTGCCCTGCGCGCGGGGATGCTGGCGGCTGCAGGGGAGTTGAGCCATCCGATCTTCTTCATCCAGGCCGCAAACGACTACAGCATCGGACCCACGCTCGCGCTTGCGCAATCGCTCGAGGGCAGCGGCAAGGTGGTGGAATCCCGCATTTATCCGCAATGGGGGCTGACGCGCGAGGAGGGTCACCTCTTCGAGAGTCGCGGCTCGCAGATCTGGGGCGCGGACGTGCGCCGGTTCCTGGAGCGCTGGCTGTGATCGGCGCCTGGGTCGAGGATCTGACCTGGCCCGAGGTGGAGGCGCGCTTCAATGCCGGAGCCGTCATCTTGGTGCCGCTGGGGGCGATCGCCAAGGAGCATGGCCATCATCTTCCGATGAAGACCGATTGGCTGGTGGCGCGCGAGCTGGCGAGCCGCGTCGCGGCGGATCTGCCCGTCCTGGTGGCGCCTGTCGTGTCGCACGGCTATTACCCCGCCTTCACGCGCTATCCCGGCAGCCAGCATCTCTCCGCCGACACGTTCTCGGCCATGATGCGCGAGCTGCTGGCGAAGCTCATCGCTGACGGCGCTCAGCGCATCGTGGTGATCAACACGGGAGTATCGACCGAGGAACCGCTGCAGATCGTCGTACGCGACTTGCTGGCCGCGACCGGCGTGCGCATTGCCGTCGCCGACATCCGCCAGCTCGGCTCCGCCGTGCGCGCCAGCGGCGGCCAGAAGCTCGGCGGGCACGGTGATGAATGGGAGACCTCGACGATCCTCGCCATCGAGCCGAGCCTGGTGCGCATGGATCGCGCGGTGGAGGATTACGGTGCCATGCTCGCCGAGCCCAAGACCGTGTTCCGGCGGCCAACCCGCTTCAGCGGCGATCCCGACAGCGGGCCCGACTACAGTCGAACCGGGGTGCGCGGCGATCCAACGCTTGCCACCGCGCAAAAGGGCCGAGCGCTCCTCGCGGAGATGGCGCGCGAGCTGATCGAGGGGCTGATGGTGCTCTATCCGGATCTCAAGGGCTAAGCCTCATGCCGCGCCTTGCCCTGCCGGAAGCCTGGGACGAAGAGACGGACGTCGCCGTGGTCGGCTGCGGATATGCGGGCGCGGTCGCGGCACTCAGCGCGGTCGACGCCGGTGTACGCGTAACGCTGGTTGAAAAAATGTGCGAGCCCGGCGGCATCTCCGTTTGCTCGGCGGGCGGCGTGCGGGTCGCGGACGATGCGGAGGCTGCTTTCGCGTATCTCCGCGAGACCAACGGCGCAACCGCGCCCGAACCTCTCTTGCGAACCCTGGCAAGAGGAATGACCGAGGCCGAGGACTTCGTACGCGCCCTCGGCCGAACAAGCGGGGCCGTGATCTCGCGCCGCCAGGCCGCCGGCAACTACCCGTTCGCGGGTCATCGCACCTTCGGCTTCGTCTATGTCGACGACGTCCCCAGCATCGACCCCATTCGCCTTTATCCGCACGTGCGGGGATCGCGCGCGGGCGCGCTGCTATTTCATGTGCTCCAGGACAATCTACGCGGGCGCGGGATCGACGTGCGCACCGAAGCGCCGGCGCGCCGGCTCTACGCGGACGCCGCGGGCGTCGTGCGCGGGGTGCAGGTCGAGTCCGGCGGGCACCTGCGTTCGATCCGCGCACGCCGCGGTGTGGTCCTGGCGTCCGGCGGCTTCGAGGCAGCCTCCGAGATGCAGGCGCAGTTCTGGCAAGGCAAGCCTGTGCTGTCGGCCGCTGTGAGTGGGAACACGGGCGACGGCGTCCGCATGGCTCAGGAGCTTGGGGCCGATCTCTGGCACATGTGGCATTATCACGGCTCCTATGGTTTCCGGCATCCCGATCCCGCCTACCCCTACGGCATCCGCACCAAGCGCCTGCCCGATTGGTTGCCGGGCGAAGGTCCGCGCGGCGACGTGGTCATGACCTGGATCGTGGTCGACCGCTCCGGGCGGCGGTTCATGAACGAGTACCCGCCCTACCTTCAGGACACCGGCGCCCGCCTGCTAGAGCCTTACGATGCGGATCGCCAGCGCTATGGCCGGATTCCCTGCTGGCTGATCACGGACGAGGCCGGGCGCAGGCGCTATCCTCTGGGCCGGCCGACCTACAACGACCCCGCCGTGAGTTTCGATTGGAGCGCCGACAATACGGCCGAGATCGAGCTCGGCATTCTCCGGCGCGCCGCGAGCGTGGCGGAGTTGGCGCGGCTGATCGATCTCGATGCCGGCATCCTCGCCGACAGCATCACGCGCTGGAACCAGGCTTGCGCTCACCAGGAGGACGCGGAGTTCGGCCGGCCTCCCAGCAGCATGATGATGATCGCGGAGCCGCCCTTCTACGCGGCGAAACTCTGGCCGATCGTGTCCAACACCCAGGGCGGACCGCGCCACGACGAGGCTCAGCGCGTCATCGACCCGTTCGGCGCGCCGATCCCGCGGCTCTACGCTGCGGGCGAGCTCGGCAGCGCCTTCGGACACCTTTATATGTCCGGCGGCAACCTCGCCGAATGCTTCATCGGCGGACGCATCGCCGGACGCGAGGCCGCCCGGGAAGCCCCGCAATGAAGCTCGGAGAATGCTCATGAGAGCCGCGGTGTTCCACGCGCACGGGTCACTGGAGAATATTCGCGTCGAGGACATTCCGGCGCCCGAGCCGGCGCCGGGCGAGTGCCTCGTCCGCGTCAGGGCCGTCAGCCTCAACGGCTTCGATCCCATGATCCTCCGCGGCATCCCCGGCCTCAGGACCCCTATGCCGATGATCCCCGGCGCCGATGTCGCTGGAGAGATTGTGGAGCTAGGCTCGGAAGTCGACCGCGCGCGCTGGAAGGTCGGCGACCGCGTCGCCGTCATCCCGAACCGCAAACCATCGGGCATGATGGGCGAGACGCTCCGCGGCGGCGCCTGCGAGCTCATCGCGATCTCGCCGGAATGGCTGCTGCCCATCCCCGACAAGGTGACTTACGCGCAGGCCGCGTGCCTGCCGACCGCCTACGGCGCGGCGATCCGCATGATGTACACGCGCGGCCAAGTGCGGACGGGAGAGAAGGTGCTGATCCTCGGCGCGAGTGGCGGCGTCGGCACCTGCTGCGTCCAGCTGGCGAAGCTCGCTGGCTGTCACGTGGTGGCGGTTACCAGCTCGCCGGACAAGGCCGAGAAGCTGAGCGCGCTCGGCGCCGATCACGTGATCGACACCTTGCGCGCCGGGTACGTCGAGGAGGTCATCAAGAGCTACGGCAAGCCGCGGACCTACGAGGGCGGCGGTGGCGTCGACGTGGTCGTGAACTACAGCGGTGGCGCGACCTGGGCCGAGTGCTTCCGCACTTTGCGGCTGCGCGGGCGGCTGCTGACCTGCGGGGCCACGGCGGGATATGACCCCAAGACCGACATCCGCTACATCTGGTCGTTCGAGTTCACCATCATCGGATCGAATGGCTGGACCCGCGAAAACCACGCGGTGCTGCTCGATATGATTGCCGACGGGCGGTTAAACCCGGCGATCGACGCGGAGTTGCCGCTGTCGCAGATTCAGGACGGGTATCGCGACCTGATCGACCGCCGAGCCTTCGGGAAGATCGTCCTGATCCCCTGAGACGAAGAGAGGGCCAACCCCTCTTGAAATGCCGGGCGCGCCCGATTGTTCAGGCCGCCTCTACGCCTCCGGGGTAGAACCGGTTCATGGATCGGATCGAGAGAACCATGGCCACGCCTGCCCAGATCGCCACCGCGTGCTGGCGATGCCCGCGCGCGGGCGAACCATCGGGGGAGGGTCGAGCGAAGGGGCAGGTTTCTTGGACCGAACCCAATTTTAGGCACCGCCGTGATGCCCAACCACTTGAGTTCTTTGACATTTGGCGGTTCGCCGAAGCCGGGTGGCTTTCGCGGAAAACCATCCAAACCATGGAAACGAGCCAGAATCGCCGGCGCGAACGGAAAAAAACCGGGACTCACGACTGGGTTTGCCTCAAGTCAAATGAGGATGCTATCGCTGAGCGAGGCGCTCGGGCAAAAAAGGCGGCGTCTTGCAAGACTGTGTGCCTCTAGGGGTGAGACATGACGGATCGGCGCAGGGACAATCTCGGGTATTTCTTCAACGACGCCGCACGACGCTTTCCCCGCAAGACAGCGATCATCGACCTCTCGAGTGCCGAGCCGCGAGAGATTCCCTATCGTGAGCTCGACGAGCGCCACGACCGCGTGGCGGCACTGCTGACAGCTCGAGGCCTCAAGGTCGGCGATCGCTTCGCCATGGCCGTCGGCAACCGTTTCGAATTTGTTGAGATCATGTACGGCGCCATGCGCGCGGGCATCGTGCCGGTGCCGCTCAACACCAGGCTCGGCGCGGACACGCTCGACTATATCATCCGCAATGCCGGCTGCGTCGCGGCCGTGGTAGAGCCCGCGGCCAGCGCCGCCATGATCGGCGTGGTCGACGCCATCGGCCTCGGCACCAAGATTGCGCTGGATCCGGTACCGCCGGGTTGGGAGCGTTACGAGTCCGCGCTGCAATCGATGCCTTCCAGCTTCGACCCGGCGGCGCTCCTGCCGGAGCACACTTCCTTCCTGCCCTACACGTCCGGCTCGACCGGGCGGCCCAAGGGCGTGGTACTCACGCACGAGGGTCAGCTCTGGTGGATCCGCTGCGTCAACAAATACTGGCCCACCACGTCCGAGGATCGCGCGCTCGCGGCGGTGCCGCTCTATCACAAGAACGCCATGGCGGGCGCGGTGAAGCCCATGCTGCCGGTCGGCGGCTCCGTGGTGATCCTGCCCAACTTCGAGCCCCGGAGGTTCCTGCACGTGCTGTCTCAGTACCGCTGCACGCATGCGGGCGGCGTGCCCGCGGTATTCACGCTCCTGCTGCAGCAGAAGGATCTGATCGAGAGTCTCGACTTCTCGGCCTTGAAGGGTCTCAAGATCGGCTCGGCGCCGGTGCAGGAGGAGCTGATGATAGCGGTGCAGAAAGCCTTCGGCGTGCCGGTGGGGGAGAGCTATGGCCTCACCGAGGGCGGCCCCGTGATGATCGGCCCGCCGCTCGACGGCCGCAAGGCGCCCTTCGGCAGCTGCGGCGTCGCCTGGCCCGAGGGCGAGATCAAGATCGTCGACAGCGCGGGCGGGGAGAGCGATTACGGCGAGCTCTGGGTGCGCAATCCCGGCGTGACGCCCGGCTACTATCAACTGCCGGAGGTGAACCGCCAGCGGCTGGTCGACGGCTGGCTCCGGACTGGCGACCTCTTTAGCCGCGACAAGGATGGCTTCTATTTCTTCCGCGGCCGCACGGACGACATGTTCAAGAGCGGCGGCGAGAGCGTCTATCCCAAGGAAGTCGAGAACTTGCTGCTGACCCACCC
>DASZHJ010000217.1:0-3768 GCA_035938015.1 Allostellaceae bacterium
CCGATCAGCGAGAGCGGGATGGTGACCACGGGGATCACCACCGAGCGCATCGAGCCCAGGAACAGGAAGATCACCACGATCACGATCAGCCCCGCCTGGCCGAGCGTCCAATAGACCTCGTTGATCGAGGCGGTGATGAACTTGGTGCTGTCGTAGGCGACCGCCATTTTCACCGACGGCGGTAGGTCGTGCTCGATCGTGGGCAACAGCGCGCGCACGCCCTGCACCAAGGTGAGCGGATTGCCGGTGGGCGTCGCGTTGACGCCGATGAACACCGCATGCTGCCCGCTCATCGCCACGCTCGAATTCGTGTTTTGCGCGCCGAGGTCGAGGGTGGCGATGTCCTTGAGGCGCACCAGCGCGCCGTTCTGCGCCTTCACCACCATGTCGCGGAACTCGTCGAGGTTGGTGAGCCCGGTCTCGGCGGTGATGTTGATCAGGTTGAAGTAGCCCTTGGACTGGCCGGGCGCCGACTGGAAGTTGTTGGCGAGGATCGCGCTCGAGACGTCGTCGGCGGAGATGCCGCGCGCCGCCATGCGCGAGGGGTCTAGCCAGATGCGCATCGCGAAGGTCTGTCCGCCCAGGATGTCCGCGGAGGCGACGCCGTCGACGGTCGAGAGCAGCGGCTGCACCACGCGCGCCAGATAGTCGGAGATCGCCGGCCGCGCGAGCTCGTTGCTCGAGAAGCCCAGATACATGACGGCGAAGCCCTGACCCGTGGTCTTGGTGATCACGGGGTCGTTCGCCTCCTTGGGGATCAGGTATTTGACCTGCTGCACCTTGGCCATGACCTCGGTCATGGCCTTGTCCGGATCGAAGTTGAGCTGGATGTAGGCGTTGATCACGCTGCTGCTGGGCGTGGAGGACGAGGTCATGTACTCGATGCCCTCGGCCGACGCCACCGCCTGCTCCAGCGGCGTGGTGATGAAACCCTGCATCAGCTCGGCGGTGGCACCCGGATAGACCGTGGTGACCGTGATCACGGTGTTCTCGAGCTTCGGATACTGCCGGATCGGCAGCGAGACCATCGCGCGCGCCCCGATCAGCAGGATGAGCAAGCTCACCACGATCGACAGCACGGGCCGCTTGATGAAGATGTCGGTGAAACGCATTACGTCCTCGCCTCGACCCTTATGAGCCCCTTCTTGTTCCGTCATGCCCGGACTCGTTCCGGGCATCCACGTTTTCCTTCTCGCGCGGCGAACACGTGGATGGCCGAGACAAGCCCGGCCATGACGACAAGAGAATTGTCACTCTCTTCACCGCGGAGTTGCTTACGTATTCGGCAGCTTCGCCGGCGGCTCGAGCGCCTGCGAGGGCTGCACCACCACTTCGGCGCCGCTCTGCAGCTTGAGCTGGCCCGAGACCACGACCTGATCGCCGGGTGCCACGCCGTCGGTGATCGCGACGCGATTCTGGTCACGCTCGCCGGTCTTCACGAAGGTGCGGGTCACCTTGAGCACCGGCTTGCCGTTGGCGTCCTTGCCGTCCTCGCGCACCACGAACACGGAATCGCCGTAGAGCGTGAAGTCGACGGAGGTCGCCGGCACCGTGACCACGTCGGGCGCCTGCGGCAGCACAACGCGGACGTTGGCGAACATGCCGGGCTGCAGGCTGTGGTCGGGGTTGGCGAGCGTCGCCTGCACCTTGATCGCGCGCGTGCCCGGGTCGATCTGCGGCTCGATGGTGCTGAGTGCCGCCTCGAAGGTGCGACCCGGATAGGCGTCGACCGTCAGCAGCACCTTCTGTCCGACCGCAATCTGGCCGCGCTGCTGCTCCGGCAGCGTGAAGTTGACGTAGAGCGTGTTGAGGTCGGTGAGCGACACCACCGCCGCGCCGGCGTTGACGAACTGCCCGACCTCAATCTGCCGGATGCCGAGCACGCCGTCGAAGGGCGCCCGGATCAGCTTCTGCGCGATGATCGCCTCGGTCTTGGCGATGCTCGCTCGCATCTGGTCGAGCTGCGCCTGGTTCTGGTCGACGGTCTGCTGCGCCGCGTTTTGCCGCACCAGCAGCTCCCGCGAGCGCGCCAGGTTGAGGTCGGCGAGCTTCGCCTGGGCGCGGAAGTTCGCGAGGTCGCCCTGATCGGGCTGATCATTGAGTTGGACCAGCGGATCGCCCGCCTTCACGGCAGCGCCCGCCTGGAAATTGATCTTGGTGACGAGGGCGCCGACCTCGCTGGTGATGGTGACCTGATGCACGGCCTGCAGCGTGCCGATGCCCGGGGCATAGTGCGGCATCGCCACTTTCTGGGCCTGCGCCACCGCGACCACGGTCGGCGGCGGTTTCATCGAATTGAACGCGTTGCTGATGGCCTGCGCGCGGAAGGCGTTGAAGCCGTAAAGCCCGCCGCCGAGCACGATCAGCAAAAGCGCCATCAGCGCCGCCCTGACCCAGAGCTGGCGGAAATGGATGAAGCCCAGGAACCAGAGCGCGACGCAAAAGATCGCGATCCCCGGTGCCATCAGCATGGTCATGTGCAAGGCCCACCCGAGGAGGCCAGCGATGGCCGCCGCGATGGTGATGATCAGCGTCACTCTCTTGGTCATGGTCATGAGCTCGTTCCCTCGCTGGCGCCCGGCCGCGTTTCGGCGGCGGGCGGCGGCGTTTCTCCCGGGGGCTGCGCGAAGTTGCGGGCGTACTCCGCAAGCTTCTCCGCGTCGTAGTGCGCGGCGATCGCCGCGTCCTTGAGGCCGAGACCGCGCAGGATGAACCACACGGCCTCGCCGATGACCTCGTCGGGGCTGCCGCGGTAGGGCACCGCGGGCCGACCCGAAAGCGACAGCAGCGCCAGCATCGCCGCCACGTGTTGGCCGAACCAGAAGCGGTTCTCGAATTTCACCGGCGTTGCCGCGAGATCGCCCGCGGCTTCCGCGGCTTGCAGGCACGCGCCGAATTTCGGAAACACCTGCGCGAAGATGGTGTCGTAGACCAGCCGCGCGTATTCGCTGTCGGCGAGCAGGCTGTTGGTGATCAGCCGGTGGCGTGTGTCGCCGCCGAGGCGGTCGTCGGCGTCGCCCCGCACGATGTGATGCACCATCATGTAGGCCATCAGCACGAGCCCCGCCGTCGAAGGCTCGAGCTGGCGCAGGCGCTCCAGCGCCTCCTCCTTGATGCGGCAGCCGAAGTCCTGGATCGCGACATAGAGCGCCGCCTTGGTGGGGAAATGCTTGAAGAGCAGCGCCTCGGAGACCTCCGCCGCCTCCGCGATCTCCTTGGTCGTGGTGCCCGCGAAGCCCTTGCGGGCAAACAAGGGCAGCGCCGCATCGACGATGCGGCCGCGGCGGGCCTCGCTGTCGAGGCGAAGCCGGGGGGCTGGCGCAAGTGCCATGGTGCGGTCTGTCCTCAGGCAAAAGGTGCGGCGGGCGGGGAGAGTGAGTGGTCACTCACCGGCCGTCAAGCCTCTTTTTGGTTGAGGGAGCCGTGCTCTGCCGGAATACCTGCGCGCGGTTGAGGCGTTTGCCGTTATAGTCCCGGCCTCTCGACCGCGGGCTTCTATTTCGCTCTATTTTAGATCTTGGGGCCATCATGAAAACGCTCGCACTGGGCTTGGCGCTTCTTGCCCTGTCCGCTCTTTCGGCAGCCGCGGCGCCGCAGCCCTGCGTCGATATCTACGCCAACACCCATCAGATGAACGGCCAGATCGACAACGGCGCGGCGATGGCCATGCCGAATGGCAGCGTCCAGACGACTTACGCGGACGGCTGGGTGCACACCTCTCAACCCGATGCCTCTCACGGCCCGGGCGGACAGCAGATGGAGGACAAG
>DASZHJ010000218.1:0-4725 GCA_035938015.1 Allostellaceae bacterium
ATGCGGCCGCGGCTCTTCCAGAAATTCAGCCAGGCGGACGGGTCCGTCACGCGCCGGTTCGGCGGCACCGGCCTCGGCCTCGCCATCTCCAAGCAACTGGTGGAGGTGATGGGCGGCGAGATCGGCTTCGTGAGCGAGCTCGGGCGCGGCTCGACGTTCTGGTTCGGTCTGCCGCTGGCGCGCGGCGCCTATGCCGGATCGATGGATCTGCGAGCCGAGCCCCGACCGGTCACGGCGGCGCCGGCGCAATCGCGATCTCTGCGCGTCCTGCTCGCGGAGGACAACGGCATCAATCGGGAATTCGCCTTGGCGGTGCTGAGCCGAGCGGGTCACTCCGTCGTCAGCGCCGCCGATGGCCGCGAGGCCGTGGCGGCGGTCAGCGAGCAAGTTTTCGATGTGGTGCTGATGGATGTTGAGATGCCCGAGCTCGATGGCGTGCGCGCGACCCAGGAAATCCGCCGGCTCCCGAAGCCCGCGTGCGACGTCCCGATCATCGGACTAACCGCGCACGCCATGGCGGGCGCTCGCGAGCGCTATCTTGCGGTGGGCATGTCCGACTATCTCGCCAAGCCCGTGACGGGCCCCACGCTGCTCGCCAAGCTGGTGGCGCTTGCGGGCGAAGCGGCGCCGGAGCCTCAGCCCTCGGCCGCTCCGGCGTCCGGCGCCGTTCTCGATACGGCCATGCTCGATGCGCTGGCGAGGGCGCTGCCGGCGGCCAAGGTGAGCGGGCTGCTGCACCTCTATCTCGAGCAAGCCGGGCACGCGCTCATGCGAATCGAATCGCACGCCAGCGGCGGAGATTTCCCGCGCCTTGCGCGCGAGGCGCATGACCTCGCGGGCTCCGCGGGCAATGTCGGCGCCGTGCGCGTCACCGAGCTCGCCCGCGCTCTCGAGGGGGCTAGCGCGGAGGCCGATCGCGAAGGCGTCGCGGGCCTCCTGGGCGGGCTCCGCAAGGCCATGACCGAGGCGAACCAGGCGCTGCGGCGCCGGCTCGCCGACCGCTCCATGGTGATCGCGGGCTAAAGCCGCATCCGCGCTCCCTTGCTATTTTGATCGGCGCTGCTATCTGGAGGAGCGCATGGCGACTCCAAGAGAGCTCTTGCCACGGCGCGCGCTGCTCCGAGGCGCGGTTGCGGGCGCGGCGGGCGGATGGGCGCCGCCTCCCACTCGAGCGCAGCAGAAGGTTTCGCGTGAGGCGGCGCAGTATCAGGACACGCCCAAAGGCATCCAGATGTGCGCGACCTGCACGCTCTACCTGCCGCCCAGCGCCTGCAAGTCCGTCGAGGGCGACGTGAGCGCGCAGGGCTGGTGCAAACTCTTCGACATGGTGGATTGAGGAGCGATGGACGAATCGCACTTCGCGAGGCTGGCGGAATGGGTCACCGGCGAAGGCCTGGTCGGCTCGACCGAGGCCGAGATGATGACCGGCTTCTGCGAGCGGGCGGTCGCCGCTGGTCTGCGGCTCGCGAGCGGCCTCATGATCATCGACACTCTGCATCCCATCCACGAGGGACGCGCGGTGCGATGGTACCAGGCCAAAGATAAGGAGACCGAGCTCGTTGAATACGGCCGCACGAACGAGGGCGAGGCGGCCGCCACGTGGCGTGCCTCGCCGTTTTATCGGTTGGTCCAGAGCGGCGAGAAGCTCAGCCGGCACCGCGTCGATGCCGAGATAAAGGCGGGCTCCTCCTACTTCAAATCAAGGCACGTCGAAGGCACCACCGAGGTGGTCGTGATGGTGAACCGGTTCGCCGCCCAGGGTATCATCGGCGATATGGACTGCGTCTATTCAGCTTGGGGTACCGACCGGCCCGAGGGGTTCAGCGACGGCGAGGTGGCCGCGCTGAGGCGGCTCACGCCGTTCCTGGCGCTGGCGATGAAATGCACCGCGCTTGGCCGCATCGCCGAAACCTTGGTCGAGACCTACCTCGGCCGCGACGCCGGCCGCATGGTGCTGAGCGGCCGGATCGCGCGCGGCGTCGCGGATCGGATCGGCGCCGCGCTGTGGTTCAGCGACCTCCGAGGCTACACCGCGATCACCGATACGGCGGCGCCCGAGCAGATCATCCCGCTCTTGAACGATTATGCCGACGCCATCATCTCGGCGATCCACGCCCGCGGCGGCGACGTCCTGAAGCTGATCGGCGACGGCGTGCTCGCGATCTTCCGGTCCAAGCACGGCGCGACGGCCTGCCGCGCCGCGGTTGCCGCCGCCACCTCCGCGGCCGAGCGGATCGAGGAGCTGAACCGCCGCCGCGAGGCCGAGAGCCTGCCGACCACGCACATGTATCTGGGGCTCCACATCGGCGAGGTGTTCTTCGGCAACATCGGCAGCAAGGATCGGCTCGATTTCACCGTGGTGGGCCCGGCGGTCAACGAGACCAGCCGGATCGCGGCCATGTGCCGGTCGGTCGATCAGCGGATTTTGATGTCCGCGGCTTTTAGCGAGGCGCTCGGCGACCCCCGCCGCGTCGTCTCAGTCGGCCGCTATGCGCTCCGCGGCGTCGGCCGTCCCCAGGAGCTCTTCACGCTCGATCCCGAAGTCCACGCACAGCCGTAGAGAGATAAGCGAGCGCCGCGAGCGCGAGGAAGGGCGCACCGCCTGCAGCCGCTCACAGCGACTCTGGCGCGATCAGGATCCAGAGGAATAGTCCGGCGCAGGCGGCGAGCATCGCGTAGCTCGAATAGACGTAGCGCCAGTATTTTTCCGGACGTTTTTGTCTGGTGATGGTGCCGCCTCTGCCGCGCGCCAAGCCGGTTCGAAGCGTCCGCCGGAGATCGAAGCCCACAAACGCGGCGAGCGCCACGTCCATCAGAAGCAGAAGGTGCGCATGCGTCACGGCGCCGCGACGGCTATCCTTTCCTCACGGGTGGGGTCGCCGGGAGGGATGCGACGAGGCCGACACCGGGCTTGAGCGGGATGATCTCTTCGCTGGGCGCCGGCGCTTTCGTTGTCTGAGTGGCGGCGCCTTGCACGACCTGCTCGAGTGCCGCGACCTGGCGCAACGGTCCCGCGAGGCGCTCTTCGATTCGCTGATAGACCGCGGCGACCGTCTTGGGCGTGTGACCGCTGTCGTAGAAGATCGTGGGGTTCTGCCGCGCGGCGGCCGGCACCAGCTCGGCGGCCGAGGCCGCGGCGTCGGACTGGTGCGCCTTCAGGAAGCGCACGGCGCCGGTCGCGCCCAGCAGCAGCGACAGGTGCAAATCCGCGGCGCTGGGCTTGCGTCTCAGCGCCTTCTCGAGCTGTGCGGCATTGCTCTTGGTGAGCTCCGCCGCCATGTGGGCGGAGAGCTCGACGTCTCTGCGCAGGTCGAGGATCTGCTTCTCCGTTGCCTTGTCCTCGACCGCGAGCTTGCCGTTGGGTTGCGTGGTGATCGCGCTCGCGAGCGCGCCCTGACCATACTTCTGGCCGTGGTCGCGCATCATGTTGAGCCAGGTCTGGTTCGTGAACTGGAACAGGCCCGAGGCGCTCGAGCGGCGCGAGCGCACGTCGCGTTGGAATCCGCTCTCGAGCGACGCCTGCGCGAGCAGGAACTTGAAATCGACGCCGGTGGTGGCGCTGGCCGAGCGGATGCTCTGCAGCACGTCGGGCGGCAAAGCGTGACCGCCGACCGTAGCTAGGTGCGGATTGACGGCCATGAGGCGCCTCCTCAGGAGGGCGCGCGGGCGCGCGCGACCCCGATCATGCTGTCGCGGGTGACCAACTCGGCGAGCTCGCTCTCGCTGAGTGTTCCGCTCGCGCCGGGCCGCTCGGGCAGCACGAGATAGCGCATGTCCGCGGTTGAATCGTGCACGCGCACCTCGACGTGGTCGGGGATCTCGGTGCCGAACTCGCGCAGCACCGCGCGCGGCTCGTGCACTGCGCGGCTCCGATAGGTGCGGCTCTTGTACCAGTCGGGCGGCAGGCCCAGCACGCCGCGCGGATAGCAGGAGCAGAGCGTGCAGACCACGAGGTTGTGCACGCGCGGCGTATTCTCCAGCACGACCAGCTTGTAGGCGCCCGGCTCGATGCCGAGCTCGTGAATGGCGGCGTTGGGGTCGGCGAGCAGGCGAGTCTTGTAGGCAGGGTCGGTCCAGGCGCGCGCGACGATGCGGGCGCCTTGCGCGGGGCTGCGCGCGTCCATCGCCTCGATCGCCCGACGCACGTCCTCGGCGCTGATCACGCCTTTCTCGATCAGCAGCTCGCGGACGGCGACTTCCATCGCCTTGTAATAGGTGAGTGTATCGTCGGTGTCGGGCCGCGCGGGCGGATGGGCGGCCTGGCCGTGCTCGTGCGGGTGGGCGTGCGGCTCGTCGGGTGCGATCATCGGGCGTCTCCAGGCTCGAGCCAGTGCTGATAGATCTCTAGATCGACCGTGTCGGAGGCGGGACCGCGGTAGTCCGGCCAGATCTGGTTCTGGCGGAAGCGTACACGGTAGAGCGGCTGGCGCGGTGTGCCCGGCCGATTGTAGGCGAGCTCCTCGGGATTGCCGAAGCTGCCGCAGAGCCGCTCCACGACCCCCGCTTGTCCGCGGATGTACCAGGGCGTGCGGATATGGCCGGGCGGATCGGCGAACCGCACGCGGACGGGATCGCCGGGCTGGAAACGCGGAGCCGTCGCCTCGGTCGCGCTCATGAGCGCGCCTCGCGTGCCTTGACCGATTCCATCTTGCGGCCGAGCTCGTCGGCGCTGAGCACGCCGCGCTCCAGCAGAACGCGCGCGATCGCCGCGATCCAGCGCTCGTA
>DASZHJ010000219.1:0-2010 GCA_035938015.1 Allostellaceae bacterium
TCGGGCGTTTCCAGGTCGTAGACGAAGAGCACGTCATCGCGCAGACCCTGCGGCACCTCCATCTTATAGGTGACGGCGCTGGCTGCATGGGCCTTCGCGATGAGCGAGGCTGGAACCGAAGCCTCCTCGCCGGCCTCTTTGACCAGCGTTGCCAGCGCGCCGAGCCCCCCGCCGATGCCGCCTGCAACCAGATTGTCGAGCTTGCCGGGCGCGACCACCTTGAGGGGATTGCGGCGGCCGATCCAGAGCCAGATGCGATCTCGGATACGGCGATAGCCGTTCAGGTGCACGCCATAGGCGCGCACGCCGAAGAAGCTGACGGCACCACGGTCCAGCGTGAAGAGTGGCGCCTCGCCCCAATGCGGCGTGATGGCGAACACCTCGTCGCGCCATTTCGCCACCAGACCCTCGGCGACCAACACCTCGACCACCTCGTCGAGCGCCGCGGTGATCGCTGCGCCGTCGTCGCGCGGCTGAATGCGTAGCGACTCGGAACCGACCTCGATCACGCGGGGGAAACGCCGCAATACTTCGGCATTGTCGTGGCGGACGAACCCGACGCGCTCGTTGCCGAGAAACAGCGGCAGAAAACGGTCGGGCCGATAGGTATTGCAGGCCCGGATGTGCCGCAGGAGGCTCATGCGGATGAGAGCGAGGTCGTCCGCTTCCGCGAGGCCAGCACGACCTGGACGCCGACGATCTGGCGCAGGCATCTCGTGATGTAGTCCGCGACCTCCACGCTCATGCCGGCCATTTGAATGTCGATGGTGAGATCCTGCTCGACGCCAACGCGGCTCGTCCATGAGGATGGCACGAGACCGCGCTTGGCGAAAAGCTCCAGCACCCGGGGCATCACCCCAGGCTCGGCTACGGCGTGAACGGAAAAGCAGTGAGTGGGCTCAGCTTCCGGCTGAAAGGCGCTCTGAGCGGGCTGCGACACGGGACGACTCCTCGGCGGCGTGGGACGGGCGAACGGCGACGGTCCGATCCTCGGTGAGGATCGGGTGCCTAATTCGCCGGCCGAGCCGGGAGTCGCGGAGCCATGCCATGCGCGCGACGGTAGCGGCGGGCCTGATCGGCGTCAACAATCGGAATCTCGGAACATCTCTCGAAGAAGCCTCGGAACATCTCTCGAAGAAGCTGAGTATTTGTAGCGATTGAGCTGGGAAACCCCTGCGCGATACCGCATGCTCCGGGGTGAGGCTCCGTGCGGGCGGCGGGAGCCCAGAGGGAGTTGTATATTCATGGGCCACGAAAGCGCCGCCGGACGCCTTCATCCTGCCACAGTGCCATCCCTTTGCTTCGAAGCCTCGCCCAACGATGTCATCGCGCGCCCTTTCGCAGACGCGCCCGGCTTCCCACCTTTAGTCCTCAAGCGGGAGGTCCGCATGACACAATCTCTACTCCGTAGTATCGCTGTCTTGGCCGCCCTGGCGCTTGCTGCCTGCACTGGCGAGGATGCCCAGACCGACCAGCGTGGCATCGACCAGGATATCACCGCCACGCATGACGCTGGCGCTCCGACCCTCAACAACATCGGGCAGAACAATTTCGCGCCGTGGCGCCTCAACATGGCGCCGTGATCTCGGTCGATTAAGCCGGGTCCAGCTCGGTATCCCAGTAGAGAAAATCTCGCCAGCTATGATGGAGATAGTTCGGCGGGAATGCCCGGCCGTTCTCTTGCAACAAGATTGTCGTGGGTTGAGCCGGCGGCCTGACGGGATGCATCCCGCTCTCTCGCGGTAGGCGGTTCCCCTTGAGGAGATTGCAACTCGAGCAAGCCGTCACGACATTGGCCCAAGTCGTGCGGCCGCCGCGCGAGCGCGGCACCACATGGTCGAAGGTCAGGTCGTGCGAGGGCCGCGGCTCACCGCAATACTGGCAGACAAAGCGATCGCGCAGGAACACGTTGAAGCGCGTGAAGGCCGGGCGCCGCGCAGTGGCGATGAATTCCTTGAGCGAGATCACGCTGGGAAGCCGCATCTCAAAGGATGGGCTGCGGACCACGGT
>DASZHJ010000220.1:0-5445 GCA_035938015.1 Allostellaceae bacterium
TGCCAATCCAGAACTATCCCGCCGGCCCACCGGCATTGAACCGGCAGGGAGGGATCACAGCGCGGCCACCGAAGCCGCTGACGAGGGCGGATGTGCTGGCTCGTATAGCCGAGGGGCCACCGGCACCGACGACGATGCCACCTGGACCGCACGACTTCCCCGACGGGCACCGAACGCCGAGCCCAACACCTCGCTTGTCACAGGACGGGGCAACACATGAAGTGTTGCTTCAGGCGCTCGTCGCCGCCGCCCACGGCAATGTTCGCAGAGACCCCGCAACCGGCGGGCTCGTTGAGGGCATCCTGGTAACCCTGGCCGCGCAATTTCAGGGTGGAGGTGGGGCGGTTTGATCATGGTTTGTGGAGGTAAGGTGGGTGGCACCCTCACGGAGCGCGAGCGGAGCCGCGACGATCAGATTGCGATGGGCGGGTCGAGGCGATTCACGAGATTGACGAAGACGTCCTCGAAGCCGGGCTCGTGGTCGTCGGGGTGCTCCCTGATGAACGCGATCACCTTGCGATAGCAGTCGGCGGCCTGCCGGTTGTCGCCCCTGGCCTCGTAGACCATGCCGAGGCGATCATAGCCATCGTGCACGTCGGGGAACCGCACCAGGAGGTCGCGGGCGGCCTTCTCGGCCTCGTCGAGCTTGGCCGAGCGGACGAGATCGGCGACCGCATTGGATGCATCCATCAACTCGTCGTAGCGCTGCAATGCATCCTCGGACATACCGAGCCTTGCGGCGATGGCCGTTTTCAGCTCGTGGATCCCCGGTAGATGTGAAGCGGCGTGCAGGGCGCGCCGGGCCTCTGCCCCGGTCTGCTCCGCGCGTGTCCTGGCGGAGCCAAGTTGCGATTTTGACGCTGCCTCGTCCTTGGCAAGACAGCACTTCTTGTACTTGTTGCCGCTGCCGCAGTGGCAGGGATCATTGCGTCCGAGCTTGGCCATTGTGGTCAGCACCTTCGAGCCGAGGAGGACGCATCCTTTGTACCGAGACCTGTTGGCCGACGCCACATTCCACGAGCTGTTGCTCGCCTATGATCGCGACCTCGCCGACACGGCAAGGTGCGCGGGTTGCGCGCGATGTAGCGGTGTTGTTCATTCCGCTCCGTATTGGCGCAAGCCGCGTGGCCGGCCGTGCCGCCTCGGGCGCGAGCACGACCGGCGCTTCAGCTTCTGCTGCGCCGTCGACGGCTGTCGATCGCGGGCGACGCCGCCGTCGCTGCGCTTCCTCGGTCCCAAGGTCTACATCGCCGCGATCGTGGTGCTGATTGCGATCCTGCGGCATGGCGCGACGGCGCGGCGCATGCGGGAACTTACCGAGGCGATCGGCGTCGATCGCCACACCGTCGAGCGCTGGCGCACGTGGTGGCGTGACAGCTTCACCACGACATCGTTCTGGCGGATCGCGCGCGCCAGGTTCATGCCGCCGGTCGATCAAAACCGGCTGCCGGCCGCACTCATCGAACGCTTCGCCGGTGACGACGCCGACCGTCTCGTCGCGCTGCTGCGCTTCATGGGGCCGCTCACAGGAGGTCGGATGCAAGCTCCGTAACGGCTTTCCCAAATCCGCAAAGGTTGCTCGTCGCCAGCAAACCAGCTCTCGATCTACGGTCCGCGCGCCCGATCCAGAGGAGCGCCGGCGTGACACGGCAGGCACGAGGTCCCCGAGTCCATGAGCGGTGGGCGCACCTGCGCTTCTCCGTGATCGGACAGATATTGGCGGCGCCGCCGCCCAAAGGCGAGTTGCGCGCCGAGATCGAGGCGCTTGCCGAGCGCCAGTGGCGTCACCCCATCACGGGCGATCCTGTCCGCTTCGGCTTCTCTACCATCGAGCGGTGGTATTACCGCGCCTTGAAGGAGCGCAGCGACCCGGTCGGCGTCTTGCGCCGCAAGCTGCGCGCCGATGCCGGCCAGCAGCCCGCGATGAGCGACGCGGCGCGCCAGGTCGTGCTCGCACAGTACGCCGCGCACAAGAACTGGAGCGTCCAGCTCCATTACGACAATCTCATGGTGCTCGCCGAGACCAGGCCCGATCTGAATCCGGTGCCGTCCTACGCGACGCTGCGCCGCTTCATGAAGGCGAACGGTCTCGGCAAGCGGCGCCGCGTCACGTCGCGCCAGACCGCAGGGGCCGACCGCGCCGAGGCGCGGCTGTTCGATCGCGAGGTGCGCAGCTACGAGGCCGCGTACGTGAATGGATTATGGCACTGGGATTGTCACCACGGCTCCAGGAAGGTGCTCACCCCGCGCGGCGAGTGGCAGACCCCGATCCTGTTCGGCGTGCTGGACGATCGCTCCCGGCTCGCCTGTCATCTGCAGTGGTATCTGGCCGAGACGGCGGAGATCGTCGCGCATGGCCTCTCGCAGGCGTTCCAGAAGCGCGGACTGCCGCGCTCCGGCCTGAGCGACAATGGCCCAGCCATGACGGCTGCCGAGATCACCGAGGGGCTCACGCGGCTCGGCATCCTGCACCACACCACGCTGCCCTATAGCCCCTACCAGAACGCCAAGCAGGAGGCGTTCTGGGGTCCGGTCGAGGGCCGGCTCATCGCCATGCTGGAGGATGTCCCCGATCTCACTCTTGCGGTCCTCAACGAGGCGACACAGGCCTGGGTCGAGTACGAGTACAACCGGAAGGTCCATTCCGAGATCGGCGAAGCCCCCATCACGCGCTTCCTCGCGGGTCCAGAGGTGACGCGGCCGAGCCCCGACAGCGACACGCTGCGCCTCGCCTTCACGCGCACCGATCACCGCTTGCAGCGCAAGAGCGACGGCACCGTCGTGATCGACGGCCGCCGCTTCGAGATTCCCAACCGCTACCGGCATTTGTCCCGGCTTGAGGTCCGCTACGCCGGCTGGGATCTCGGCCTCGTCCACCTCGTCGACGAACGCACCGGCAAGGTGCTGTCCCGGCTCTATCCCCAGGACAAGACCCGCAACGCCAGCGGCCTGCGCCGTACCCTCGATCCGATCTCGCCCGAGCCCATTGACGTCAAGCCGGCGACCGGCATCGCGCCGCTGCTCGCCCGGCTGATCGAGCGCCAGGCCGCCACCGGGCTGCCGCCGCCCTATCTGCCGAAGAATGAAGATGGAGACGACACGTGAACAAGAAGATGCTCGCGCTCTATGGCCTCAAATGGAATCCGTTCGCGCCCGACGTGCCGGTCGAGGCGCTCCATGTCACGCGGCGCATCGAGTCGTTCTGCTGGCGCGTCCAGCAACTGGTGGGCGAAGGCGGCTTCGCCCTCGTCACCGGCGCTTCCGGCGCCGGCAAGTCGGTCACCTTACGCCTTCTCGCCGAGCGGCTCTCGGAGCAGCGTGACGTCAAGGTCGGCGTGTGCAGCCGGCCGCAGGCCAATCTCGCCGACTTCTATCGCGAGATGGGCGACCTGTTCGGCGTCGAGCTGCGCCCCCACAACCGCTGGGCCGGCGCCAAGGTGCTGCGCGAGCGCTGGCAGAACCACATCGATGCCTCGCTGGCGCGGCCGGTGCTGCTGGTCGATGAGGCGCAGGAGATGCTGTCCACCGTTCTCTCCGAGCTGCGCCTGTTGTGTTCCACCAGGCTCGATTCCCACATCCTGCTCACGGTCGTGCTCGCCGGCGACGGACGGCTCCTCGAACGCTTGCGATCAGACGAGTTCCTCCCCCTCGCGAGCCGCATGAGGGTGCGCCTGGCGATCGAGCGCGCCACCCCGGAAGAGCTCCAAGAGTATCTCAAGCAGGCGCTGCACAAGGCCGGCGCCGTGAAGCTGATGACCCCGGAACTGATCGCGACGCTGTGCGATCACGCCCAGGGCAACCTGCGCGCCCTTATGAACATGGCCGGCGAGTTGCTCGTATACGCCGCCGAGCGCGAGGCCCGGCAGATTGATGAGAAGCTGTTCCTGGAGACGTGCTCCCCGCCACCTGCCGAGACCAGGACCGCAACCGGACGACGACGATGAGCCTGTTGCCGGTCGAGCCCGCCTGGCGCCTCGCCGATCGCGCCGAGGAACAGCGCTGGCTCGTCACCTCCCTGTGGTCCGAGCAGGCGGTCGGCATCATTGGTGGCGAGCCCAAATGCTGCAAATCCTTCCTCGCCCTGGACCTCGCCGTCGCGGTCGCAGCCGGAGTCCCGTGCCTGCGTCGCTTCGCCGTGCCACGCGCCGGGCGCGTTCTGCTCTACGCCGCCGAGGATGCGCTCCACATCGTGCGCCGGCGGCTCGACGGCATCTGCGCCGCCGCCGGCCTCGCGCTCGCCGATCTCGACGTCCAGGTGATCACGGCACCCACCGTGCGGCTCGATCTTGAGGCCGACCGCAAAAGCCTCGACGAGACCGTCGCCGAATTGCAGCCGCGCCTGCTCGTCCTCGATCCCTTCGTGCGTCTGCACCGCATCGATGAGAACGCCAGCGGCGAGGTGGCGCCGTTGCTCGCCTATCTGCGCGAACTGCAACGCCGCCACGGCATCGCCGTCATCGTCGTCCACCACGCCAAGAAGGGCGCCGGTCATGTCCGCGCCGGCCAGGCCTTGCGCGGTTCCTCCGAGTTCCATGCCTGGGGCGATTCCAACCTCTACCTCCGCCGCAACCGCGATCCCCGCGATGGCGGCGATATCACCCTGACCGTCGAGCACCGCGCCGCTCCGGCTATGCCCAGCGTCACGCTCGAACTCGCTCAACGCACCAACGCCCTCGCGCTCGAAGTCAGCGAACCGCGAACCCCGCAAACAGCAGCGCCCAGTTCCGTCGACGAGCGCATCACCGCCGCACTCACAGGCGTCGACCACCCGCTGCCTTTTGCCGAACTGCGCGCTCGGTGCCGCGTCCGCACCGCCACCCTCTACGAGCGCCTCGCTGCCCTCACCGCCGCCGGCCGCCTCGGCAAGTCCGACCAAGGCTATTGTCTCGCCGGTCGCTGACAGCGCCAGCACCCCAATCGAGCCGGGAACACGGGCACAATCGGCAGCACGACATCGCGGCGGCTGCCCGCTTCCACTTCCGGCTCTCTCTACAGCATGGCGGAAGCGGTAGCGGGAAGTCCATCAAGATGTCTCTCCACGCCGCATGCCACATCACGGCATCGTCCGACTGCCGCTGCGGTGCCATCCTTCTGTTCGATCGGCACCATCCTTCCATCCCGACCTGCGCGCCTCACGTGCCGGCGCGCGCAGCGGCAGTCAAGGATGGCCCGCCTTCGGGCCACCGCGCCAGCGGCGCGAAGCGTCCTTGACGGCCGCGAGCACGACGGCATCCTCAATCGCGTCGGAACTCCGATCCCCACGCACAACAAACAATCAAAAAGCTTGCAACCAAGGCCATGAAAAAGCGTGATCACGCTTAAAAGCCTCCAAGGAAGGAAAGCGCGGGCAGTGGGGCACCCGGCTCAGCGGGCACTATGGGGATTTGGTTGGGAGCGACGGGTGCAGCGGGCGTTGGTGGGAGCCGCGCGCGCAGTGTCGAGGAA
>DASZHJ010000221.1:0-1745 GCA_035938015.1 Allostellaceae bacterium
GCGCATGAGAGACTCCTTGCTTTCTGCTCCCTCTCCCCGGAGGGGAGAGGGTCGGGGTGAGGGGGTTCCCGCGCCATCGATAGGTCAGGAACCCCCTCACCCGGATCGCTTCGCGATCCGACCTCTCCCCTCCGGGGAGAGGTGAAGATGGTGCGCGCTGCGCCCGCCCAACCCAATTACGGCGCAGGAAGCTCCGCCGCCTCCCCCGCGATGCCGAGATAGATCTTCTGCACCTGCGGGTCGTTCTCCAGCGCGCGTGCCGTGCCCTCGAGCACGGTGCGGCCGGTCTGCAGCACGTAGGCGTAGTCGGCGATTTCCAGCGCCAGCGGCACCGACTGCTCGGCCAGCAGCAGGGTGAGGCCGCCGCGGTGCAGCTCGATGAGCTTGTCGTACAGGGTCTCGACGATCGCCGGCGCGAGCCCGAGGCTCGGCTCGTCGAGCATCAGCAGCTTGGGGTCGCTCATCAGGGCGCGGCCGAGCGCCAGCATCTGCCGCTCGCCGCCGGAGAGCGTGCCGGCGCGCTGGCGCCGCCGCTCGGCGAGGCGCGGGAACAGCGCGAACACCCGCTCGAGCTGCGCCGGCACCCGCGTCTTGTCGGCGAGCGGCGTCGCGCCCAGGCGCAGGTTTTGCTCGACCGTCTGTTGGGTGAACAGGCGCCAGCCTTCCGGCGACAGGGTGAGGCCGCGCGCCACCACCGCGTAGGCGGGCAATTGGCTGATCTCGCTGCCCATCCAGGCGATATGGCCGCGGCTCGCCCGCACCAGCCCGGCGATCGCGTTGAGCGTGGTGGTCTTGCCGGCGCCGTTCGAGCCGAGCAGCGCGACGACGCTGCCTTGCGCGACCTCGAGCGACACGTCGGCGAGCCCGACCAGGTCGCCGTAGCGGATCTCGAGGTTGCGCACGCTCAGCAGCACGCTCATCGGGCGGTGTCCTTTTGTTCGAGCATGATCTTTCCGAAAACCGGCGCCCACTTTTCGGGATCATGCTCTACGGCGCATGCGCTCCGGGGTCGCGCGCGTGGCGGCGCCCCAGGTAGGCCTCGATCACCGCCGGGTCGTTGACCACCTCGCGCGGCTTGCCGCTGGCGATGGTCAGGCCCTGGTTGAACACCAGCACGCGCTGCGCAAGCGTGAGGATCACCTCCATGATGTGCTCGACGATCACGATGGTGACGCCGTTGGCGTGAATGCGCCGCACCAGCGCGATCGCGTCCTGGATTTCCCCCGGGGTGAGCCCGGCGAGCGCCTCGTCGAGCAGCAGCAGCTTGGGCCCGGTGGCGAGCACGCGGGCGATCTCCAGCCGCTTGCGGCCCGGCGTGCCCAGGCTCTTGGCCGGCGCCTGCGCCAGCGCCTTGAGGCCGGTGAACTCGATCACGTCGAGGGCCGCCGCCCGCGCATCGCCGCGATGGTGATGGCGCAGGAACGCGCCCACCATCACGTTGTCGAGGATCGACATTTCCTCGAACGTGGCCGGCACCTGGAAGGTGCGGCCGATGCCGAGCCGCGCGTGGGCGGACGCGCTCGCGTGCGTGACGTCGATGCCGGAAAAGACAATCCGGCCGGACGTGGGCGGAAAGTCGCCGGCGACGCAGTTGAAGAAGGTGGACTTGCCGGCGCCGTTCGGCCCGATCAGCCCGACGATCTCGCCCTGGTCGACGTCGAGGCTCGCGCCCGCCAGCGCCACGAAGCTGCCGAAGCTGCGCGTCACCGCGCGGGCGCTAAGCAGCATGGCCGACCGCAGCTTTC
>DASZHJ010000222.1:0-2041 GCA_035938015.1 Allostellaceae bacterium
ATATTCAGGTCGGCGAAGGCGGCGCGCAGCAGTTCCTCGGTATAGAGATTCTCGGCGATCGGCGGGCCGCCCGTCTTGTACTCCAGCTGCTTCGGGCGATAGCCCTGGAGCAGGAGGAGCCCGCCGGGCTTCAAGGCGCGCCTCAGGCCCGCGAAAATCCGGTCGCGCAGCGCCGGGCCTGCGAACTGGATGAAGATCGCCGCCACCGCCTCGAAGGCGGCATCGGGCCAGATCCAGGTGTCGAGATCCGCCTCCTCGGTCGAGAGCTTGACCCCGCGCTCACCCGCGAGCTTTGCCGCCTTGGCGAGCGCTACCGGCGAGAAATCGATCGAGAGCACGTCGAGGCCCCGCTGAGCGAGCCAGACACCGTTCCGTCCCTCGCCGTCCGCGACCGCCAGCACGCGTCCGGATTTCGGCAGCAGCGCCGCATGCTCGCGCAAAAACCGGTTGGGCTCGGTGCCGAAATAATAATCGTCGGCGGCGAAGCGCGCGTTCCAGTGCTCGCGCGGGTTGTCGAGAGTGGTCATCGCCCAAGTTTGGCCCAGGGATGCATCGAACCGCAAGGCGCGGCTTTGGTGCCCTGTAACCAAGGTCATAGTGCTCCGTCGGGACGGCGCTCTATTTCTGCGGAATGGCGACGCTGTTGCGGTACCGCAGCTATGGCGGGCAGCCCTACTGCGAGGTCGCGCTCGAGAACGGCGATCGCGTGCTGGTTACGCTCGAGGCGGGCGGCGTCATCATCAAGCGCGAGGCGCGCTGCAACACCGCGGAAGAACTCTTGTTCGTGGGCCCCGTGCATCTGGTCGCCGACATATGCACGGCCCTACTCGACGGCCGGCCCGTTTTGGACACCACGGTGCTCGACATCTTCCTCGCGGTGGTCAGTCAGTTCCGTTCCGCCGATGATATCCGCGCTGCCTTCGCCAAGGTTTCGGCGGGTCCCTGACGCTCAGGTGCCCTCGCGGTCGCCGGCCTCGGCGATGCCGTTGAGATAGAGCTCCCAAACCCTGAGGTTGATCTCGCAGGCTTTGACCGCGGCATCCTCCATGCCGTATTGCACCGCGAACCTCGCGACGGCCTGCCAGCCCATGTTGGAGTGCTCGATGTCGGCCGCTTCGTGCAGCTCGAAGAAGTCTAGCTGCTCGTCGCTGAGACCGAACAGCTTGCCCCAACGCTGGCGCTCGAGCCCGAACCAGCCGTGCTCGCGCATGGCGCCGGCGCCATAGCCGGGCACGTTGATGCGCTCGGCGCAGGTGTTGGCGACGATGCCCTCGATCCAGTGCCGGTTGCTCATCAGGCCCTCCCAGGCGGCCCAGGCGATCTGGGTCGAGGGCAGCGGCTCCGCCGCGCGGATCGCCTCGAGCGTGAGGCCGATATGCGTGCCGAGCTCCTCCAGGATCTCCCAATGCGCCTTGCCGTGGCCGTGCTCGTGGTCGGCGATCACCTCCTGGGCGCAGGCGCGGATGATGTTGAGCCGGGTCTCCCAGTCCGTGCAGTTGGTGGCGACGCGCAGCTTGAGGACAGAGTTGCGCTGGCGCGTGTTGAGGCGGTGCTGGCGCACGAAGTTGCGCGCGCGGCCCGCCGTCATCGGCTCCTGGAAATAGCGTACGCGCCGGCAGAACTCGTCGACCACCGCATCGAGCCGCTGCAACACCGTGCCGTCCGTCATGATTGCGCTCCGTCGTGCTGAAACAATTCCTTGAGCCGGCTGACCAGGCGCTGGTGGCGCTGGGCGCCGAGCTCGCCCACCGACGCGCCGACGCCGAGATAACGCTCGGCGACGCCGGGATCGCCGAGCAGCGCTTGCCCCGAGCCCTCGAGGGCGACGCGGCCCTTCTCGATGACGCAGCCGCGGTTGGCGATCGCCAGGCTGAGGCGCGCGTTCTGCTCGGAGAGCAGGATCGCCAGACCCTGCTCCCTCAGGCGCTCGATCAGCCGGAAGATCTCCGCCACCAGCACCGGCGCCAAGCCCAGCGACGGCTCGTCCAGCAACAGGATGCGCGGCTCCGACATCAGGCCGCGGGCGATCGCCAGCATCTGC
>DASZHJ010000223.1:0-13624 GCA_035938015.1 Allostellaceae bacterium
GCCCGGGCGTCGCGTTCCACGACGGTGCCCCGCTCACGCCCGACGACATCATCTTCTCGATCGAGCGCGCCGACAAAGTGCCGAACAGCCCGGCATCCTTCGCGATCTATACCAAAGCCGTCAAAGGCATCGAGGTGATCGACCCCCTGACGCTCCACGTCAAGACGGGGACGCCCTATCCGCTGCTGCCCAACGACCTCTCGACCATCGCGATTCAGAAGAAACGCGCGGTCGAGGGCAAAGGCACCGAGGATTTCAACCGGGGCACGGCCGCGGTCGGCACCGGTCCGTTCAAGTTCGTGGAGTGGGTGCCGGGGAACCGCATCGTGCTCGAGCGCAACGGCGCCTACTGGGGCCCAAAGCCTGACTGGGAAAAGGTCGTCATGCGGCCCATCACGAACAATGCCTCGCGTGTGGCGGCGCTGCTGGCGGGCGATGTCGACTTCATCGAGAACGTGCCGACCGCCGACCTGAAACGGCTCAAGGATAATCCGGCGGTGCGGGTGGTGGAGACAGTGTCGAACCGGGTGATTTACCTGCATCTCGATAGCAACCGCGACCGGTCGCCGTTCGTCTTCGACAACGACGGCAAGCCGCTCGCCAAGAACCCCCTGAAGGATCGCCGCGTGCGCCTGGCGATCAGCAAGGCGATCAATCGCCAGGCGATCGTGGAGCGCGTGATGGAAGGCGCCGCGATCCCCGCGGGCCAGCTCCTGCCCGACGGCTTCTTCGGCGTCAGCCCGAACCTCAAGCCGGAGCGCTGGGATCCCGAGGTCGCGAAAAAACTGCTCGCCGACGCCGGTTACGCCGACGGGTTCAAGCTCACCCTGCATGCGCCCAACGACCGCTATGTCAACGACGAGAAGGTGGCGCAAGCGGTCGCGCAAATGCTCACCCGCATCGGCATCAAGACCGACGTGCAGGCGATGCCGCAATCCGTCTATTTCACCCGCGCATCGAAGCTCGAGTTCAGCCTCATGCTGCTGGGCTGGGGCGCGGACACCGGCGAGCCGTCCTCGCCGCTCAAATCGCTGCTCGCCACCAACGATCCCGCCAAGGGCATGGGCACCGCGAACCGGGGGCGCTACTCCAACCCGACGCTGGACGAGCTCCTGCAGGAGGCGCTCGCGACGGTCGACGACGAGAAGCGCTCCGGCCTTCTGCAGCAGGCGACGGAAGCCGGTATCAAGGATGTCGGCATCATTCCTCTCCACTACGAGGTGACGGTCTGGGGCATGCGCAGCGATCTCGCCTTCGAGGGCAACACGAACCAGTACACTCAGGCCTTCGACATTCACCCCGTGAAGAAGTAGTGGAGATCGGGATTTCTCGATCCACCACCGAGGTTCTCCCTCACCCCAACCCTTTCCCCGCAGGGGAGAGGGGGAAGCGCGCGCCTGCCCCTCGCCCCTTCGGGGAGAGGGAGGGACCCGGCGTGCAGCGACGGGAGGGCGAGGGGGTATCTCGGTGCTCCCCTGCAAGGCGCCGATGACCGTTTTCATCCTCCGCCGTCTCATGCAGAGCGCCGTGGTGCTGGTGGCGATGTCGGCGCTGGTGTTCCTGGGCGTGTTCGCCATCGGCAATCCCGTGGACATCCTGATCAGCCCGCAAGCGGATCAGGCGGAGATCGCCCGTGCGACGGCGGCGCTCGGCCTCGATAAGCCGCTCTGGCAGCAATACTTCGTCTTTCTCGAAAACGCGCTGCACGGCAATCTCGGCAATTCTTTCGTGTTCAACGAGCCATCATTGAAGCTGATCGTCGAGCGCTTGCCGGCGACGCTCGAGCTCGCCTTCTCCGCGCTGCTGATCGCCATCGTACTGGGACTGCCGCTCGGGCTTTACTCGGGTCTCAAGCCCGAGACCACGCTCTCCCGTGTCATCGGCGCGGGTTCGATCCTGGGTTTCAGTCTGCCGACATTCTGGGTCGGCATCATGCTGATCATGGTGTTCGCAGTAGAGCTGGGCTGGCTCCCCTCGACCGGACGCGGCGCCACGGTCCGCCTGCTCGGCGTTGACGTCAGTTTCCTCACTTGGGATGGGCTCAAGCATTTGCTGCTGCCGGCGATCAACCTCTCGCTCTCGCGCATCGCCCTGGTGATCCGGCTGGGCGCCTCGGGAACGCGCGAGGTCATGCACATGGACTACGTCAAGTTCGCGCGCGCCAAGGGCCTGCGTCCGCGCCGGGTGGTGCTGGTGCACGTGCTCGGGAACATCCTGATCCCCATCGTGACGGTGCTCGGCCTCGAGACCGGCGCAGTGATCGCCTTCTCCGTGGTCACCGAGACGATCTTCGCCTGGCCCGGGATCGGCCGGCTCATCATCTCCTCGATCACCGTGCTCGACCGGCCGGTGATCGTCGCCTATCTCATGATGACGGTCTTCCTGGTGATCCTGATCAATCTGCTGGTCGACATTCTTTACTCCGTGCTCGATCCGCGCGTGCGCTATGGCGAGGCGCGGGCATGACGACGCTCACCGAGGAACCCACGGTGATCGACGCCGACAGCGCCTCCGAGACGCCGTTCCGCCGCATTGTCGCGGATTTCTTCGGCTCAAAGCTCGCCGTTGCCGGTCTCGCGGCGCTGGCGGCGATCGTTTTCGTGGCATTCTTTGCGCCATGGATCTCCCCGCAGAACCCCTACGATCTCGCGGCACTCGACCTGCTGGACGGACGATTGCCGCCGGGCTCGGCCTCGGCCGACGGTGCCGTCACCTATTGGCTCGGCACCGACGATCAGGGCCGCGACATGCTGTCGGCGATCTTCTACGGGCTGCGCACGAGCTTGGTCGTGGGCACGGTCAGCGCGGGCTTCGCGCTGGTCATCGGCACCGCGCTCGGATTGACCGCGGCCTATATCGGCGGGCGCGTGGAGACGCTGATCATGCGCCTCGTCGATCTGCAGCTTTCGTTCCCGGCGATCCTGGTGGCGCTCATCCTGCTGGCGCTTCTGGGGCAGGGCGTCGGCAAGATCGTCCTGGCACTGGTGGTGGTGCAGTGGGCCTATTTCGCCCGCACCGTCCGCGGCTCGGCGCTGGTGGAGCGGCGCAAGGAATATGTCGAGGCCGCGCGCTGCCTCGCTCTCTCCGACGCCCGCATCATGCTGCATCACCTGCTGCCGAATTGCTTGGCGCCGCTTATCGTGGTGCTGACGGTGCAGGTGGCGCACGCGATCGCGCTGGAGGCGACGCTCTCCTTCCTCGGCATCGGCCTCCCGATCACCGAGCCGTCGCTCGGCCTGCTGATCGCCAACGGCTTCGAATACATGATGAGCGGGAAATACTGGATCAGCCTGTTCCCGGGCGTGGCGCTGCTGGCGGCGATCATGTCGATCAACCTGGTCGGCGACCGGCTCCGCGACGTGCTCAATCCGCGGCTGCAGCGATGAGCGCGGCATCGCCGCTGCTCGCGGTCGAGGACCTGCGCACGCATTTCTTCACTCGCCTCGGCGTGGTCAAATCCGTCGACGGCGTGAGCCTCACGGTGCGCGCGGGCGAGGTCTTGGGCCTGGTGGGCGAATCCGGCTGCGGCAAGACGGTGACGGGTTTCTCCATCATGGGGCTGGTCGATCCGCCCGGCCGGATCGTCGGCGGCCGCATCCTCTTTGAGGGCGAGGATCTCGCCCGCCTGCCGGAGGCGCGGCTGCGGGCGCTCCGCGGCGAGCGCATCGCGATGATTTTCCAGGACCCGATGATGACGCTGAACCCGGTGCTACGCATCGAGACGCAGATGACCGAGGCGATCCGCGCGCATCATCGCGACGTGAGCCACGCCGAAGCGCGCCGCCGTGCCCGCGACGCGCTGGCGCAGGTCGGCATTCCCGCGGCCGACGAGCGGCTCGCCGCCTATCCACACCAATTTTCCGGCGGCATGCGCCAGCGCGTGGCGATCGCGATCGCGCTGCTCAATCGGCCGGCGCTCTTGATCGCCGACGAACCCACCACCGCGCTCGACGTCACCATCCAGGCGCAAATCCTCTACGAGGTGCAGAAACTCTGCCGGGAGAGCGGCACGGCACTCATCTGGATCACCCACGATCTCGCGGTGGTCGGCGGCCTCGCCGACGCGATTGCGGTCATGTATGCGGGCCGCATCGTGGAGCAAGGGCCCGTCGATGACGTGCTCGACCGACCGCTCCATCCCTATACGCGCGGCCTCATCGGCTCGGTGCCGAGCCGCAACCGGCGGGGCGAGCCGCTCCAGCAGATCCCGGGCATGGCGCCCTCGCCCTTGAAGCTGCCGGAGGGCTGCAGCTTCAGGGGCCGCTGCCCGCGCGCCGACGCAAGCTGCATCGAGATGCCCGATCTCGCGACCATACTGCCCGGCCATCTCGCGCGTTGCGTCCATCCGCATCTGGAGGCGAGGCCGTGAGCGCCGCGGCACCCCTGGTCGAGCTCCGCCAGGTCTCCAAGCGGTTTTCCAAGCCGCTCGACCTCGCCGAGAAGATGGCGCGGAGCCTCGGCGCGCGCGTGCATGAGCCCGTGGTCCACGCGGTCGATCGCGTCGATCTCCAGGTGTTCCCGCGCGAGGTCGTGGGTCTCGTGGGTGAATCCGGCTGCGGCAAGTCCACGCTGGGCCGCATCGTGGTCGGGCTCTACGAGCCCAGCGACGGCACGGTGCTGCTGAAGGGCAGGGACCGCGCGGGCCTCGCGCGGGACGCCCGGCGCGCGGCGCAGCTCACGGCGCAGCTGATCTTCCAGGACCCTTTCGCTTCACTCAATCCGCGCCTCAAAGTGCGCGAGATCGTGGGCGAGGCGCCGCGCGTCCATGGGCTTGTGCGACGGGAAGGCCTCGACGCGTTCCTCGACGATCTCCTGCGTCGCGTCGGCCTCGATCCCAGCTACACGCGGCGCTATGCCCATCAATTCTCGGGCGGCCAGCGCCAACGCATCGGCATCGCCCGGGCGCTCGCGGTCAGTCCGGAGTTCGTGGTCTGCGACGAGCCCGTGGCGGCGCTCGATGTCTCGATCCAGGCGCAGATCATCAATCTCTTCATCAAGCTGCGCGAGGAGCTCGGCCTTGCCTACCTCTTCATCAGCCACGATCTCGGCGTGGTCGAGCACATCGCCGACCGGATCCTGATCATGTATCTGGGCCGCATCGTCGAGAGCGCGCCCGCCGAAGAGCTGTTCCGCGAGCCCAACCATCCCTATACCCGGGCGCTGCTCTCGGAGGTGCCGCGCCTCGATCAAAGAAAGCGCCGCTTCACGCCCGTGAAGGGCGAGATACCCTCGCCCCTTGACCCACCCGGCGGCTGCCATTTCCATCCGCGCTGCCCCCATGCGATGGAGCGCTGCCGCCGCGATGCGCCCGCGCTTCGGGAAATCGCGCCCGGCCGCCTCTCCGCCTGCCATTTGAACGATGGAGCCCCATGAGCATCGCCGACCGCACGATCCCCGGCGTTCTGTTCCGCGCCAATCCCAAGGCGGCGGAAGTGCCTTTGGTCTTCGACTCCCCGCACAGCGGCACGGATTACCCCGAGGATTTCGACCACGTCTGCCCGCGCCGCGTGCTCCGCACGGCGGAGGATACGTTCGTTCACGAGCTCTACGCCGCCGCGCCCGCGCACGGCGCCACGCTGATCGGCGCGCTGTTTCCGCGCAGCTACATCGACGCGAACCGGCATTTGACCGACCTCGATCAGGGGCTGCTCGCGGAGCCCTGGCCCCACCCGCTCAATCCCGGCGTCAAGACCAAGCTCGGCATGGGCCTGATCCGCCGCCTCGCGGTGCCGGAGCTGCCGGTCTACGGCCGCAAGCTCGGCGTCGCCGAGGTGCAGGCACGGATCGAGCACTACTACCACGCCTATCATGACGAGCTCGCGAGCGCCGCCGACCGGTTGCATGCGCGCTTCGGTGGCGTCTGGCACATCGATTGCCACTCGATGAAAAGCGTCAGCAACGCCATGGCGAATGAGGGCGCGGGCGTCAGCCGCGCGCACTTCGTGCTCGGCGACCGCGACGGCACCACGTGCGCGCCGGAGCTCACCGACTTCGTGCTTCGGTTCTTGACGGGCCGCGGCTACGACGTCCGCGTCAACGACCCCTACAAGGGCGTCGAGCTCGTCCGCCGCCACGGCCGCCCGAGCGAAAATCGCCACAGCCTGCAGATCGAAGTGAACCGCAAGCTCTACATGGACGAAGACAGATTCGATCGGAACGCCAATTTTCCGAAGCTCAAATCGGACCTCGACGCGCTGGTGGCGGCGCTCGCGGGCTTCGCACGGGAGCGGATGGCCTAGGGTGCGCTAGCGCGCTTCTGCCTCGTCATCGCCGGGCTTGTCCCGGCGATCCGCTCGCGAGAGCGCGTGAATGCTCGCCACGGACGCCAGGCATGACGCAAATGGAAAGGCGCCGGCAGTCTCGCGCTCCTCCCGGTGGCGCTTAGTTCCTGGTGTCCGCGCTCATTATTCCCATCGCCTCTGCGAAGGTCAGCTTCGTTCTCAGTAGTTCGTCGACGGGCCAGCGCTTTTTCTCGAGGAAGTAGGTCACGAGCAGGCGATACCTCGGATAAGCGCCATACTTCTGCATCATCGGGATATCGACGGGTCGGTCTCCGAGCGCATCCCGCAGTTCTTCAAAAGATTCGCGGGTTTCGATGCCGACATAGTCGGGAAAGCCTTCGTGCACCCATTGGGGTTGGCGTTCGGAGGCTATGACGCCGAGGTGCTCTCCGACGATGATGTGCGTGAGTTCGTGTGCGCAAAAATAAGCGAGCGTGCGCGGTGGCGTCGTGACGTAGCCCCACTTTATGAGCCGGCCCGTCTCAAAATTGGCACCGCTCAAGAAAGCATCGCCGCCGAGACCGTAATAGTAGGCCACGCCCCCGGCGCTGGGCGCCGGGAGAAAGAACAAGCGATGACGCCAGGCCTCATTGGTCACGTAAACATGATATTGGCTACTTTCCGCCTTGAGCGGGGACCGCGCCAGCAATCTCTCGCAGTCTCGAAGAAACCGTTCTCCGCCGGCTGCCGGAATGGGCTGATCGGAAGCGACGACAATCTTGCTTGAGCGCGCCGTATACGCGAAGAGCGGCGCAGGCCATAGGATGAGTTCAACGGCCACCAACACCGCCACGGCCAGCGCCATGCTTGACCAAAGAAGAACCCGCTTCAGTATGTCCATCGCTAAGCTCGGAAGTTCGCCGTCTCGTTAAAAAGCCACTCCAGGAACACCCGTACCATAGGCGAGCGCAATCGGTCGTGCTCGCAGACCACATAGTACTGGTGCAATGCGGGCAAACCGCTGTCGAACAGGCGAACAAGCGTTCCACGCTCGATGTGGTCCTCCGTAAGCAGGTTATCCGCAAGCGCAACGCCATGGCCGAACAGCGCGGCCTCGATGGCGAGGGGCGCGCTCGAGAACCGCAGGCCACGTCCCGAGGGGAAATCGGACACGTCATGAGCCTGCAGCCAGCGTGCGAATTGGACGCCGTCATCGGCGTGAATAAGTTTGTGGCGCCTGAGATCGTCGGGCGCTCGGATGGGCCTTGTGCGGAGGAGTTGCGGACTGCAGACCGGAAAGATTTGGAGCTGGCCCAGCAGGCGCACCCAGCACCGTTCCCAGTGCCCGTCGCCCCAGAGTACACAGAGATCGGCATCCTCCGGGACCCGCCGCACATCGTGCTCTAAAACATCCACCGAGAGATCGATCTGCGGGTAGAGGTGGGTGAAGCGGCCGAGTTTCGGAATAAACCATTTAGCGGTGAAGCCTGGTGCCATCGCCAACGTCAGTCTGCCGGCGAGCTGTGGCCGGCGGACGCGTGCACAGGCCTCCGCCATGGTATCCAACGCCTGCTGAACCGTGGGAAGCAGGAACTGTCCTGCCTCGCTTAGGCGCAGACGCCGTCCAACCCTCTTGAACAGTTTGGTGTCGAGCGCATCCTCGAGCGTACGGATCTGGTGGCTGACCGCGCTGTGCGTGATGCCGAGCTCGATCGAGGCTTTGCGAACATGGGTATGCCGCGCGACGGCCTCGAAGCCGCGCAATGAATTCAGCGGTGGGAGGCGCCTGGTCATTCAGCTCCATCGTGTGAATTTAATCGACCAATTTTGGCCGGATTTTTGCGTTTGTGGAAGACTCTTAGGAAGCATTATCGTCGAGCGCGTCCCTGATGGGTCCAAGGGCGTCATAGCTCCATCGTTGTAAGGAGACGGGATAGTGCCGACAAAACCTGTGCGTTTCGCCGCCGTCGGGCTCAACCATAATCATGTGTACATGCAGGTTGGCGCCCTTCTTAGGGGCGGCGCAGAGCTTGTGGCCTTCTACGCGCCCGAGGATGACCTGGCGGCCAAGTTTCAAGAAAAGTACCCGAACGTTCGGCGCGCGCGCGAGCTGACTGAGGTTCTCGAGGCCTCGACCATCAACGTCATCACAAGCGCGTCGATCCCGAACGAGCGCGCTCCCCTCGGGATCAGCGCGATGCGCCACGGCAAGGATTTTCTCGTCGACAAAGCCGGCTTTACCAGCCTCGATCAGCTGGCCGAGGCCCGTGCGGTGCAACGAGAGACCGGGCGATTTTACTCGGTGTTCTACGCCGAGCGCCTGGACGATCCGGTGACGATCAAAGCCGGCGAACTCGTCGCCGCCGGAGCGATCGGGCGCGTCATCCAGACGATAGGTCTAGGTCCCCATCAACTGAATCTGTCGCCACGTCCAGCTTGGTTCTTTCAGCCGGAGCGCAACGGCGGCATCATCTCGGATGTGGGCACACATCAGTGCGACCAGTTCCTGTACTTCACGGGATCGCGTACAGCGGAAGTCATCTCAGCCCAGGTTGCCAACATCGCGCATCCGGATAAGCCGGCTTTCCAGGATTTTGGCGACGTCGTCCTGCGTGGAGATGCTGGCACGGGCTATTTCCGGGTCGATTGGTTTACGCCCGATGGTCTGGGGACCTGGGGCGACGGTCGCCTGGTGATTCTCGGAACGGAGGGCTACATCGAGCTGCGGAAGTACTGCGATATCGGCGGTCGCAGCGGCGAGCAGCACCTGTTTCTTGTCGATCAGAAACGAACGACCTACATCGACTGCAAGGACGTTCACCTGCCATTTGGCGAGCAATACGTCGACGACGTTCTCAATCGCACCGAGCATGCGATGAGCCAACAGCATTCCTTCCTCGCTTCGGAACTGGCCCTCACTGCGCAAGCCAAAGCGGTGAAGCTCACTCTCGCCAAGCGCGGTTGATATGCGGAATACCGTGTTTGTCGGAGATCCGCTGCCAACCCCTCAGCCCCGGAGGAATACGAAATGACTGACGGTGTCATCAGGAGTGGGACGATGACGATCAGGACCATTTTGATCGCCATGATCGCCGCAGCGTCGGGCTCAGGACTTGCGCTGGCGCCGAGCTCAGCCGCGGCCGAGGCCAAAATCACCTACTGGACCCCCAATCCGGAGCTGCTGCCCTTCTTGAATTTGGCGGGCGAGGCTTATCGGAAACTGCATCCGGATGTGGAATTCAGTTTTCTTGGAGCCTCCGCCCGCGAGGCGGAGCAGAAGCTCAGTGCGGCCGTTCCCACGGGTACCGGACCCGACGCTTTTGACATCGGCACGAACGTCAGCGTCAATTTCATTGATGCGGGATTGCTGACTCCGAACCCGCCCGCGATCGATCAGTACTTGAGAAGTTCCGCTTGGAACGCGCCGATGGTCGACTATCTTACGAGAAACGGCAAAACTTATGGGCTTCCGATCGTCCAAAGCAACGCGGCGATGTATTACAACAAGGCGATGTTTCGCGAAGCCGGAATTTCTGACCCTCCTTCGACCTTTGCTGAACTGATCGACGCCGCCCGAAAGCTGACGACATTCGATGCATCCGGAAAGATGACCCGGAGCGGCATCAGCTTGCGCCTTTCCGGACAGGGGAGTGGAGTAGCGGAGAAATTCTGGTACGTCCTTGGTCCCGCCGGCGGCTCGATCATCACGCAGGCGCCCAGCGGAAAATGGCACAACGGCTACGACAACGAAGCCGGCCGTGCTGCCTTGCAATTCTATGTCGACGCCATTCAAAAATATAAGATCGACGATCCCAAGGTGCAGCACGATGCCGACGCATTTGTTGCCGGCAAAACGGCCATGCTGTTCCGTGAATCATGGGTGATCGGAGAAATAGCGAGCAAGAATCCGAGCCTCGAGTACGGTGTGGCGCCGATTCCGCGCTGGAGCCCGGCCAGTCCGTACGAGAGATTTCTGCAGATCTTCCCGGTGTATGTGAACGGCAGTAGCAAGAACAAGGATGTTGCGTGGGACTTTATTGAATTCATGACAAACCGCGAGAACGCACTGAAGATGACGTCGATGGCCGGCTGGCTCTCTGCAAGACAGGACGTCGACTGGACACCTTTGCTGCAGAAAACGCCGCAATTCGGCGGGTTTCTGGTGCCTCCGAAGAACACGGTATTTTTCCTGGAACCGGTGCTTCCGGTCTGGGACGAGCTTGAGACCAAGATGGCCGATAAATTAGTGAAGGCGTATGCGGATCCTGCGATGGCGGGCGATCCCGCCAAGGTATCGGATGCGATCCACCAAATGGCTGCGGAGACGGATCAGATTCTCAAGGATTCGGATTTGTACGGCGCGCAGTAAGCCTGGCGAGGCGCGCGCGCGCCGCGCGGCCTCAGGTCTGGAACTGCTCCTTGAGGATGCGTTCCTCGAGGTTGTGCTCGGGATCGAACAGCAGGGTTTGCGCGACCGCACGGGTCTCGCGCACCGTCACCTCGACGACGTTGCGCGCCTCCGTGAAGTCGGCGGTGGCGCTCACCGGGCGCTTGTCGCTCTCGAGGGTCTCGAGGCGCACGGTGGCGCTCCTCGGCAACAGCGCACCGCGCCAGCGCCGCGGCCGGAACGGCGTGATCGGGGTCAGCGCCAGGATGTCGGCGCCGAGCGGGATGATCGGTCCGTGGGCGGAGAGGTTGTAGGCGGTCGAGCCCACGGGTGTCGCGACCAGGACGCCGTCGCACATGAGCTCATCGACGCGCATGACGCCGTCGACGGTGACGCGGAGCTTGGCGGCTTGGCGTCCCTGGCGCAGCAGCGACACCTCGTTGAAGGCGATGGCGCGGTGCTGGTCGCCGCGCTGGTCCTTCGCCAGCATTTCCAGCGGATAGAGCGTCACGCTTTGCGCGCGCGCGAGCCGGGCGGGCAAGCCCGCGGGCTCGTACGTGTTCATGAGGAAGCCGACGCTGCCGCGGTGCACGCCGTAGATCGGCACGCCACGCTCCAGGAACCGGTGCAGCGTCTCCAGCATGAAGCCGTCGCCGCCCAACGGCACGATCACCTCGGCTTTTTCGGGTGGCGCATTGCCGTAGCTGTGCGAAAGCTCCGCGAGTGCCGCTTGCGCCGCGCTGTGATCGCTCGCGAGGAACGCGATCCTCTCGGGCGGGCGGCTGAAGAAGGCCACGCTCGCTCCTGCGGAGGCGTCAGCCGCCGGTGACGTTCATGTGGCGCTCGAGAGCCGGCCGTTGGTGGCGGCGGTCGATCACGAAGTCATGACCCTTAGGCTTGCGCGAGATCGCTTCGTGGATCGCGGCCTCGAGCGGTCCGTCGCTCTCCGAGGCGCGTAGGGGCTTGCGCAGGTCCGCGGCATCGTGCTGGCCCAGGCACATGTAAAGTGTTCCCGTGCAGGTGAGCCGCACGCGGTTGCAGCTCTCGCAGAAGTTATGCGTGAGCGGCGTGATCATGCCCAGGCGTTGGCCGGTCTCGCGCACGACGTAATAGCGCGCGGGTCCGCCGGTGCGGTAGTCGGTCTCGTCGAGGGTCCAGCGCCGGTTCAGCTCGGCGCGTACCATCGAGAGCGGCAGGTATTGCTCGAGCCGCGCGCCCTCGCCGATCTCGCCCATTGGCATCACCTCGATGAAGGTGAGGTCGAACCCCTCCTCGCCGCACCAGCGCACGAGATCGTGGAGCTCGCTGTCGTTGACGCCCTTGAGCGCCACCGCGTTGATCTTGACCGCCAGCCCCGCCTGTTTGGCGGCGGCGAGCCCGGTCATCACCTGGTCGAGTTTGCCCCAGCGGGTGATCGCGGTGAATTTCGCGGGATCGAGCGTGTCGAGCGAGACATTGACGCGCTTGACGCCGGCCGCGCGTAGATCCTCGGCATGGCGTGCGAGCTGGCTGCCGTTGGTGGTGAGGGTGAGCTCGTCGAGCGCGCCGGTTTCGAGGTGGCGGCCCAGCGCGCGGAACAGGCTCATCACGTTCTTGCGCACCAGCGGCTCGCCGCCGGTCAAGCGAAGCTTGCGCACGCCCAGCCGCACGAAGGCGCTGCAGACGCGGTCGAGTTCCTCGAGGCTGAGGATCTCGGCCTTGGGCAGGAATGTCATGTCTTCCGCCATGCAGTAGACGCAGCGGAAGTCGCAGCGGTCGGTGACCGACACCCGGAGATAGCTGATGGTTCGGCCGAAAGGATCGATCATGCCTGCCAAGGTCCTGAAATCTTTGCCGGTTTTATAGAGGGTCGCCAACTCAGCCTATAACATAATGTCGCCGGAGGGAAATTGCGCGGTCCGGCGGCACCGGAACGTCATTTCCAATGCCCGATGCTTGACGGCGCTCCGGCGACGCGCGAGGGTCGCGCCAGCAACATATCCGGGAGGAACTCCATGAAGGCGAAACTTGCGCTGCTGCTCGCGAGCATCGCGATGGCCGCCGCCGCTTTGGGCGGCACCGCTCAGGCGCAGATGCAGAAGGTGAGAGTGGCGACCGAGGGCGCCTATGCGCCCTTCAACTTTAAGGACACCAACGGCCAGCTGCAGGGTTTCGACGTCGACATCGCCAAGGCGCTCTGCGCGAAGGCCAAATTCGACTGCGAGATCGTGGCGCAGGATTGGGACGGCATCATCCCGGGGCTGCTCGCCAAGAAATACGACGCCATCATCGCGAGCATGTCGATCACCGAGGAGCGCAAGAAGAGCATCGACTTCACGCAGAAGTACTATCAGACGCCCGCGCGCTTCATCCGCAAGAAGGGCTCTGGCATCGAGATCAGCGAGGCGGGCTTGAAGGGCAAGGCGGTCGGCGTCCAGCGCGCGACCATCCACGCCAACTACATCCACCAGACCTACGGCAACATCGTCGATATCAAGGAATACGACACGCAGGAAAACGCCAACCTCGACCTGGTCGCCGGGCGCCTCGACCTCATCCTTGCCGACTCCGTCGTGCTCCAGGAAGGCTTCCTCAACAAGCCCGAGGGTAAGCCCTTCGAGTTCGTGGGGCCGGAGCTGCGCGGCAAGATCTTCGGCGACGGCGCCGGCATCGGCGTTCGCAAGGAGGACACCAAGCTCAGGGACGCCTTCAATGCCGCGATCAAGGAGATCCGCGCCGACGGCACCTACAAGAAGATCAACGACAAGTACTTCCCGTTCGACGTTTACGGGCCCGAGCCCGCCCTGACGAACTGAGCGCGTCCGCTCGGCGGACGGACGCCGCTCGGCCTCGCAGCAATCCGCGATCGCCGCCGGTCGGAGGCCGCCCATCCTCGACCTCAAGGGCTACGGCGAGCAGCTGATCGAGGGCGCGGAGATGACGCTGCTGGTCTCCGCGATCAGCCTCGTCTTCGGCGTCCTGGTGGGCTTTCTGGGCGCCGGCGCGAAGCTCTCGCGTTGGCGCACTCTGCGGCTCC
>DASZHJ010000224.1:0-32968 GCA_035938015.1 Allostellaceae bacterium
CGAGGATAGCGGCTATCTGCACCGGATCGAGGATTGCCGCTTCGTCGATGGCATCTTCGAGCTGACGGCGGGTTTTGCCGCTGAGGGATTCGCCGTCGTGATCGCCAGCAACCAGTCGGGCATCGGCCGTGGGTATTACACGGAGGCGGATTTCGAGCGACTGATGGCCTGGATGAAAGCGGAGTTCGCCCGGCGCGGCGTCGCCATCGCCGGCATTTACCATTGCCCGGACCATCCGACCGCGGGTGTCGGGCGCTATCGCCGGGCCAATCCGTGGCGAAAGCCTGGGCCTGGCATGTTGTTGCAGGCGGCGCGGGACTTGAACCTCGACCTCGCCCGTTCCTGGACGGTGGGCGACCAGATGAGCGACATCGAGGCCGGCCGCGCGGCGGGCGTGGGCAGGCTCGTGCGCTACGATCCGCTTGCGCCCGAGGTCGCGCGATGCCAGGACTTCTGGGTCGTGCCGCGGTTGCAGGCGGTGACGGGGCTGTTGGCGAGGGACGCGGGTCGATGAAGGTCCTGGTAACCGGCGGCGCGGGGTTCATCGGCACCTCGGTCGTGCGCCATCTGCTGCGCGCGGGCCACGCGGTGGTGAACCTCGATAAGCTCACCTACGCCGGCTCGAACCCGCCACTGGGTGCGCTCGCCGAGGGCGGCCGCTACGCGCTGGAGGTCGCCGACGTCGCCGACCGCGCGGATGTCGAGCGCGTCTTCCGCACGCACAAGCCCGAGGCGGTGATGCACCTGGCGGCCGAGACCCATGTCGACCGCTCGATCGACCGGCCCGACGACTTCATCCGCACCAATCTCGCGGGCACCTTCACCCTGCTCGAGGCGGCGCGCGGCTATTGGGAGGCGCTCAAGGGCGCGGCGCGGGCCAAATTCCGGCTGCATCATATTTCCACCGACGAAGTCTTCGGCTCGCTCGGGCCCGAGGGGCGCTTCACGGAGGAGACCGCCTGTCGCCCCAACAGCCCCTATGCCGCCAGCAAGGCCGGCGCCGATCATCTGGTGCGCGCGTGGCACAAGACCTACGGTCTGCCGGTGGTGACCACCAACTGCTCGAACAACTACGGGCCCTGGCAGTTTCCGGAGAAGCTGATCCCGCTGACGATCCTGAGCGCGCTCGAGGGCAAACCGCTGCCGGTCTACGGCGCCGGCGCCAACGTGCGCGATTGGCTCTATGTCGGCGACCACGCGGCGGCGCTGGCTCTGGCGCTCGAGCGCGGCCGGATCGGCGAGACCTACAACATCGGCGGCGGCGAGGAGCGCACCAATCTGGAGCTGGTGAAGCTGCTCTGCGCGCTGCTCGACGAGGCGCTGCCGAAGTCGCCGCACCGGCCGCACGAAAGGCTGATCAGCTTCGTGCCGGACCGGCCCGGCCACGACCTCCGCTACGCCATCGACGACACCAAGCTGCGTAGCGAATTGGGCTGGCGCCCGGTGGAGACGCTGGCGAGCGGCATGGCCAAGACCGTGCGCTGGTACCTCGACAACCGCGCCTGGTGGGAGCCGATCCGCAGCGGCATCTACCGCGGCGAGCGGCTCGGGCGGCCGCTCGAGACGGCGGCGCCGTCGTGAAGGGGATCATCCTCGCGGGCGGCTCGGGCACGCGGCTCTATCCGCTGACCCGCGCGCTCTCCAAGCAGCTGCTGCCGATCTACGACAAGCCGATGATCTATTATCCGCTGTCGACGCTGATGCTGGCGGGCATCCGCGAGATCCTGGTGATCACCACGCCCGGCGACGCGCCGTTGTTCCGGACGCTCCTGGGCGACGGCACGCAGTGGGGCATCCGCCTCTCCTACGCGACGCAGCCAAAACCGGAGGGGCTCGCGCAGGCATTCCTGATCGGCCAGGAGTTCTTGGGCGGCGAAGGCGCGGCTCTGATCCTTGGCGACAATCTCTTTTACGGCGACAGCCTGACCCAGATGCTGGCGAACGCGACGCATCGCGAGGCCGGTGCCACCGTATTCGCCTACCGCGTGAGCGAGCCCGAGCGCTACGGCATCGTCGAGTTCGACGCCGGGACCCGCGTGCTCTCCATCGAGGAAAAGCCGCCGGCTCCGCGCTCGGACTGGGCCGTCACCGGTCTTTATTTCTACGACCGCGACATCGTGAAAGTGGCGGGCTCGATCGCGCCCTCGGCGCGCGGCGAGCTGGAGATCACCGACGTCAACAAGGCCTATCTCAAGGCGGGCAAGCTCGCGGTCGAGCGGCTCGGGCGCGGCTATGCCTGGTTCGACACGGGCACGCACGACAGCCTGATCGAAGCTTCCGAGTTCGTGCGCACGCTGGAAAAACGCACGGGCCAGAAAATCGGCTGCGTCGAGGAGGTGGCGTTCCGGCAGGGCTTCATCGAGACGGCCCAGCTGGTGCGTCTTGCCGACAACTATCGCAAATCCGAATACGGCGCCTATCTCGACCGCCTCGCGCGAGAAGGGCCGAACGCGTGAGCGAGCGCGGTTTCGCCATCCTCGGACTGGGCTACGTCGGCTTGCCGGTGGCGCTCGCCTTCGCGCGGCACTTCGCGCCGGTGATCGGCTTCGACGTGTCGAAGGAGCGGATCGCCGAGCTCAAGAGCGGCGTCGATCGGACCGGCGAGGTGGCGACGGACGTGCTCGCGCAAAGCGGGCTGCGGCTCACCGACGATCCCGCCGACCTCACGCAAGCCAGCTTCTTCATCGTGGCGGTGCCCACGCCGATCGACGAGCAGCGCCGGCCGGACCTGCGCGCGCTCGAGAGTGCCTGCCGCGTGATCGGGCCCGCGCTCAAGCCGGGTGCCGTCGTGGTCTTCGAGTCGACGGTCTACCCGGGCTTGACGCGCGAGATCTGCGGACCCGCGCTGGCGGCGGCCTCGGGGCTGAGGGCCGGCGTCGATTTCAAGCTCGGCTACTCGCCCGAGCGGATCAATCCCGGCGACCGCGCGCATCGGCTCGAGAGCATCATCAAAGTGGTGGCGGGCGAGGACATGAGCACCCTCGAGCGGGTCGCCGATGCCTATGGCGCCGTGGTGCCCGCGGGCATCCACCGCGCGCCCTCGATCGAGGTGGCGGAGGCGGCCAAGGTCCTGGAGAACACCCAGCGCGACATCAACATCGCGCTCATGAACGAGCTCGCGCTGATCCTCGACCGGCTGGGTCTCAGGAGCGCCGATGTGCTGGCGGCGGCCGCCACCAAGTGGAACTTCATGCGCTTCACGCCGGGCCTGGTGGGCGGCCACTGCATCGGCGTCGATCCGTTTTATCTCACCGCCAAGGCGGAGGCGGTGGGCTACCTGCCGCAGGTGATCCTGGCGGGCCGCCGCATCAACGACAGCATGGGCGGCTTCGTGGCGCAGCGTCTGGTCAAGCTGCTGATCGCCGCCGGGCGGCCCGTGCGCGGCGCGCGCGTGGGCATTCTCGGCCTGGCCTTCAAGGAGAACGTACCCGACCTCCGCAACAGCCGCGTACCCGACATCGCCACGGAGCTCCGAGGCTTCGCCATCGAGGCGATGGTGCACGATCCCCTGATCGAGGCCGGCGAGGCGCGGCGCGAATACGGCATCGAGCTCGCCTCCGAAGGCGCCCTGGCCGAACTCGATGCCCTCGTGATCGCGGTCCCCCACCGCAGCTTCCTCGACCGGCCGCTCGCGCGCTACCTCGAGGCGCTGGTGCCCGGCGGCGTGGTGGTCGACGTCAAATCCGCCCTCGACCCGCGCGCGGTGCCGGCGGGGATGACGTACTGGAGCTTGTGACATGGCACTGACGCGCGATTTCAAGCAGACGATCGTCGAACGCGTGCGGCGCGACCCGGCCTTGGCCAGGTGCGTCCAGACCACGTTCCGCTGGATGGCGTCGCTGCGTCCTTCGACTCGGCGCTTCGCGCCGGCTCAGAATGAGGCGATTTTCTTTGTGCGATCACTCATCTTCCTCATCCTGAGGCAGGCGCGATGCGCGTGAGTCGAAGGACGCACGGCGCCTGTCTGCGCGGGAACAGCTCTAGGGCCGACCTTCCGTGAGGGTGTCCTGGGAAGCTGTGGGCGGCGCGTCAGCTCCGCACCGCCAGCGTGAGCTCGCCGGCGACGGGGGCGTTGCGGGCGAGCTCGTGCTGGTAGAGCGCCGAGCGAGCGTGGCGGCCGCGCGGCTCGCCGAAGACTTGGATCAGGAGATCGGAGGCGCCGTTCAGGACGCTCGGCGCGTCGCGGAAGCCCGGCCCGGAATTCACGAACCCCAGCAGGCGGATCACGCGCTCGATGCGGTCGAGGTCGTTGATGACCGCCTTGGCCATGGCGAGGTGATTGATCGCCATCAGCCGGGCGGATTTGTAGCCGTCCTCGATTGTCAGTTCTGCGCCGAGCTTGCCGACGATCGGAAGATAATCCCGGTCGTCGGCATCGACCGCCGTGCCGTAGGTGCCGGAGAGATAGAGCAGGCCGCCGTGCTCGACGCCATAGAGGAAGTTGCCGATCGCGCGCGGCGGGCGGGGCAGGGTAATGCCAAGCTCGGCAAGGCGCTGCTCGATCTGGCTGGTCACGACGGCTCCAGTGCGAGTTGCCGGGGCAGGCGACCCCCCATCCTAACCCTCCTCCTCAAGCGGGGAGGGGATAAGCGAGGCTGAGATATTCTCGGAGATCTTCTGCTCCTCGCTCCGTGATGGGGTGGCTGGGGCGCGCCTCTGTTCATCCCTGAATTCCGGCACCAGCCGCGCGAGGATTTCGAGCACGCGCTCGGTCCGGCGGGCGCGTGCGGCTTCGGCGAGCGCGTCGAGCAGCGGTGCCAGCGCGGCGGCGTCGAGGCTGCGCGGCGAGGCGAGGCGGATGCTGGGGATACGCGTGGGTGCCAGCGCCTCGTCGGCGTAGAACAGTTCCTCGTGGAGCTTCTCGCCGGGGCGCAGGCCGATGAACTCGATCCGGATGTCCTCCTCGGGCTTGAGGCCCGCGAGCCGGATCATCTGGCGCGCGAGGTCGACGATCTTCACGGGCTCGCCCATGTCGAGGACGAAGATGCGGCCGCGCGCGCTGTCCTCCTGGGCGAGCGCCGCCGCTTGCAGCACCAGCTCCACCGCCTCGCGGACGGTCATGAAGAAGCGGGTGATCTCGCGGTGGGTCACGGTGAGTGGCCCGCCGCGGGCGAGTTGGCGCTGGAAGAGCGGCACCACCGATCCGGTCGAGCCCAGCACGTTGCCGAACCGCACGGTGACATAGCGCGTGCCACCCGCGCGCGGGCCTGCTGCAAGGTCGAGCGCCTGGCCGATCATCTCGGCGACGCGCTTGGTGGCGCCCATGACGTTGCCGGGATTGACGGCCTTGTCGGTGGAGATCAGCACCATGGCGCCGACGCCGTGGCTGCTGCAGGCCTCGGCGACGTTGCGCGTTCCGATCGTGTTCGTGAGCACGCCCTCGATCGGGTGGGCCTCGACGATCGGCACGTGCTTGAGGGCCGCGGCATGGAACACCAGCTCGGGCCGCGCTTCGGCGATCACCTGGTCGACCCGCGCGGCATCGCGCACGTCGCCGATGATGGCGGTGCGCGGCAGGTCGGGATGGGCTTCCAGGATCTCGCGGTCGATGCTGTAGAGCTGGTACTCGCTGCTGTCGAAGAGCGTCAGGCGCCGCGGTCCCAGCGCCGCCACCTGGCGCACGAGCTCGGCGCCGATGGTGCCGCCGGCGCCGGTCACCAATACGCGTCGGCCCTCGATCAGTTGGCGCATGCTCTCGCGGTCGAGCACCGCCTGCGAGCGGCCCAGGAGGTCCTCGATCGCGACCGGCTCGATGCGGGCGGCGCCGTCTTTGGGGGTGTCCCGGAAGTCGGTGATCCGCGGCAAGCGCGCGAGCGGGATTGCCAGGCGATCGGCGATATCGAGGATCTGCCGCACCGCCGGGCCGTCGACGCCGTCCGCCGCGATGATCAGTCGCCGCGGTCGCTGCTCGCGCCGCTCGAGCCGGTCGATCACCTGAGGCAGGTCCGTAAGGGTCCCGAGCACCGGCACGCCCGCGACATCGCGGCCGACGCGGCGGGCGCTCACCGCCACCAGCCCGACCACCTCGTAGGGCGCCGCGCGCTCGCGCGCCATCTCGCGCAGGAAAGCGTGGGTGCTGTCGTTGACGCCGATCAGAAGTACCGGAACCGCGGAGCCGTCCCGGCGCGAGAGGATGTTGGCGAGGCCGCCGTCCTTGATCGCGCGATAGGCGAAACGCGGACCGCCCAGTAGCGCCAGCATCACAAACCAGCAAATGACGAAGGTCGAGCGCGGCATCGCCTCGAGGCGGGTGACGAAAAAGAAGACCAGCGCCGCGATAAAGATGGTGAGCGTGGTCGCGCGCAGCAGCGCCATCACGTCGGGGAGCGAGGCGTAGCGCCAGATGCCGCGATAGAGCCCGGTGCCGAGGAAGACGGCGGCGGCGATCGCCGCAAAGCCCGCGACATAGGCGGCAATCAGCCCGCCCGGCACGAGGGCGATCTCCTCGCCGTAGCGCAGGTAGATTGACAGCAGAAGCGCCAGCGCCGCCATGACGACGTCGTGCGCGAGGGCGGCGAATGCGCGCGCGCCGCTGAGCAGAGTCGGGCGCTGCCGGGAGGCGGTCATGGATCGCCGGGACCTTACGCAAGCCCCTGCGGAGGGGCAACCCGAATTAGCGGCTCGGGCGACCGGCCCGCAGCCTCAATCCCCGCTGGTCTCGCCCGAATTCCCGGGACTCGCCGGCAATGTGGGGGCGACGCGCCGGGCGGTCCAATACTTGATGCGGTCGAGCAGTTTCACCATGTCGAAGGGCTTGATGATGAAGTCATTGCCCCCGGCCGCCAGGCACATCCTGACATCCTCGCGGGTTTTGCGCGCGGTGAGGAAGGCGATCGGAACCTGCCGCAATTCCGGGACCGCGCGGATCCGCCGGCAAGTCTCGAAGCCGTCCATGACGGGCATCTCGATATCCAGGAGGACAAGCTTGGGGACGACGCGCCTGAGCAGCGACAGGCATTCCGCGCCGCTGCGCGCGCCCATGAAGGTATACCCGCCCGCTTTCACCGCGCTCTGCAATAGGAACAGGTTCTCCGCCGCGTCGTCCACGCCGAGCACGATCTTCGTGCTGCGATCCGAGGCGTTGAGTGAGCTGCCATCCATCATGTGATCGCCTCCACCTTCGCGAGGGGCTCGCTGGCAAGGGAGCGCTCGCCGAGCCATGCGAGGATCGCATCGGTTACCGCCGTGCCCGCATCGAGCAGCGGCGCGACCAAGCGCCGGACCTCATCGAGCTTGCCGGCCTTGCACGAGGCCTCGAGCGCCTCCGCGAGCTCGCTCACGAGAGCCGCACCCACGTTGCCGGAGGTGCCGATCAGCGTGTGCGCCTCTTTCGCAAGGGCCGCCAGATCGCCGCTCTGTGAGAGCGCGGAGATCGTTGCCATGCGCTCGTTCGTGTTGATCAGGTAGATATCGAGCAGGCCGCGGATCTCCTCGAGCGGCAACATCTCCTCGAACATCTTGAGTCGCTCGAGGTCGAGCGCGGAGCGGCCCCTGGCCGCCGGCTCGATGCCGGCGGTTGCGATCGTCTCGGGCGCAACCTCAGGCGAGCCATTGGCCGGCCTCCGCGCCCGAGCCCTGGTCGCGAGAGAGAGATCGCCGAGCTTCGATAGCAGGATGTCCGGGTTCACCGGCTTCGAGACGTAGTCGTCCATCCCGGCCGCGAAGTACTCGTCGGCGGCGCCCGCCATCGCGTGCGCGGTGAGGGCAATGATGGGGATGTCGCACTTGGGGGCCGGCATCGCGCGAATGAGCTGCGTCGCCTGCACGCCGTCGAGCTCGGGCATCTGAATGTCCATCAAGACCACGTCGACATCGACTTGACGCACGGCATCGACCGCTTGATGGCCGTTCTCGACCACCTCGACCTCATGCCCAGCCTTGTGCAGCAATATCCGCATGAATTGCTGGTTCACGCGGTTGTCCTCGGCGAGGAGAATATGGAGAGGACGGCCCGGCCGCCTCGGCGCAGGAGATGCCGGCGCGGCGACGGCAGGCGCCGCATCGGCCGGGCGAGCGCCGCCACAAAGCCGAAGGAGCGCCTCGAGAAGCTCGCGCTCGCGAACCGGCTTCTCCAGGATGACATCGAGTGCTTTGGCGCTCGGCTCGTCGAGAGTTCCGAGACCCGCGGAGGACAGCAGGACGAGCTTCGTCTCCGCGATGCCCGGCATGGCTCGGACGCGCTGCGCCAGCGCCCCGCCCGCGAGGCCCGGCATCATCTGATCCAGGAACACGAGGTCGTAGGGCTTGCCCATGTGCCAGGCGCGCTCCAGCTTCGCCAGCGCGCCGAAGCCGTCGCTCGCGGTGGTGACTTTCACGCCGTGAACGGCCAGCTGTCGGCTGACGATCTCGCGGTTCATTTCGAGATCGTCGACGACGAGGGCGCGCAGGCGCTTGAGTTGCATCGGCAGGCTTTGTCGATCGACGACGGACGCCAAGCTCGGCGCGAGACACACCTCGAACCAAAAAGTCGAGCCGATGCCGGGCTGGCTCTCCACGCCGATCCGACCGCCCATCAATTCGACGAGCTGCTTGGAGATCGCCAGGCCAAGCCCGGTTCCGCCGAAACGGCGGGTGATCGACGAATCGGCCTGGGTGAATTTCTGAAAGAGCTGCGCGCGTACGGTTTCGGGCATGCCGATGCCGGTATCCGTGACCTCGAACATCAAGACGGGCGCTTCGCCGGGGCCGGCATGGCTCCCGCCGCGCTGCAACCGGACCTGGACCGACACGCCGCCCTTCTCGGTGAACTTGACCGCGTTGCCGATCAGGTTGTGCATCACTTGGCGCAGCCGCGTGGGATCGCCGCGGAAGGCGCGTCGCGCCGCCGGATCGACGAAGGCGCCGAGATCCAGGCCTTTCTCGCGCGCCTTTCCGAGCGCGAGAGCCACGGCGTTCTCCACGACCTGCACCAGGTCGAAGTCGATGCTCTCGAGCTCGACCCGGTTGGCCTCCAGCTTGGAGATGTCGAGAATGTCGTTGACCACGGCCAGCAGCTGCTCGCCGGAATCGCGTACGACCTCGGCGAATTTGCGTTGCTCGTCGTCGAGGTCGGTGCCGAGCAGCAGCCCGGTCATACCGAGCACGCCGTTGAGCGGCGTGCGGACCTCGTGGCTCATGTTGGCCAGGAACTCCGACTTTGCGCGATTGGACGCCTCGGCGACCGCCTTCTCGGCGAGTGCCTGCTCCTCGGCGCGGCGCTGCGCGGCCAACGCCTCTCGGTCGCGGGCGGCTTGGTCCTCCGCGCGACGCGCCAGGCGGGCGTTGTCGCGAAAGACGACCAGCGCGCGCGCCATGTCGCCGATCTCGTCGCCGCCGCCTGCCGAAATCACCGCATCCAGGTTCCCGCCGGCGATCTCGGCCATGCTCCTGCGCAAGCCGATGAGGCGCCGGACCACGTTTCTGCCGACGTAGAAGATCACCACGAAGGCGACGATCGCGAGACTCGCGGCGGCAATCGTGACCAGCAGGACGCGGGTGCGGGCTATGGCTTGCTGCGCGCCGGTCGCGGAATCGCGCGCGGCATTCTCGCTTGCCCTGACCAGCGTCGCGACCTGCTGCTCGAGCTCTTGCCCCAGCGCCCGGTTGGCGATCACCAGCGTGGTGCCGGCGGCATCGGCCCTCAGCTCCTGCCCGCGCAGGACAAAGATGTTGCGGCTGCCGCGGGCGAATTCGAGGAAGCCGAATACCGGGGCTCGCAGCGCCTCGGCGGCGGCGGTCCCCTTGAGCGCCGCCAGGCTCCTTTCGATGCGGCCGCTGGCCGCGCGGAACCGATCTTGCACGGGAACCAGGAACTCCCAAGACGGAGTGCTGCTCGCTTCGGTGAGCAGTTCCAGCGCGATGTTGCTGTCGGCGCGCAGATCGAGCATCGCCCGCAGGGATGCGAACCCGGTGTCGGAGAGGCTCGAAAGCTTTTGTTGGATCGCCTTCGGATTGCTCTCCGACGCGGCCGAGCGCAGATCGGTGACCAGATCGAATGCGGCGTCGTCCGCGAACGGCGCGAGCTTGGCGGCGATATCCGCATGCGCGGCGCGGATGCGCTCGACCGTGGCCTCGCGCTCGTGCTTGAGCGCGTGGCGCTGCTCCACCACCACGGCAAGCTGGTCGAGGTTGCCGCCGATCTCGCCGGCGACGCGCCGCAATTCATCGATGGTCGCCGATCCGCCGGGCGCGCCGGCGAGCGCGCCGATGATCTCGGCGAGCTCACGTTGCGCCGCAGTCAATCCCGCCATCGCCGCTTGTCGGCCCTTGCCGTCGCTGGCGGCAAGCAAGGACGGTGCGCCGGCGGCGATCGACGCGCTTGCCTTCTCGAGCCTCGTCGACAGGCTCATCGCCGAGAGATTGTCGCCGGTGATGCGGGCCATCATGCCGCCCACGTCGCCGAAGGCGAAAAAACTCAGCGCGCTCGCGAGCACCGTCAGGCCCGCGACGGTGGCAAACGCAAGCAGCAGCCTGGTGCGGATACCGAAGTCTCGCAGCCGCCGGCGGGCCGGCGCCCAGCCTTCGAGGGTCCGGGTTGCGGTCAAGGCTCGTGGTCCGAGACGCCGGCCAAGCGACCGCATTGACCCGCGCTGGGCGGCTCAATCAAATCACTCGATGCCGACCGAGACGCCGCCGCCCTCGTCATCGTCGATGACAGGACTGCGCGATCCCGCCTCAGTGGCCCGATCCCGATGGGAGCCGGGGTCTCGGGCATGCGAACTTCCTCACGCGTCACCTGCGAGTGAGGCCATTTAACGCTGGGAGTGGTTTACGGGCCGTTAAGCAAAATGCGTACGATCTCGTATTTCCATCCGAGCCGGGTGCGCTGCGCGAAGGGCGGCGGATCGCGTGGCCGTGTGCCCAGCGCGTTCGCTCGCGGTGCTTGACCGCGCATCGCCAGCGGCTATGGTCTCGAACCATTGCGCTCCTCGCAAGAGCGGCTATGGTCTCGAACCATTGCGCTCCTCGCAAGCGGGCGCCCAGGGGAATTGACCCGGCAAGGACGTTTTCGATGGAGCTTCGCGGCAAACGCGTGCTCGTGATCGGCGGCGCGGGCTTGATCGGCTCGCATACGGTCGATGCGTTGACGCGTGAGGATGTCCGGGAGATCGTGATCTATGACAACTTCACGCGCGGCACGTCCGGCAATCTAGCGTCGGCGTTGAAGGACGCCCGCGTTCGCGTCTTCGAAGCCGGCGGCGACATTCTCCACACGGACATCCTCGAGGCCGCCATGAAGGGTGTGGACGGCGTTTTTCATTTCGCCGCCCTTTGGCTCCTGCACTGCCACGACTATCCGCGCTCGGCGTTCGACGTGAATATCCGCGGCACCTTCAACGTGCTCGAGGCGGCGATCAAGAGCGGCGTCAAGCGGATGGTCTATTCCTCGTCGGCGTCGGTCTATGGCGACGCCGTCGAGGAGCCGATGACGGAAGACCATCCTTTCAACAATACGAATTTCTACGGGGCGACGAAGATCGCCGGTGAGGCGATGGCGCGGGCGCTGCATCATCGCTATAAGCTGCCCTATGTGGGGCTGCGCTACATGAACGTCTACGGACCGCGCCAGGACTACATGGGCGCCTACATCGCGGTGATCATGAAGATCCTGGACCGGCTCGATCGCGGCGAGCCGCCGATCGTCTACGGCGACGGCAGCCAGGCCTATGATTTCGTCTATGTCGAGGATTGCGCTGCCGCGAATATTTGCGCCATGAAGGCGGACAGCGTGGACCGGTTTTACAACGTCGGCACCGGCCAGCGGACGTCGATCAAGGAACTCGCGGAGCTGATCCTGAAGATCACCGGCTCCAACCTCGATATTCGCTACGAGCCCGCGGGTCAGACCTTCGTGAAGAACCGGATCGGCTCGCCGGAGCGGGCGCGGCGGGAGATCGGCTTCGAGGCCAAGGTTCCGCTCGAGACCGGCCTCGCCAAGCTCATCGCATGGCGCAACGGGCACAAGGAAGACGTGGCGCGCCGGCGGGCGCGTGCCGCCCAATGACCGGACGGCGCCGCATCCAGATCGCGCAGCCGGTGCTCGGCGAGGAGGAATGGCAGGCGCTCAGGGAGCCGATCGAGACCGGCTGGCTCACCCAGGGTCCGAAGGTCGCGGCCTTCGAGCGCGCCTTCGCCGAGCGCCATGGCGCGCGCCACGCTATCGCATGCTCGAGCTGCACCACCGCGCTGCACCTGATACTGGCGGCGATGGGAATCGGGCCGGGGGACGAGGTGATCGTCCCGAGCTTCACCTGGGTTGCGACGGCGAACGCCGTGCTCTATTGCGGCGCGCACCCCGTGCTGGTCGATGTCGATCGCGCGACCTACAACATCGATCCCGGCGTAATCGCCGACAGGCTCACGCCGCGCACGCGCGCGATCATCGCGGTGCATCTCTTCGGGCTCTGCGCGGATATCGACGCGATCGCGGCGGCCGCACCGGGCATCCCGATCGTCGAGGACGCCGCGTGCGCGGCCGGCGCGTCCTACAAAGGCCAGCCCGCGGGCTCGCTCGGCGCGGCGGCGGCTTTCTCGTTCCATCCGCGCAAGTCGATCACCACCGGCGAAGGCGGCATGGTCACCACCGATGACGACCGCCTCGCCGAGCTGGTGTCGCGCGCGCGCAACCACGGCGGCAGCATTTCAGAGGAGCAGCGCCACCGGGGTCCCAAGCCCTACATCCTGCCGGATTTCGACATGCTCGGCTTCAACTACCGGATGACCGACCTGCAGGGCGCGATCGGATTGGTCCAACTGGGCAAGCTCGACCGCTTCATCGACGAGCGGGCGGGGTGGGCGGATTATTATCGTCGAGAGCTCGCCGACCTCGGGTGGCTGCGCACGCCGCTGGCGCCGGGCAACTCGCGGCATGGCTGGCAGGCCTTCACGTGCTATGTCGACGAGCCGCGCGCGCCCCGCTCGCGCAACGAGATCATGGATCGGCTGGAGACGCTCGGGATCGCGACGCGGCCCGGGACCCATGCAATCCACATGCTCGGCTACTACCGAGACCGCTTCGGCCTCGGGCCCGACGATCTCCCCGGCGCGCGCGACTGCGACCGGTGCAGCGTCTCGATCCCGCTGCACAACCGGATGAGCGCCGACGACTACGCCTATGTCGTCGAGGCGCTGCACCGGATCGATTGACCCATGTGCGGCGTCGCCGGCTTGTTGAATTTCGACGGCGAGCCCGCCTCGGCCAAGCTGCTCGACCGGATGGGCGAGAGCATCCGGCACCGCGGCCCCGACGACGACGGCGTCTTCACCGAGGGCGCGCTCGGTCTCGCGAGCCGACGCCTCGCGATCATCGATCTGTCGCCCGCGGGCCATCAGCCCATGAGCACGTCCGATGGCCGCTTCGTGATGGTCTATAACGGCGAGCTCTATAATTTCCGCGAGCTGAAGCTGGAGCTCGAGGCGCTCGGCCACCGGTTCCGATCGAGCGGCGACAGCGAGGTCGCGCTGGCGGCCTTCGCACAATGGGACACCGCCGCGATCGCGCGCTTCAACGGCATGTTCGCGCTGGCGATCTGGGATCGCCAGCGCCATCGCCTGGTCCTGGCGCGCGACCGCTACGGGGTGAAGCCGCTCTATTACGCGGCGAGCGAGCGCCGCCTGCTCTTCGCGAGCGAGGTGAAGGCCTTCCTGCAGCATCCGGATTTCAGCGTCGGGGTCGATCCGGAGACGCTGCTCGAATACTTCACGTTTCAGAACGTGCTGACGGACCGCACGCTGTTCCGGGACGTGCGCATGCTGCCCGCGGGCTCCTTTGCGGTGATCGAGGCGGACGGACGGACCAGGCTCGAGACCTATTGGGATTTCCATTTCGCCGAGCCGGCGCAGATCCGCGACCCCCGCGAATACGTCGAGGAGACCGACCGGCTGGTCCGCCAGGCGGTGCGCCGGCAGCTCGTGAGCGACGCGCCCGTCGGCGCCTACCTCAGCGGCGGCATGGATTCGGGCGCGGTCACCGCGGTCGCCGCGAAGGAAATTCCGCACCTCACCTCGATCACGGTGGGATTCGATCTCTCATCCGCCTCGGGCCTCGAGCTCGGCTTCGACGAGCGCGCGCGCGCCGAGCGGCTCTCCTATCTGTTCCAGACCGAGCACTATGAAGCCGTGCTCAAAGCCGGCGACCTCGAGAGGGTGATGCCGACCCTGGTCTGGCACCTCGAGGACCTTCGCGTGGGCCAGTGCTATCCCAACTATTACGCCGCGCGGCTCGCCAGCAAATTCTGCAAGGTCGTGCTCGCCGGCACCGGAGGCGACGAGCTGTTCGCGGGCTATCCCTGGCGCTACTACCGTGCCGTCAACAACGTCGACTTCGAGGATTACGTTCAGAAATATTACAAATTCTGGCAACGCCTGGTGCCGAACAAGGTGATCCACCGGCTGTTCCAGCCGCATATCTGGGAGCGCGTCAAGGACCGGCTCACGGTCGACATCTTCCGCGACGTGCTGAAGCGGCACGCGCCCACGGCCTTCACGCCCGAGACCTATGTCAACCAGTCGCTCTACTTCGAATGCAAGGCGTTCCTGCACGGCCTGCTGCTGGTCGAGGACAAGCTCAGCATGGCGCACAGCCTGGAGAACCGGGTGCCCTTCCTCGACAATGACCTCGTGGACTTCGCGGTCGCGCTGCCGGTTCGCATGAAGCTTCGCGACCTCGAGGAGGTCGTGCGCATCGACGAGAACGAAGTGCGGCCGAAGCAGCAGGTTTATTTCGAGCGAACCAATGACGGGAAACTGATCTTGCGCGAGGCGCTGAAGCGCCTGCTGCCGGACGACTATGTCACCGGCACCAAGCAAGGCTTCAGCGGACCCGATGCGAGCTGGTTCCGTGGCGAGAGCATGGCCTACGTCGAGCGACTATTGCTCGACCCGCGTGCGCGGATCTATCAGTTCCTCCGGCACGATACAGTGACGGAGCTGATCCGCGAGCATCTGAGCGGACAACACAATCGCCGCCTATTGATCTGGTCCTTGCTCTGCTTCGAGTGGTGGCTGCGGCTCTTCCTGGAGGGCGGCTGGGCTCGACAGTCGGTCAGGCTCTGAGCGCGACGATGCCGACCGAAACCGGAAGATCGCTTGCGGAGATCGAGGCCTATTGGCGGGAGGCCGCATCCGCGGAAACCGATGCCGACGGTTTGCGGCCCACCGCGCGGGACCCATTCCTGCAAGAAGCGGTGGAGACCGCGATCGAGAGGCATTTATCGGGGGGAGATCGCCTGCTGGATGTGGGTTGCGGCGATGGCGCCTCGACGCTCCGCTTCGCGGGCCGCGTGCGCGAGGCGGTCGGGATCGATTACATCGACACGTTCGTATCGCGCGCAAGCGCCGCCTCCGCGCAGCGAGGCATCGGCAACGTTCGTTTTCGCCAAGCAAGCGTGCTCGATCTCTCCGAGTTGCGGCGGGCCGAGGGCGTCTTCGACGTCGCGGTCTCGATCCGCTGCCTCATAAACCTGCCGGAGGTCGCGCAGCAGGCGAAAGGCATTGCGGAGATCGCCGCCTCCGTGCGGTCGGGTGGCTGCTATCTTGCCAGCGAGGGTTGGGAGGAGGGCATGCGAGGACTGAACCGCCTGCGCGAAGCCGCCGGCCTCCCGGCGATAAAGACCGTCTCCTACAATCTGCTGTTACCGCGCGCGGTTTTCGAGGCTGAAGCAAAGCAGCATTTCGAGATCGACGGCTATCACAGCCTCGGCTTCTATCTCTTCATGTCGCGCGTGGTGCAACCCCTGGTCGTCGCGCCGGAGGCGCCGCGCCACGACCACCGCATCAATCAAGTAGCAGTCCAGCTCTCGAGGATCCTGAACCGATCCGAGTTCAGGGATTGCGACTATGCCGGCGTCTATGTGCTTCGGCGCCGGTGAGCGCGCGTGATTTCGGAGATCCTGCGGAAACGGCGTCGATCGGTTAGGGCGAGCAGGCGCACGAGGAAATCGCGCGCACCCGGGCCCTGGTCCGCGAAGGGTGCGACGTCCGTGCGGCTCGCCTCCGCGAGCGGCTTCACCGCGAGGGCCCGCTTCAGTGCGTCGTAGCGCGCAAGCGTGGTCATATTGAGCGCGACGTGGATCGGGTGGAACGCGAAGATCGCCAGACCGGGTGAGATGATGGGATCCGTTTCCCAGCGCCATCCCGGCCATGTGGCCGCCACATCGTCCTCCCAGCAATAGGGCAAGCGGGTGAGCCGCCGGCGCGAGGCGCCCATATAGAGGTCGGTGGGCTCGAGATTGCGATGGAACGGCAGCAGCAGCGACACGTCCGTCTCGATGGCGGGGTAGCGGTCGGCGACCAGCGCCATCAAGGCCGAGCTCTGGAACAGCCCATGCATGCGCATCGCCGACGCCTCCGGAACCAGCGCTAGGCAATGATCGAGCACGGCGCCAGGCGTCTCGCCGTGCGAGGAGCCGGGCAGGAAGTTGGGATGCAGACCGAGCTCGACGAGCGGTTGTTGCCGCAGCGCGCCGAGCGCCGGGCTCGCATGGGTGATGAAGAACGTGGCGGGCACGTTCGCGTGCGCGCAGAGCTCCGCGCAGAGCTCGATGCACCAATCGGGCGCCCAGTCGACGTCGAAGGTGAGCGCGACCGTCGTCTCAAGCCGGTCCAGCATTGCCGCGCCTCCCGGCGCCGTGCGACCATCGCTCATCCGAGCGACTCGCGACGATGGTTCCTAATCGAGACAAGCATGTTCCCGATCATAAGTCCCGCAGTCCCGCCGCGAAAGCTCATGGCCGGGCGCGCCGATTGAGCGCGACGCTGGATTCGGAGCCGGGGCTGGACACGGCGTCGCTCGAGCAAGATCCAGGCTTGATGGCCGCGGTCGAGCGCGAGCTCGGGCCCAACGCATTGGGTTTCCTGAAGCGGGTCTATCGCGATGGCCTCTCGCGTTACCAGGCGCGCATCAAGGCGGTTGGGCTGAGCGGGCGAGAGCATGTGCTCGACGCCGGCTGCGGGCTTGGACAGTGGAGCTTTGTCCTGGCGCGCGACTGCGGGCGCGCCACGGGCATCGATTTGGCGCGCGAGCGGGTAGCGGTCTGTCGGCTGCTGGCGCAAGCCGCCCGTTGCGACAATGCGCACTTTGTTGCGGGGTCGCTGGAGGCCCTGCCCTTCGGCGACCGCAGTTTCGACGGCCTGCTGAGCTATAGCGTGGTGTATTTCACGGACTACCGCCGTACCTTCGCGGAGTTCCATCGGGTCCTGCGGTCCGGCGGTCTCCTCTACGTCAGCACCAACGCCATTGGCCGCTATCTCTACGACGTCGTGCGCAACCCCAATCCCGCCGCCGATTTCAATCCCCGCCGCTATGGGGTACGGTCGCTCGTGAATACGTTTTTGGGACGGCGACAGGGATTGTCGGCCGAGCGGGGTACGGCGGCCATGAGCCATCGGGGCACGCGAGCGGCACTCGCCGAGGTCGGCTTCGAGGTCCTGGCTCTCGGGCCCGAAGGCAGTCTCGGCGCCGGAGGCGAGCCCTTCCAGTTCGGCCGCTATCTGGGGCTCCCCGGCGTGTTCGATGTGCTGGCGCGCCGGCGGTGAGAGGCTGCGCCGATGTATTCACGTGAGACTTACGCGGAGCTGATCGAGCAGCTGACGCGCGAGGGCTATCGGTTCTTGCCGTTCGACTCGGCGCCGGTGCCCGCCGGCAAAACGATTCTCCTGCGGCACGACATCGATTACTCCCCGGCCTGGGGCGCAGAATTCGCGCGGCTCAATGCACGACTCGGCGTGAGCGGCACGTTCTGCGTGCAGCTGCGCAGCCCGCTCTACAATCTCGCGGCGGCGCAGACGCTCGGGTGCGTCGAGGAAATGCTCTCGCTCGGGCAGAAAGTGGCGCTGCATTTCACCTTCGAGGCGTCGCCGCCCGACGATCCCCGGGAGATCTCGACGCTCGTCGCCCGCGATTTTGCCCTGGCACGCCAGCTCGTGCCCGGAATGAGCCCGATCTTCAGCTGGCACAATCCGAGTTTGTCGCCAGGGCTGATCGAGCGCTGTCTCGATCTCGAGGCGCCCGGCTTGCTCAATCTCTACAGCCGCGCGCTCGTGAAGGAGACGCGCTATTTTGCGGATTCCAACTGGCGCTACTCGATGGCCGAGTGGCGCGCGATCGCGGCGGCGGGGCACCAGCGGATGCAGCTCCTGTTCCACCCGTTCCAATGGCTGGCCCGCGGCACCGACATGAAGGACGTACTCGCCAAGACCTTTGCCCAGGTGATGCGGGAGAAAGAGGTGGAGTTTCGCAGCAACCACGTCTTCCGCGAAATGCACCCGCAGGGTCTTTCCCCCGAGGCACTGCGCGCGGTCGAGGCGGCCGTGGCCGCGGGTGCCTGCGATTGACGGAGAGCACGCGGATCGCCACCGAGATCGACGTGGCGTCCTTTCGGTTGGCGCCCGAGGCCTTCGCGCCGATTGACGTCGTGCTCGCGATCAAGAGCCAAGACCAGATCGATCGGCGTCGGCGCCTGATCGAGGCGCTGCGGGGCGGCCGTATCGGCCGCATCGAGGAGCGACCGATCGCGGAAGGCTTGGTGGTGGCCGCCACGCTGCGCCCCGGCCAGCGAGTCGATCGGGGCTCGGCTGCCCTGGTGCGGACTCATCGCGAGCCCCGCGGCATCGCGCTCCTGGACGGCGGCGCGATGCTGGTTGCCGAGATCGACCGGGTTCTGCATCTCGACGCGATGGGCGAAATCTTGCGCGAATATCGGCATCCGCTGTTCGGCTTCCTGCATTCCGTCGAGCTCAGCGCCGATCGGCGCCGGGCGCTGGTGGTGTCGTCCGGCTACGACACGGTGATGGAGCTCGACCTCGGAACGGGCGTCATCCTCTGGGATTGGACGAGCTGGGAGCACGGGTTCAATCCCGGCGAGGACGGCATCTATCTCGCGCGCAGTGACGTGCGGTTTCGCGAGCTGGTGGAGCAGGGGCTTCCGGCGCGGCTCGTCGAGCCCGAGCGGCTCGGCGCCCACGGGCTCATGACGAGCGCGCGCACCAATCACCCGAACTCCGCCTGCTATCATCCGCGCGACCCCGGCAAAGTGCTGGCGACGCTCGGGCATTCCGGCGACGTCATCGAGATCGAGCGACCGAGCGGCGCGTGGCGCCGGGCCGTCTCGGGCCTGGCCGCCATGCCGCACGGGATCATGGCTCGCGATGACGGCTGGCTGGTGACCGACACGCTGCGCGGAGCTTGCTGGTTTCTATCGGCGAATTTCGAGCTCGAGCAAAAGCTCGCGTTCAATCGCTTGCCCGGCAAGCCAGCCGAGCTTGCGGAAAACGAGTGGCTGCAGTCGGTGCATGCGCTCGGCGACGGCGTGCTGCTCGGCCTCGACGCGAACCGCGGCCTGATCCTGGTGCGCCCGGCCGAGCGGGTCTACGCGGTCGTGCCAGTCGACGAGCAATGGTGCGTCCATTGCTGCGTGTCGGCCGTGCCGCATCCTCGAGGAACGCTCGGCGCCTCCAGATGAGCGTGGGGCGGCGCCTCATTGGGGACACACTGATCTATGGGATCGCGCTGGCGGTCTCGCGGGCGGTCACCTTCGCGTTGCTGCCGGTGTTCACACGCGTCTTCACCGTCGCGGAGTACGGCAGCTATGACCTCGCGACATCGCTGACGCGCGCACTCTTTGTTCCGGCCGTGCTCGGCATCGACGTTGGCGTCGCGCTGATGGTGCAGCAGCGCGATTCCGTGGGACAAGGCCGAGCCGTGTCCTCCGCGCTCACGGCGCAGATCGCTTGGGCTGGCCTCGTGACAGTCGCTGCGCTGGCGCTGGCGCCGCAACTGTCCGAGCTCCTCTTCAGGGATCTGGATCATGCGAGCTTGATCAGGCTCGCCGTGCTGTTTCTGGCCGTTCTGATCGTCAACAACTTTGCAATGGCCGTGCTCAAGTGGAAGCGTGAGCCTTGGCGATATCTCGCGCTGGCGATTGCATCATCGGGGCTGGCGGCGGCGCTCAGCCTCTATTTCGTGTTGGTGATCCAAGGTGGCGCCTCGGGGGCGCTGATCGGGCTCTCTCTCGGCGCGGGCATATGTGTCCCGCTCGCGATCGTTCTCCTTGTCCCGCATCTCGGTGGGCCCATTTCCAGCGACGACATGCGCGATGCGCTGCGGATCGGCTTGCCTTTCTCAGCCGTGAGCGCCGGCGAATTCGTGTTTCCATTTCTGCTGCGGCTCATCCTGTCGAGCACGGCAGGTCTCGCTGCCGTGGGCGTGTTCGGCGCGCTCAATACGATCTGCCTTGGCCTCACCATGGTAAACGATGCCTTCGCCAGCGCGTGGTGGCCTTACATGCTCTCGACTGAGGCTCACGAGCGGGCGCAGGGTGACACCGCGGCGGTCATGCGGCTCTATGCTTTCTTCCTGATCGTGCTCGCGGCTGGGTTGGCGCTGCTCGCGCGGCCCTTGGTGACGCTGCTGCTCGGCGGCGGCATCTATCTCGAAGCGGCGGCTGTGGTGGCGCCGCTCGCGCTCGCCTATTGGACCAAGAGCATCCGGCAGAACGTCAATGTCAGTCTCGTCCTGGCGAAGCGAAATTGGGCGCGCGCAGCGCTCAACATGCTGACCCTCGCCGTGTCGCTCGGCCTCGCCTTGCCGCTCACGATTCAGTGGGGCGTCGAGGGCGCAGCCTGGGGCTTTGCGGGTGGGGAAGCGCTGGGTCTCGCGCTCCAAGCCGGCCTCATGAGCTGGCTGTTCGCGCTGCACGTTGAGATGCGCGCTCCCGCGATCATGGCGATCGCGTTCCTGGCCCTGGCGGCGATCGAGGTTGCATTGCCCGTCGCGAGCCTCGCGGTCGGAACTCTCGAGCGCGCTGGCCTGCTAACGCTGTTTGTCGCTGTGCTTCTGCTATTGCGGGTCGCGGCGCCGCGCGAGCTCGGCGCGGTCGCGCGGGTGGTGCTTCGGCTGGCCCGGCCGCATGCCCCGCATGGATGATTGGATTCTGGCGGTCGATCGTCGGGCGCGCTAAGCCTTTCGCCGGAAGAGATACTGTGCGCAGGACCAGGCGGTATCGATCTTGATCAGCTCAAGACCGAGGCCGAGCCCGGCGGCGAAGTCCTTCACCTCCTGGACCGAAGCATATTCCATCGGCCAGCCGCCCACCCAATCGCGGACGCCGACGAAATACGACATGCCGCGGTTGTCGCGGTAGGCGCGCATGTGCGCGGTCGGGTGTTTGCCGCGGACCAGCTTCCAAAGCATATCCGCCGCGACGTACCCCAGCTCGATCGCGTGTTTGGTGAGCGCGCCGCCACGATTGTAGAGCCGCTTCACGCGCATCCAGAACTCCGGTGACGGGAACTTGTGGTAGTCGGTGTTGTAGAGCGCGATATAGAGCAGGCCACCGGGCGCGATGCGGTTCGCCGCGTTTCTGAATCCGGTCCACTGATCGCCGGTGTGGTGAAGCACGCCCCAGCAATAAACCACGTCGAACTGCCCGAGCGTGTCCATGTAATCGGTATCGATGGCGGAGCCCTGCTCGACCCGCCAGTTCGCCGGGCTGCCAGCGAGCGCGTGCATACGCCGAGTCGCTGCGACCGAGTTCGGGTCGTAGTCGAAGCTGAAGAGCTCGGCGACCTCCGCGCGATGGGCGGCCAGCGACGTGAGGCCCGGTCCACAGCCGATGTCGATCATCCGCTTGCCTCGAAGCGTCTCGAGGCCGAGGAAGCCGAGCAGCGTCCGGCGAGAGAGTGCGACGCGCTCCTCACCGAATTGCTTGGCGTGGTAGTCGAGGAAATTGCTTCCGAAGCCGAAGCGCGGGACATCGGCATTCGTCATGGATTGGGCCCCTGAGTGCATGAGCGAGAAGATCCGCATTCTAGCGAGCCAGAGGTCGTGGACAAGCCCCGTGCGGGTATGCGATGAGGGTCTTCCCTCGAGCCTCCGGGCATGCGCGTTCATTTCATCGGCAATACCGCGAACAACCATTACGTCCTCGCCAAGGCCATGCGGCGGCACGGCCTCGACGCGCGGCTGTTCTATCAATGCGATGGATCGTTTCAGGATCGGCCCGAGGCCGAGGATCCCGAGATCGCGCGGGACCGGCCGGATTGGCTCCGGCCCTATGCGCGGCAATTCCGGCTCTGGCAGCAGCGCGATCATGTTTCCGCAGAACTGCTCGCGGAGCTCGCGCGATGCGACATCATCCACGCGCACGGCGTGGAGCTGATCTGGGCCGCGCGAACGGGCCGGCCTTTCATCTGGCACCCCTTCGGCGCGGATATCGCGGTCTGGACCACCTACAACCGCGATGCGCTCATCCGCTGGAAACCGTGGCCGCCGCTGCCGCTGCTGCCTCACTTGTGCCTGCCGCCTCGGATGCGCGGCGCGATCGGGCGCGCCTCGGCGATCGCGCTCGGTTGGCATAACAATCTCTGGGAGCGCGGCTATCTGACGCTCCGCGAGCTCGGCGTCGAGAATCGCGTGGCGCGGATCCATCTCGGCATCGACGCGGAGAAGTTCGCGCCCTGCGCGGAGAACGCCGAGCGGGACGCCTTGCTGGTTCGGCTCCTGCCGCAGGGGCCAAGGCAGCGGCCCGTGATCTTTCATCCGGCGCGCCAGATGTTCACGGATACCGCGAGCAAGCGGGGCTACAAGGCGAACGACCGGCTCTACCGCGCACTCGGGCGCTTTGCCCGCGAGGGCGGCGCCTTCACCCTGGTCATCGTCGAGAAGGGGCTGCCGGACGAGGCCGCGGCGCGCTCGCTTCTCGCGGAGCTCGGGATCGCCGATCGCGTGGCCTGGACGCCGGCGATGCCGAGGCATCAACTGGTCGATTGGTATCGCGCGGCCGATGTCACGGCCGAGAGTTTCTATGCCGGCGCGATCGGCTCGGTGGCGCTGGAGTCGATGGCGTGCGGCACGCCGGTGATCATGCACCTGCAAATCGAGCCCGAGCCTGGGAGCGAGGGCACCTTCTATACGCCGCAGGACCTCTATCCGGCGCTGCCTCCGCTCATTCGATGCGGCAGCGAAGCGGAGATCCTGCGGGAGCTCGCCGACACCGTCGCCGAGCCCCAGCGGCTTGCCGCGCTTCGGCGCGAGAGCCGCGACTGGATCGTGCGATATTCCAGCGCGGACGCGGTGGCGCGACGATTCGAGGAGCTCTATCGCGGGATCCTCGCCTGAAATTCGCCTTACGAATTTCAGGGGCGGGACACTAGAGTATCTTCTTTCCGGCGAGACCGGGGCTGTTGAGAGCAACGCATGGGCCGTGACGTAAAAGTGGCGCTGATCGGCAGCGGCTATTGGGGCAAGAACCTCGCGCGCGTTCTCAAGGACGCGGGCGCGCTCGCGGTCATCTGCGACATCGATACCGAGGCGGCGAAGCCGATCGCCGCTCAGGCGAGCGTGCCGCTGGTCGGCTCCCTGAGTGAGGTGCTGACGGACGACGGCATCGCGGCGGTGGTGGTGGCAACGCCCGCGGTGACCCATTTCCCGATCGTCCAGCAGGCGCTCGAAGCCGGGAAAGACGTGCTGGTCGAAAAGCCGCTCGCCTTGGAGCCGGCGGATGCCGAGACGCTGGCGGGCCTCGCCGGCGCGAGGCGGCGCATTCTCATGGTCGGCCACCTCCTGCAGTATCACGCGGCTTTCCTGCACCTCAAGGAGATGGCGAGCGCGGGCGAGCTTGGTCGGCTCTCCTATCTCTATTCGACGCGGCTCAATCTGGGGAAGCTCCGACGCGAGGAGAACGTGCTCTGGAGCTTCGCGCCGCACGACATCTCCATGATCCTGTCGCTCGCGGGCGAGATGCCCGAGCGCGTGACGGCGCTCGGCCACTGCTATCTTCACGAGAAGATCGCGGACATCACCGTCACGCATCTCGATTTCGCCTCGGGCTTGCGCGCGCATGTGTTCGTGTCCTGGCTGCATCCCGTGAAGGAGCAGAAGCTGGTCGCGGTCGGCGATCGCGGCATGCTGGTCTTCGACGATACGCTCGGCTGGGGCGAGAAACTGATGCTCTATCCCCACGGTATTTCCTGGCGCGACGGCGTGCCGGTGGCGAGCCGCGCCACGGGCGTACCGGTGCCCGTCGAGGAGGCAGAGCCGCTTCGGGCTGAGGTCGCGCATTTTCTCGACTGCGTGCGGAGTCGAGCCCAACCTCGGACCGACGCCGCCGAGGGGATACGGGTGCTCTCGGTGCGGTCGGCGGCGCAGCGCGCCATCGCGAGTGGCGCTCCGGTGACGCTCAGCGACGAGACCCGCGGCGTCGCCGACGGGCGTGGCTACTTCGTCCATCCGAGCGCGGTGGTGGATGCCGGCGCCGAGGTGGGCGCCGGCACGAAGATCTGGCATTTCAGCCACGTTCTCGGCGACACCCGCATCGGCCGCAATTGCGTGCTCGGCCAGAACGTGATGGCCGGGCCTTCGGTCGTCATCGGCGACGGCTGCAAGATTCAGAACAACGTCTCGATCTATAAGGGCGTCAGGCTCGAGGACGAGGTGTTCTGCGGGCCCAGCATGGTCTTCACCAATGTCTTGACGCCGCGCGCCCACGTCGAGCGCAAGGACGAGTTCGCGCCGACGCTGGTCAAGAAAGGCGCCACGCTCGGCGCCAACGCCACGGTCATATGCGGCCACACGATCGGCCGCTACGCCATGGTGGGAGCGGGCGCCGTGGTGACCCGCGACGTGCCCGACCACGCGCTCGTCGTGGGCAATCCCGCGCGCGTGATCGGCTGGGTGAGCGCCGCCGGCGAGCGGCTCGGGCCCGATCTCGTGTGTCCGCGCACGGGCGAGCGTTATCGCAAGGCGGCATCGGGTCTGGTCGTGGCGACCCCGCGGCGCGTCAGTGCGCCAGCGCGGCGCGGAGCGCGCTGACGATCCGGTCCTGCGTCGCCTCGTCGAGATAGGCGTGCATCGGCAGGCTCAGGACCTGCTCCGATAGCCGCTCGGACACGGGGAGGCCGTTTCCCGCGACGGGATATCCGGCATAGGCGGTCTGCCGATGCAACGGGCGCGCGTAATAGACAGCGGTCGGGATGCGCGCTTGCTTGAGCGCCTCCGCGATCCGATCGCGCCTGGCGCTCACGATGGTGTACTGCGCCCAGACAGAGGTTGCCCCCTCGATGATCCGTGGCGCCTGCACGACGTCGCCGAGGAGCTCGCCGTAGCGGCGCGCGATCCGCTCGCGCGCTTGAATCTCCTCCGGGAAGATGCGGAGCTTCTCCAGCAGGATCGCGGCCTGGATCGTGTCCAGACGCGCGTTCATGCCGATGCGGACGTTGTCGTACTTGTCCTGGCCCTTGCCATGCATACGCAGCGAGAGGACCGCGTCCGCCAACGCGTCGTCGCCGGTGAAGATCGCGCCGCCATCGCCGTAGCAGCCGAGGGGCTTTGCCGGGAAGAAGCTGGTCGTCGCCATCGCGCCGATCTCGCCCACGCGCAGGCCGCGATAGCGTGCGCCGAAGGATTGCGCGGCGTCCGCCAGCAGCCAAAGCTTATGCTCCGCGATGATGGGTGCGAGCGCGTCGTAGTCCGAGGGTTGGCCGAACAGATCGACCGCGATGACAGCCTTAGGCCGGAGGCCGCTCGCGCGTGCGGTCGCGATCCCCGCCTTCAGGCTTTGCGGATCGATGTTGAAGGTGTCGGGAAGCACATCGACGAAGACCGGCGTCGCGCCGAGCAGGCTCACCGGCTCCGCCGTCGCCGCGAACGTGAAGCTCGGCACGAAGACGGCATCGCCGGAGCCGAAGCCGCGGGCGCGGAGCGAAAGCGCCAGAGCGTCGGTGCCATTCGAGCAGGCGATCACGTGCTTGACGCCGGAGAACTCGGCGAGCGCGCGCTCGAGACGCTGCACTTCCGGCCCGAGGATGAAGCGGCCGTGCTGGACCACGGCGGCGATCGCGGCATCGAGCCTCGCGCCGAGGCGTTGACGTTGCGCGGCGAGATCGATGAACTCGATCGGCGCGGCGTCCTCGCTCGGCTTGGCAGCTATCGCTGTCATTCAACCCTCATTCCCTCGGACGTCTTTCGGCGCAGGGCGCAGGATATACGACAAAGCATCGTCCCGCGCACGCGGGGATGCTTGGACACATCGGCCGGCATTGCCAACGGGCCGGCAGGGCGCGAGATTGGCACTTCATGTTCATTCTTGGAAAGATCTTCTGGATCGTCGCGGCGCCCGGCAACCTTCTGCTCCTGCTGATCTTGGTCGGCCTCGTCCGGCTGGCGGGGAGCCGGCGGCGCCGGGGCTTCGCCTGGGTGGTCGTGGGCGCCGCGGGGCTCGCCGCCACCGCGCTCCTGCCGGTCGGCAGCTGGCTGCTGCTGCCGCTCGAGAACCGCTTTCCGCTGCCGACCGCCCTCCCAGCCAAGGTCGACGGCGTGGTGCTGCTGGGCGGCGGCGTCGACGAGAGCATCAGTGCCGCGCGGGCGCACGCGACCGTCAACCACGCGGCCGATCGGCTGGTCAGCACGGCCGAGCTCGCGCGGCGTTATCCCGAGGCTCGCATCGTCGTCGACGGTGGCAGTGGTGGATTTCTGCCGGGCAGTTCCAGCGAATCCGAGACCATGAAGGCGTTCTTGATCGACGAAGGCGTGGCGGCCGACCGCATCGTCGAGGAGCCGCGCTCGCGCAACACTCATGAGAATGCGGTGTTCGCCTTCGAGGAGGTGAAGCCTCAACCCGGCGAGACCTGGATCCTCGTGACATCGGCCTGGCACATGCCGCGGGCGATCGGATGCTTCCGCCGAGCCGGCTGGTCGGCCACGCCCTACCCCGTCGATTTCAAGACCAGCGGGCGGCTGTTGGAGAGAACGGAGGTCGTGCTGGGGCCGCAGTTGTTCCTGCTGACGCTCGCGATGAAGGAATGGGTCGGTCTCGTCGCCTATCGGGTATTGGGTTACACCGACGCGCTCTTCCCGGGCTAGCGGGGAGCTTGGGATCAAGCGACGACCGAGGATTGCGCCGCGAGACGGCGGTAGAGCGCAACCGTCTCGGCCCCGATCCGGAGGTCGGAGAGATCCGGCTCGACGACGGACCGGCTCACCGCGCCCAGCCGCCGACGCAAATCATCGTCACGCGCGAGGCGCTCGATCGCGTCCGCCAATGCCGGCGCGTCGCCGACCGGCACGAGGAGCGCGTTGCGGCCGGGGATCGCGACCTCGCGGCAGCCGGGTATGTCCGTGGCGACGATCGGCCGGGCGCAGGCGGCGGCTTCCAACAGGCTCTTGGGCAAGCCCTCGTGAAAGGACGGCAGCACGGCGATGTGCGCCTCGGCCCAAACTTGGCGCACGTCGCTCACCTGCCCGAGCCACGTGAGGCCTGAGAGCGTGAGCCAATCCTTGATCTCGGCATCGGAAATCGAGGTCGGGCTCTCGGGATCGGGCACACCCGCGAGCACCAGACGAACCGGCACGCCGCGCGCGAGCAGGCGACGATAGGCGTCGATCAGCACCCGCACGCCCTTGTCCGCCAGCAGGCGGCCGACGAAGCCGATCGCGATCGGGCGGGCGGACGGATCGGGCAGCGCCGCGAAATGCCGGGTATCGACGCCCGAGCCGCGGATCACCACGACGCGATCGGCGGCTTTGGGTGCCAGCGCCAGGAGCGTGGCCCGATGCGCCTCGTTCTGGATCACGAGGACGCTGCGCCGCCAGGCGAGCAGCAGGCGGAGCGCCAGGCTCATGGGCAGCCGCGCCATGCGCGCGCCCAGACCCGCGGAGGCCAGCGAATAGCCCATGCCGGTGAGGCTGCTCACCACCGCCGGGATGCGCGCCGCAAAGGCGGCAAGCCCGCCATAGACGGCGGGCTTGACGGAAATGTGGTGCACCAGATCCGGCCGTTCGCGCCGATAGAGCCGATGGATCTCGGTGATCGCCCGTAGCCCCGCGACGAGCCCGAAATCTCCGCGGCGCCAACGCAGCGGGTGAAGGGCAAAACCCTCGGCGCGGATGCGCTCGCCGTGGGCGTCGACGCGCGTGGCGACGCCGACCTTGAAGCCGGCGGCGAGCGCCGCGCGCGCCATCGGGAGCCGATGCGACCAGAAGTACCAGTCCTCGGTGACGAGGTAGAGCAGCTTGGGCGAGGCGCCGCTCATGGTTCAGCCGGCATACGCGATGGGCGCGGCGCCGCCACGATCGCGAGCGCCGCGATGAGCCAGAGCGAGGACTGCCACCAGGCCTGCCAGAAGCCGTAGCTGAGCATCGCCACCACCAGGGCGGCGGCGATCAGCGCCAGCGCCGCCGCCCTGGTGGCGGGCGGACCCACGCCGGGCGAGCTTACACGCCCCAAAATCCAAAGCACCGCGAGCGTCGCCAGTGCCGCGCCCGGCAAGCCTAGCTCGAGCCGCCACTGCAGCGCCGCGTTATGCGGATGAAGCGGCATCCAGGGTCCGCCGGCCGCGGCGATCTCGGGGAGGCGGGGATCGTCGACCAAGTCGCTGCCGCCGGGGAGTGCGCGCGAGGCATCGAGGCCCCAGCCAAGGAACGGCCGCTCCGCGATCCGGTCGATCGCGAAATGCCAGATCGCGAAGCGGTGGATCGCCGAATTGTCGAGGCGCGGCACCGCCTGGTGCATCCTGACGACTGCGTCCATGGTGAGCGGCAATGTGGGGAAAGTCGCAACCAAAACGACCAACCCCGCCGCGATCAGCATCCCGCATGCCCGCGGAGCCATGTGCGCGATCGGCCAGAGCGCCAGCGCCATCACCAGACAGAGCATCGCCGTCCGGCTCTTCAGCGCCAGCACGACGGCCAGCGTCACCAGGATGAGCGCGGCGATCGCCCAGCGCTTGCCGCGGGCGCTCAAGATCAGGAGCGCGGGCCAGAGCGCGAGGGCGAGCGTGGTGGCGCCGCGGTCGAACACCGTGAAGTGCCGGAGCCAACGCGCGACACCGCCTTCGGCGCGAGACGGACTCCAGAACGCGCTCAGGATGGTCGCCGCGCTCAAGATGACGAGCCCGATGACGAAGCCCCAAAGGAACCAACGGGCGGCCCGCTCGCGCTCGGCGTCGTCGAGACCGAGCGCCGCCGCGATCAACGCCAGACCCGCTGCGCAGATGAGCAGAAAGCGCAGGCCCTCGAGCGCGCTATGGAGCGGGATGATCGACCAGAGCGCCGAGGCCGCGCCGAGCAAGCCGAGCAGCGCCAGCATCACCACCAGCGCGCGCAGGCCGTCAAGGCGCCAAAGCTCGCGATAGCCGCCGAGCGCCAGCGCTCCCACGGCCGCCACGGCGAGGAGCGGCGCCAGCGACAGCGGGGCCAAAGTCGCAAGCGGCGGCATCAGCAGGCCCGCGCCCGCGAGCGCGCAGCCGGGACGCAGCCCTTTTGCAGCGATCATCGGCCGCGCTCCCACTCCAGGAACCAACGGCAGGTATCCGCCAAACCTGCGTCGACGCCGATCCGCGGCGCCCAGCCCAGCGCCGCTCGGGTCGCGCGGTCGTCGACCTCCAGCGACTGCGTGAGTCGATCGACGGCGGCGGCTTTGCCGAGCAGTCGGCCCGCGAGCGACAACGCCGCGACGGGGCAGGGCAGCAGGATGGGCGTGTGGCCGAGGTGACGGCCGATGCGACGGATCAGCTCCGGCGTCGAGAGGTCCTCGTCGTCCCGCGCCAGGAACTCGCCGCGCACGGCTTCCGGGCGTCGGAGCACCTGCGCCAGGAGATCGACCAGGTTCTCGCGATGGATCAGGCTGCGGCGGTTGGCGATGCTCGCGAACGGCAACACCGGCGCACGCCGCACCAGCCGCAGCAGCGTACGAAAATTGGGCTTCACGCCGGGCCCGTAGACGACCGGCGGCCGGATCACCGCGAGCGCCGTTTCGCTGTCACGCACCGCCCCCGCCATCGCCTGCTCGGTGCGCAGCTTCACGGCGGCATAGGCGTCGGCAGGCGCCAACGGCCGATCCGCCGTGAGGGGCGACCCGGGCCGGGTCTCCTCGCCGTGCACCTTGATCGTGCTGACCAGCACGAGCTGCCGCACGCTGGCGGCGACGGCCGAGCGCGCCAGATGCTCGGCGGCGGCGACTTCGGTCTCGACCCAATCGGCCGAGGTGGCGGCGCCCACGACCGGGTTCGAGCCCGAGGCGAGGTGCACGACGCCGCTCGCACCATCGAGCAAACTCGTCCAATCCGTACGCGGGGTAAGATCGCCCGCGACGGTCGTCGAAAGCCCCGGCGCGAGCGGGGTCGGGCGACGCGTCACGGCCCTGACGCAAGCGCCGAGAGCGAGCAAGCGGGCGGCGAGAGGGCCGCCGATGAATCCACCGGCGCCGAGAACCACGATGTGCGCCATCGCCTTGGGATGATCTCCGAATCGAGTCGCCGCGCACGCACTCTAGCGGCCCTTATGGGCGGCGTGCCAGTCCGCGCCCTCCGAGTGGCGGGGCGCGGGGGCATGAGATATGGTCGCGCGCATGTGTGGCATCGTCGGATTCTGGCATCCGAGCTCGAGCCTCGGCAGCGACGCGCTCTGCGAGCTCGTGCGTAAGATGGCAACCACGATCGACCATCGTGGCCCCGATGGCGACGGCGTTTGGGCCGATCCTGCTGCCGGCATCGCGCTCGGCCACCGGCGGCTCGCGATCATCGACCTTTCGGCGGCGGCGGCGCAGCCGATGGAGAGCGGCAACGGCCGCTTCGTCATCACCTTCAATGGCGAGATCTACAACTACGCGGACCTGCGCGCCGAGCTCCAAGCCTCGGGCCATCGCTTTCGCACGCATTCCGATACCGAGATGATGCTGGAGGCGTTCGAGGCCTGGGGCATCGAGCGCGCGCTCAATCGCTTCATCGGCATGTTCGCGATCGCGCTCTGGGATCGGCGCGAGCGGCGGCTCACGCTGATCCGCGACCGCATGGGCGTGAAGCCGCTCTATTGGGGTCGGCACGGAGACGTGCTGTTCTTCGGCTCGCAGCCCAAGAGCTTCCGGCCGCATCCCGGCTGGAACCCGGAGATCGATCCCGACGCGATCGCCGCCTGCCTCGCCTTCAATTACATTCCGGCGCCGCTCTCGGTGTGGCGCGGAATCCAGAAATTGCGCCCGGGTCACTTCGTCACCCTCGAGGCGGACGGGCGCGCGGCCGAAACCCGCTACTGGGACCTGCGGGGCGCGGCGCGGGCCGGGGCCGATCACCGGCTTGCCGCCGACCCGCGCGCGGCCGAGGCCGAGCTCCATGACTTGCTGAGCGAGGCCGTCAAGTGGCGCCTGGTCGCCGATGTCCCCGTGGGCGCCTTTCTCTCCGGCGGCATCGACAGCTCGACCGTGGTCGCGCTGATGCAGACGCATCTCAGCCGGCCCGCGAAGACCTTCAGCATCGGATTTCCCGAGGCGAGCTACGACGAGGCGGGGCACGCGCGAGCGGTGGCGCGGCACCTCGGCACCGACCACATCGAGCTCTATGTCGAGCCCGCCGAGGCGCAGGCGGTCATCCCGACCTTGCCCGAGTTCTACGACGAGCCCTTCGCGGACGCCTCGGAGATTCCGACTCTGCTGGTCTCCAGGCTCGCGCGCCAGGCAGTGACGGTGTCGCTTTCGGGCGATGGCGGCGACGAGGCCTTCGCCGGCTATACCCGCTACCGCCTCGCCGGCCGGCTCAATTGCATGCTGAGCCTGTTGCCGCGTTCGCTCAGGAGCGGGCTCGGCAAATCCATCCTCGGGATCTCACCGGCGGTCTGGGATCGGCTTTTCGCTGTTCTGCCGGAATCCCGCCGGCCGCGGCTGCCGGGCGACCGCCTGCACAAGTTCGCGCGCGTGCTCGACTTCGCGGATGCCGACGATCTCAATCACCGGCTGATCCGTCATTGGGCTCAACCGCCGGCCGCGGTGCCCTCGACGACCGCCCCGGTGCACGCGGAGCTCGACGCCGAGTTCGACCGGGCGGTATCGACGCCGCTCGACCGCTGGCAGCTCGCGGACATGCTCACATACCTGCCCGACGACATCCTGGTGAAGCTCGACCGCGCCAGCATGGCGGTGAGCCTCGAGGGGCGCGAGCCCCTGCTCGATCACCGCGTGATCGAGTTCGCTTGGCGGCTGCCGCCCGCGCTGCGCATCGCCGAGGGCAAGGGGAAATGGCTGCTGCGCCGGGTGCTCGACCGCTACGTGCCGCGCGCCCTGGTCGAGCGGCCGAAGATGGGATTCGCGGTGCCGATCGATGCCTGGCTGCGCGGGCCCTTGCGCGACTGGGCCGAGGATCTCCTCAGCGAGCGCAACCTCAAGGGCGCGGGGCTGCTCGAGGCGGCGCCGGTGCGCCAACGCCTGGCGGAGCATCAATCGGGCCGGCGCAACTGGCAATATTCGCTCTGGGGTGCGCTGATGATCCAGGCCTGGCATCGGCGCTGGGCTTGAGGGCGGCGGCCGGAGTAGGATTTCCGCGTCGGCGAGGCGATGACGTCATGCAAGCTGCGATCAAGCGACGGTGGAAGCGCGGCGCGCTCGGAGCGCTGGCACTGCTGGGGCTCGTGGCCCTGGTGATGCTCGCGCTGCCCGCGCCGGTGCGGGCCGATCGCTACAGCGTCTACGATGGCGACACGCTGGAAGTCGTGCCGGGCAAGTGTCTGCTCGCGCATTTTCGACTGCGCTGCCCGACGCAGCGCCTTCGGCTCCTGGGCGTCGATGCTTTCGAGCGGCTGCAGACCTGCAGCAGCCAAGCCGGCCTCTGGTATTGCGGCGCGGTGGCGACAAACCGGCTCAAGCAGCTGGTGGCCATGCCCGGTTTCGGCTGTCAGGTCGACGAGGAGTTCGTCGATCGGCACGCGCGCGAGTTCGCGGTCTGCTTCGTCGAGGGCAAGGACGTGGGCGCGACCCTGGTGTCGGAGGGCCTCGCCTTCGCTTACGGCCGCCGCACTCGATACATCGCGATCGAGGAAGAGGCCAAGAGCGAGAAGCGGGGAGCCTGGGCCGGTAGCTTCGTGCGGCCGCAATTCTTCCGCAGCGGCGCGAAAGGCTGAGCCCGGGGATCAGCCGGTTGTCGCGACCGGCGCCCGGCGTCCCCTCAAAGCCAGTTTCAAGAGCAGTGCCGCGGTGGTCGCCGCGCCGAGCGCGAGCGCCGGCTCCGGGTG
>DASZHJ010000225.1:0-6935 GCA_035938015.1 Allostellaceae bacterium
TACGAGAAGCACCGCGACAAGCTCGGCCCCAACATCGTCGCGAACTACGAGCAGGGCCTCGCCATGAGCGCCGCCGATGCCGCTCGCGGATTGCTCATGCAGACGCGGATCTACCGCGCCTTCCAGGAGTTCTTTCGCGAGGTCGATCTGCTGATCTCCCCGACCGTGTGCGTGCCGCCCTTCCCGCTCGAGCAGCGCTATTGCGCGGAGGTCGACGGCAAGAAATTGCCGACCTACTACGCCTGGCTGGCGCCCACCTATTATTTGACGCTGCCGGCGCACCCCTCGATCTCGATCCCCTGTGGCCTCGAGCCCACCGGCACGCCCTTCGCGCTGCAGCTCTGCGGCCCCGCGCGGCAGGACAAGTTCCTGCTGGACGCGGCCGCCGCGGTCGAGGCCCTGCTGCAACGCGACCCGCGCACGGCGCGGCCGTTGCCGGATATCGACAAGCTGCGGCGCCGCAAAGCCAAAAATTAGCGCCTCCGCGCCTCCAATTGGCTTTTCACGTGATCGGCCCTGATTGATTTTCTTGAAAAAATCGGCTCTGCTCGGCCAGAGTCGCGTGTCCGCGCAGGAGGGTACCGCGATGGCGGCGCGCCGCCGCACATGAGCGCGCTCATTCTTCGCGGTGATCCGTGTCTCGCTCGCCATGCCAAGAGTTGAGCATGCGGGCGTTCAGGCACGCTCAACAAAAATAGCCGGGGCGATCACCGCCCCGCGTATGGCCGCGACGCTGCATTGCTCTTCTACGCCCCAGGGGCGGAGAAGGACTGCACATTTCGGCGCCCGTGCTATAGTTTTTCAAGCGCATCCGCACCGCGCCAGCGAGGCCGCCCATGAAGCTGCTCTGGTTCCATCTGATGCCGTATACGGAGCTGCCGGAGGATTTCCGCGATAAGCATCCGTCCATCTGGGTCGACGTCCACTCTTCGTTGTTCGACCCGAAGCGCGCGCACCTCATGTACAACGACTTCATGGACGAGATGGAGTTCGCGGCCGAGTGCGGCTTCGACGCCATCTGCGTCAACGAGCATCATTCCAACGGCTACGGATTGATGCCGTCACCCAATCTGATCGCGACCGCGCTGGCGCGGCGCACCACCGACACCGCGATCTGCGTGTTGGGCAATTCCTTGGCGCTCTACAATCCGCCGACGCGGGTCGCCGAGGAATTCGCGATGATCGACTGCATCTCCGGCGGCCGATTGATCGCGGGCTTCCCGGTGGGCACGCCCATGGACACCGCCTACGCCTACGGCCAGAACCCCAGCACGTTGCGCGACCGCTATCGCGAGGCGCACGACCTCGTGCTGCGCGCCTGGACCGAGCGGGACACGTTCGCTTTCAACGGCCGCTTCAATCAGCAGCGCTACGTCAACGTCTGGCCGCGGCCGATCCAGCAGCCGCATCCGCCGATCTGGATCCCTGGCGGCGGCTCGGTCGAGACCTGGCAGTGGTGCGCCGAGATGGATTACGTCTACAGCTATCTCTCCTACTACGGCTACAAGGCCGGACGCGCCACCGTCGACGGCTTCTGGAAGGAGATGACGCGGCTCGGCAAGGACCGGAACCCCTACCGCGCGGGCTTCCTGCAATTCGTCGGCGTCGCCGAGACACGAGCCGAGGCGATGAAGCTCTACGCGGAGCCCGCGGAATATTTCTACGGCCGCTGCCTCCACGTCGGCGCCAAATACGCGACGCCGCCGGGCTACTCGAGCGAGGCGACGCAACGCGCGGGCATCCAGAGCCAGGTGGCGCAAGCCGCGGGCGCCGCCGCGCCGCCGCGCTACCAGGACAAGTTCCAGCTGCTCGCCAAGGAGATGGCGGACATCGTCGATCGCGGCTACGTCATCATCGGCTCGCCCGACGAGGTCGCCGAGCAGCTCAAGGAGGTCGCGACCTCGCTCAACGTCGGCCACCTCATGCTGCTGCTGCAGTTCGGCAACATGAGCAAGGACCTCACGCGCTACAACACCAAGCTCTTCGCCGAGAAGGTGATGCCGCAACTCAAGGGACTGTTCTCGGGGTGGGAGGACCGCTGGTGGCCGCAACCGATGGAACAGCACCTGCGCGCGGCGGTGCCGGCCTTCCAACCCCAGGCCAGCGCCGCCGACGATTGAGCGGAGCACGGCGGCCATGACCGAGCCCACGATGTCGACCGTCGAGGTCAACGGCTTTCCCTGCCGCGTTTGGCGCAAAGGCCGCGGCGCCAAGCTGGGCTTCCTCGCGGGCTTGGGCGGTCTGCCCCGCTGGATTCCGTTCCTCGACAAATTGGCCGAGCAGCGCGAGGTGATCGTGCCGTCGCTGCCCGGCTTTCCCGGCGCCACCGGTCACGCCGTGCTCGATAGCCATCTCGACTGGGTGCTCGCGGTGCGGCATCTCCTGGCCGAGGCGGGACTCGCAGGCGTGGATATCGCGGCGAGCTCGGTTGGCGCCTCCTTCGCCGCGGAGGTCGCGGCGATCTGGCCCGAGACGGTGCGGCGCCTCGCGCTGGTGGCACCCTTCGGCCTCTTCGACGAGCGCGAGCCCACGACGGACCCCTGGGCGCAGCGCGCGAAGGACGTGCCGGCGCTGATGTGCGCCGACCCCGCAAAATGGGAGCAACTCAAGGCAGAGCCCGCCGGCGCGAACTCCATAGAGTGGCCGATCGAGCAGACCCGCGCCAGCGAAGCGGCGGCGCGCGCCTTCTGGCCGCTCGGAAATACCGGCCTTGCCAAGCGCCTGCCGCTCATCAAGGCGCCGACGCTGTTGCTCTGGGGTGCCGAAGATCGCATCCTGCCTCGGAGCTATGCCGGCCGATTCGCGGAGAGGATTTCCGGCAAGACCGAGATCCGGATCATCGACGGCGCCGGGCATCTGGCCGAGCTGGATCAGCCCGATGCGGTCGCCACCGCCATGCTCGACTGGACCCGCTGACGCACATGGCCGAGCTCGATCCCGACGCCCAACGCGTGCTCGATCTCATTCGGGAGGCGGGTCGGCCGCCCTATGAAACGCTGACGCCCAACGAGGCGCGCGAGTTCTATAGGGCGGGACGCCGCATTCTGCAGCCCGATCCGCCGGAGGTCGCCGAGGTGCGCAATCTTCGGGCCGCGGGAGCGCAGGGCGATATTCCCCTGCGCCTCTACCGTGGCATCGGTACCGAGCGCGGTGCGGCGCTGCCGGCGCTGGTTTATTTCCACGGCGGCGGCTGGGTGATCGGCGACCTCGACACTCACGACGGCGTCTGCCGGCTGCTCGCCAACGCCGCCCAATGCGTCGTGGCGTCCGTCGAATACCGGCTCGCGCCGGAACACAAGTTTCCGGCCGCCGTCGACGACGCCGTGCATGCCACCGAGTGGATCGCGGCGCACGCGGCCGCCCTCGGCATCAATCCGGATCGGCTCGGGGTCGGCGGCGACAGCGCCGGCGGAAACCTCGCAGCCGTCGTGGCTTTGATCACGCGCGACCGCGGCGGGCCGCGCCTGCGTTTCCAGCTGCTGCTCTATCCCGCGACGGATTTCGTGACGAGCGACGACCCGAAGCGGGAGCGCTTCGAGGGCTTTCCGCTCAATGTCGTCACGATGAACTGGTTCCGTGATCACTATCTCAGGAGCACCGGTGATTACGGGGACTGGCGCGCCTCGCCGCTGCGCGCCCGTGACCTGCGCGGTTTGCCGCCGGCCTACGTGCTCACCGTGGGTTTCGATCCCTTGCGTGCCGAAGGCGAGACCTATGCACGGCGGCTCCAGGAGGCCGGCGTGCCCGTGCAGCATCGCCACTTCGAGCGGCAGATGCACGGCTTCCTCACCATGGGGAAAATCATCGCCGCCGCCGGGCCCGCGACCGTGGAGGCCGCAGCAGCCGTCAAAGCCGCGCTCGGCTAGAGCTGCTCTTTAGGTAATGGCGCGTCCTTCGACGCGCTCACGGCGTTCGCTTGCTCAGGATGAGGGGAAGTGATGTGGTTCCTCATCCTGAGCAAGCGAAGCGCGTCGAAGGGCGCACTATGCCTGGCTGAGTGGCAACAGCTCGCTCACTCCGCGACGCGGTACTCCTTGATCACGTCGGGATCGGGCTCGCGGCCGAGACCGGGCCCCGTCGGCAAATGGAATTTGCCGTGCACGGGATCGATGGCCTCGCCATAGAGGCTCGCCTCCAGCTTCAGATAAAAGCGCTCGATCAGGCTGGGCTTGGCCTCTGCGGCGGAGAGATGCAGCGTCGCGAGGAAGCCCGGACCGAAATAGGGCGAGTGCGGCATGAGCGCGACGCCGCTGGTTTCCGCGAGCGCCGCGACTTTACGGAACTCGGTGATGCCGCCGACCTTCGTGACGCTGGGCTGCGCATAGGTGACCGCACCCGCCGCAAACATCTGCTGGAATTCGAAAGCCGTGCAGGCGTTCTCGCCGGCGGCGATGGCGATGCCGGTCTCGCGCCGAAGCGCCGCGAGGGAGCGGAAGTCCTCCGGCGGAAAGATCGGCTCCTCCAGCCAATGGAGATCGTAGGGCTTGAGGCGGAGCGCGTTGGCGCGCGCCTCGACCGGCGTCCACGGGCAGTTGGTGTCGACCATGATCGGCATGCCCGCGCCCGCCGTCTCGCGCGCGGCCCTGACCTCGGGCTCCTCGGTCTCGTGCAGCTTGATGTGGCGGTAGCCTTGCGCGAGCGCCTGCCGCGTGTGCTCCGCCACGATCTCGATGTCGTGCAGGTGGAACAGGCTCGCATAGGCATCAATCTCGGTGCGGACGGGGCCGCCGAACAGCTCCGCGAGCGGCTTCCCCGCGCGCTTGCCCGCGAGATCCCAAAGCGCGATATCGAGACCGCCGATCGCGAAGATGGTGATGCCATAGCGGCCGAAGAGGTGTAGCGCCTTCTGGAGCTGATAGTTGAGGCCCGCGATATCGCGGGGATCGCGTCCGAGCGCCATCGGCGCCACCATGCGGTCGAGCGCCGCTTTGACCGCGGGCTGGCAGTGGTAGGCGAAGGCGTCGCCCCAGCCGACGAGACCGTCAGAGGTCTCGACCCGCACCAGCAGCGTCTCGAGGCCGGTCCAGGCGCGCCCGCGCCAGCCCGTGGGTTTCCCTACGGGCTCGAAGGGAATCTTGAGCGGGATGGTCTCGATGCGCTCGATCCTCAGGGGTGCCACCACTTGCCTCCTAGTACGACACCGCGCGCCGCGAGCTTCTTGCTGCCCCTAAGCGGCTCCGCGAGCACATCGTGATAGGTGAACTCACCCTCATCCACGGAGATGAGCGTGGCATCGCCGACCGAGCCAGGCTTGAAGCTGCCGAGCTCGGGACGGTTTATCGCAGCAGCCGGCGCCGAGGTCGCCGCCTTGATCACTTGGGGGAGGGGCACACCCAGCACCAAGAACTTGGAGAGCGTGTGCAGGAGGTCGAAGGCGGGACCGTCGATGCTGAGGCTGTGCACGTCGCTGCTGATGACATCGGGCAGGAAGCCTGCCGCCAGCATCGCCCGCGCGGTGCCGAAGCCGAAGGAGCCTTGGCCGTGGCCGATGTCGAAGATGACGCCCCGCTCGCGCGCTGCCGCGATTTCCTCGCGCACGCCGCCCTCGGGCGCCACGGGCGCGTTGGGGAACGGTCGGAAGCAATGGGTGAGCACGTCGCCCTTGCGGAGCCGCGTCACCACCTCGAGTCGGCTCGGCGGCGGAAAATCGAGATGGCACATGACGGGGAGCCCGACCGCCTCCGCGACCTCGAGCGCCATATCGAGCGGCACCACGCCCGAGGCGCCGCCGGCGCCTCGGCCGACGCGCACCTTGATGCCGACCACGAGGTCGCGGTTTTCCTCCGCGACCTTCCGGCATTCGCGGAGATCGAGCAGGCGGACGTCGGCGCACTCGCCCACCATCACGCTGGCGCTGAAGGCGTAGATACCCGCGAAAGAGATGTTGAGGTAAGGCAGGATGCGCACCGGCGCGGGCTCGATCACGTGCCGGCGGAAACCCAGGAAATTGCCGGGTCCGGCGCTGCCGGCATCGACGAAGGTGGTGGTACCGCTGCTGCGCGCGAGCGCCGGCGCGTCGACGCCCAGCGACGTGCCGCCCCAGTAGACGTGGGTGTGAAGATCGATGAGACCCGGCGTCACGATCAGGCCCTTGGCGTCGCGGATCTCGGCGTCGCGGCCATGGGGGGCATCGCGCCCGACGGCCTTCACCCGACCGTCCGCGAAAACCACGTCGGCAATCCCATCCAGATTCTGGCCGGGATCGATCACCCGCCCGCCCTTCAACACCAACTCGGCCATGCCCGTCGCTCCCCAAGAAATCCCCGTTGCCGGAACCTTAGCGAGGGAGCACGGCGGGATGAAGAGAATTGCGCCGGGCACCGACCGACGCGGGTGCGCCTATTTGTTCAACCCCGCAAAGGCGCCGACACTGGCTTTGGTCTTGGTCAGCAGGGCCTGCAACATCGTGCGGGGATTCTTGGCGTAGTCGCTGTAGAGGTAGACCGAGACCAAGCGGTTGCGGACCACCGTCAGCGCCATGACATAGGCCTGGGTGAAGGTCTCGTCGCCCGCATGGAGCTTGGAGAGAAAGCCGAAATAGATCGAGCTGTCATCGCGATCGAGCACGCCGATCGCGGAAAAAGATTGCATGTCGAGCCGCGATACGGCGTCGCGCATGCGCTGCGCCACGCTTTCGCGGACCTGGGCGGGATCGACCACCTCTCGCGCGAGGTCGTCGAGGGCCGCTCGCGTGAGCGGTTTGCCGACGGTGGCTGTCGGTGTCATCACGATGCCGAAATCGCGGATCCGCGCCCCAGACTCGGCATGGCTGCGCAGCTGGTCGCAATCGCCGAAGGCGGTGTGAACGACGTTGTCCCGATTGGTTTGCTTGTGCATCGCCAGCACCAGGGACATGAGATCGGCGGGATAGGTGCAGTAGCCTTCCGGCGGATCGAATTTCAGCACGATGCCGCCGGCATCGATCTGGGCGTGCG
>DASZHJ010000226.1:0-9909 GCA_035938015.1 Allostellaceae bacterium
CCTCTAAGCGAATAGCGGTGCCCGCTAAATGGGGACCAAATAATACTTTGCGCTGCACGAAAGTGTGTTCAGAGAAATTGACACAATCCGGACAGCGATGTTGACGCTGGGCAATCGGGCGAGAGATCAAGTCCGCTCACGCCGGCGCGGAACAGCGCAGCCACATGCTCGGGCACCAGGATAACGGTGACAGTGCACTCATTATGTTGGCTCGCTCGTCTCGGGATTGGAAGTCCGCGCGCACGCGCGTTCAGAGCGTCTGAACGCGCGTCTGGTAGACGCTCTTCATGGCCAAGGGATACAAGACCGGCGGGCGCCGGAAGGGCACGCCGAACAGGCTCACCCGGGATCTGCGCGAGATGATCCTGGGGGCGCTCGCCGATGTGGGCGGCCGCGACTATCTCGCCGCGCAAGCCGAGACGAACCCGAGCGCCTTCCTGAGCCTGCTCGGCAAGCTATTGCCGACCGTGGTTACCGGCAGGGACGCCGGACCGATCGAGGTCGCACTGTCGGATCTGGAGGTGGCGCGGCGCCTCGCATTCCTGCTCGCCCGCGGAGCGCAGGCGCTGGATGGCCCCCAACCCGGCGCCCGCTCGGTATCGTCGCCATCGGCGCCGCCGCCGCAGGCGGACGTTTCGTCTAGGCCGGCTCCCAGCCCGGCGGCGCCAGCTCGAAGCCCGCGAACTCGAAGCCCGGCGCCACCGTGCACCCCGCGAGCGTCCAGTCTCCTAGCGCTTGCGCGCTCTGCCACAGGCGAGGCCGCACCACGCGCTGAGGCTCCGCGCCGCTCGCGAGATCCGGACCCAGCAGCAGCGTCTCCCGCGTGTGTCCATCGCGCGCGAGCCGGAGCCGCAGCGGCGCCCCCGCATACCAATGCCAGACCTCCGCCGCATCCACGCGATGCCAGCGCGAGATTTCCCCCGCCCGCAGAAGATAGTAGATCGCGGTAGAGAGGGCGCGCGTTCCCGCCGTGAGGCTCGCGTCGCGGAAGGTCTCGCGGAACCAGCCGCCCTCGGGATGCCGCACCAGGCCAAGGCGGGCGATCACCGCCTCGGCCTCAGCGCTATGGGTCACTTGGGGTCTTGCGGCACCGTCTGGCGCAGGGCGGGACGCTCGGCGAAGTCGTCGTACCAGCGGGCGAGATCGGGCGCGCGTTGGCGCCACGGCTCGCTGGCATATCGGAAATCGAGATAGCCCAGCGCGCAGCCGATCGTGAGCAAGCCGATGGTGAGCGGTCCCCGGAGCAGGCCCTGACCCGCCTCGATCTCGAGCGCGGCCACCGCGCCGCGCACCTTGCGCATCTGGCCGTCGGTCCATTCGGGCCACTGATATTCCTTGGGCCGGAGCTGCTCGTAGCGATTGAGGATCGCGGCCTCCAGCATGCCGTCGCCGAGCGCCTGCTGGCGCAGCGCAATCCAGCGCGGGTTGCCCGCGGCCGGAAACAGCTTGGCGCCGCCGTGCAGGCTGTCGAGGTACTCGCAGATCACCGGCGAGTCGTAGAGCACCAGGCCGTCGTCGGTGGTGAGCGCCGGCACCTTCACCAGCGGATTGTCGCGCGCGACCTCGTCGTTGGGCTTGATCGGCGTGACCGAGCTCGGGACCTTCTCGATCCGATCGGCGAGGCCGGTCTCCAAGGCGGCCACCATCACCTTGCGCACGAAGGGCGATGTGGGCGAATAGCGCAGCTTCATGAGGCGGGATCTCCGTTGCTATCGGTTGCAGTCAGGGTCAGAGCGGGCGGCGCCGCGGGTCTAGAACACATCCTTGCGGCGCCGGATCTCGGCGAAAGTCGCGACGGGATCGCCCGCGGCACCCATCGCCTGCTGCAGCGCCGGCTGGTCGGCGCGCAGGAAAGGGTTGGTCGCGAGCTCCTCGCCCAGGGTCGCCGGCACGGTCGGCTGGTCGCGCAGGCGCAGCGCGTCGACCCCGCGCGCGCGCGCCACCAACGCGGCGTTCTCGGGCTCGACCGTCAGCGCGAAGCGGGCGTTCGCCTGCGTGTACTCGTGTCCACAATAGACCCGCGTCTCAGCCGGCAGCGCCTTGAGCTTGGAGAGCGAGCGCCACATCTGCTGCGGCGTGCCCTCGAAGAGCCGGCCGCAGCCCAGCGTGAAGAGCGTGTCGCCGCAGAAGAGCGCGCGCGATCCGCCGAACCAGAACGCGATATGGCCGCGGGTATGTCCGGGCACGTCGAAGACGCGAGCCACCTGCTTGCCGAAGGCGTAGTCCTCGCCGTCGGCCACGTCGATGTCGATGCCGGGGATGCGCGCGCGGTCGGCGCGCGGCCCCACGATGGTGCAGCCGGTCTTCTCCTTGAGCGCGAGGTTGCCGCCGGTGTGGTCGGGATGGTGATGCGTGTTGAGCACATGCGTGAGGCGCCAGCCGGTCTGCGCCAGCGCCGCGAACACCGGACCCGGCTCGGAGGGATCGACCGCGCCGGTGGCGGCGGTCTCGGGATCGCGCAGCAGATAGACGTAATTGTCCCTGAGCGCCTTCAATTGGCGGATCTCGAGCTCGGCCATGCTCTGACGTCCCCGTCCGTCGTTCCGGAATTCGCTCGCCCCGGCCGAGCCTAGCCTAATCCGCGCGCCCCATGCCATGCTAGGTCCGATGTACACAGATGTCGTTGATCTCCGTGACTTTTACGCGACACGGCTGGGCCAGGTGGCGCGCCGTCTGCTCCGCCGCCGCATCCGACTCGTTTGGCCGGATCTCGGCGGCATGCGCGTGCTGGGGCTCGGCTATGCGACGCCGTTCCTGCGTCCCTTCGGCGAGGAGGCCGAGCGGGTGATCGCGCTGATGCCGGCAGGGCAGGGCGTGCTGCCTTGGCCGGAGGATGGCCCCAACGCGGTGGCGCTCGCCGAGGAGATCGAGCTGCCGCTGCAGGACTACTCGATCGACCGCGTGCTGCTGGTGCACGCGCTCGAGCACAGCGATAACGCGCGGCTGCTGCTCAGGGAGATCTGGCGCGTGCTGGCGGGCGGCGGACGGCTGCTCGCGGTGGTGCCGAACCGGCGGGGCATCTGGGCACGGCTCGAGCGCACGCCGCTCGGCATCGGCCATCCCTATACCGCGGGCCAGCTCTCGCGCCTGTTGCGCGACGAGCACTTCACGCCCGAGCAGACCGCGGCGGCGCTCTTCATACCGCCCACGACCTCGCGCGTGATGCTGCGCGCGGCCCCCGCCTGGGAAAAGCTCGGCGAGCGCTGGTTCACCACCTTTGCCGGCGTCGTGCTGGTCGAGGCCACCAAGGAGATCTACGCCAAGACCGCCGAGAGCCGTCGGCTCAAGCGCCGGCAGCAGGTCTATCTGCCCATGCCCCACGGCGCCTCGCCAGCCACGCGCCAGATCCTGCCGACGTTGCGCTGAGGACCGGGGCGGCGGGCACGTGAGCCAACTCTTCGCCAGCGAGACCGTCAACTCGTTCCTGCTGGTCTATGCCGCCTTGTTCTCGATCGTGAACCCGCTGGGCGGCGCGCCGATGTTTCTGGTCATGACCCGCCGACTTCCGGCGCGCGTGCGTCACGCGCTCGCCGGCCGCGTCGCGCTCAACGGGTTCCTCCTGCTGCTGGGCTCGCTCTTCGTGGGCTCGCACGTGCTGGAATTTTTCGGACTCACGCTGCCGGTGGTGCGCGTCGCCGGCGGGCTCGTGGTGACATCGGCCGGCTGGAGCCTGCTCAACCAGGGGATCGAACCGGAGGGGGCGCCGCCCGCGGAAACCACCGCCGGCGAGGAGCCCGACGCCTTCTATCCGCTCACGCTGCCGCTCACGGTCGGGCCGGGATCGATCACCGTGGCGATCACGCTCGGCAGCCAGCGGCCGCAGGGCGCCAGCGGCATGCGCGATCTCGCTGCCATCGCGGGCGGCGCCGTCGCGGGCCTGGTCGCGATCGCGCTCACGATCTATGTCTGCTACCGCTTCGCCGAGCACCTGGAGCGCGTGCTCGGCAAGACCGGCACGAACGTCATGCTGCGGCTCTCGGCCTTTATCCTCGTGTGCATCGGCATCCAGATCTGCTGGGCCGGTGTCAGCGCCTTGCTGGGCTCGCTGCATACGTAGCGTCGGCTACTCGCCCGAGAGCAGCGCTCTGCAGGCGGCGGGCAAGGACGGGCGCGGCGACGGCGGCGTGGTCGGCGCAGGCGCCGGCGGATGCGTGAACCACCAGTCGAGCGAGGCGTCGCAGCCGTCGCCGGCGGGCACCGGCGATTGGCCCGTGCAGTCCGGCGAGCCCGGGGGGCAACTCAGCCGCACGTGAAAGTGCTCGTCGTGTCCGTACCAGGGCCGGATCCTATGCAGCCAGCTCCTGTCGCCATCCCCGGCGCCGCCGAAGCCCTGGCAGAGCGCGCGCTTGATGGTGGGATGCACGAAGATGCGATCGACATGACCGTCGCTCGCGGCGAGGCGCAGCAGGCGGACTTGGTTCTCGCCGAACCGACCGCGGTCGATGTCCGTGTGATCGGGCAGCACCATCGAGGGCAGCTCGACCTCCTCGCGCGCCTCCGGCGGGAGTGCTGGCTTGGGATCGAGGTTGAACCAGATGTCGACGTCGACGCCGTTCTCGTGCGCGGCGTGGCCGGACGTCATCGGGCCGCCGCGCGGCTGCGCCATGTCGCCGACATAGAAGGGTGCGAGCCCCGCCTGGGCCGCCGCTTTTCCCAGCCGCTCGACGAAGGCCACCGTCTCGGGGTGACCGTAGTTGCGGTGCCGGCTCAAGCGAATGGCCCGATACCCGATCCCATCGGGCGGCAGTTGCGCCGCCCCCGCGATGCAGCCGTTGGCCGGCCCGCCGATCACGCGCGGCGGTCCCGCGCTCGGCCTCAGCACGCGGCCCCAGTCGTCGGCGGGGTTCGAGCCGGCAACAGCGGGCGCCGCGACCAGGAGACTCGCCGTCAGGATTATCGCCACACGCATGGAAGACCGAATGGATCGACTCACTGCGTCCTTCGACTCTGCGCTTCCGCGCAGGCTCAGGATGAGGTGATTTCCTTCATCCCCGCAAACATTTTCCTCATCCTGAGCCACGCGCATCAGCGCGTGAGTCGAAGGACGCACGGCTCAGCATGAACAGGCCCTGCTCGGCGAGCAGGTTGGCGAGGCTGCCGCGGGGGTCGAGGGAGAAGGGGCGGCCGGCGCGGTCGAGGGTGACGCTCTGCTCGATAGTGACGCCGATCGCGCTCGTGAGCATGACGAAATCCCGCACGGTGCAGAGGTGGATGTTGGGCGTGTCGTACCAATCGTGATTGAGCAGATGCGTCACCGGCATCCGTCCGGTCAGCAGGATGTGCAGCCGGATTCTCCAGTGGCCGAAATTCGGGAAGGACACGATGGCGCGCCGCCCGATGCGCACGAGCTGCTCGATGACGGTCCGTGGATTGCGCGTCGCCTGCAGCGTCTGGCTCAGCACCACGTAGTCGAAGGAGTCCGAGGGATATGCCGCAAGGTCGCGGTCGGCGTCGCCTTGGATCACCGATAGCCCGTTGCGCACGCAGGCGTTGACGCCGGATTGCGAGAGCTCGATGCCGCGGCCGTCCACGCTCTTGGCGCGCGCGAGATAAGCCAGGAGCTCGCCCTCGCTGCAACCGACGTCGAGCACGCGCGAGCCCGGCTCGATGAGCTCGGCCACCATCGCCAGATCGCCGCGCAGGCTCGGCAGGCTCCGCGCTCCGGTTGGCGCGCCCGCGAGAGTCGCCGCCTCCGCGGTCATCGCGAACTGAGACCCCGGCGCTCCGCGCAGCCGTCGAGGAAGCCGCGCAGCGTTGCGAAGAATTCCGGCTCGTCGAGCAGGAAGGCGTCGTGGCCCTTGTCGGTCTCGACCTCGACGAAGCTCACGTTGGCGGCGGCGGCGTTGAGCGCGTGCACGATCATCCGGTTCTCGGACGTGGGGTAGAGCCAGTCGCTGGTGAAGGAGATCACGCAGAAGCGCGTGCGCGTGCCGCGGAAGGCGTTGGCGAGCACGCCGCCGTGCTCGGCCGCGAGGTCGAAGTAGTCGCAGGCGCGCGTGATGTAGAGGTAGGAATTGGCGTCGAACCGGTCGACGAAGCTGATGCCTTGATGCCGCAGATAGCTTTCGACCTCGAAATCGGCGTCGAAGCCATAAGTCACCGTGTCGCGGTTGCGGAGCGCGCGGCCGAATTTGCGGTGCAGGGCCTGCTCGGAGAGATAGGTGATGTGCGCGGCCATGCGGGCGACCGCGAGGCCGCGCGAGGGCCGCCGGCCCTGCTCCTGGTAATTGCCTTGCGCCCATTCCGGGTCCGCCATGATCGCCTGGCGCCCGACCTCGTGGAAGGCGATGTTCTGCGCGGAATGGCGCGCCGCCGTCGCGATCGGCACCGCCGCGAACACGCGATCGGGATAGCTCGCGGCCCATTGCAGCACCTGCATCCCGCCCATGGAGCCGCCGGTGACGCAGAACAGGCTTTCGATGCCGAGGTGATCGATGAGCTGCTTCTGCGCGCGCACGATGTCAGCGATGGTGATCACCGGGAACGACAGGCCCCAGGGCCGGCCGGTCGCGGGATTGATCTCCATCGGCCCGCTCGAGCCCATGCAGCCACCGAGCACGTTCGTGCCGATCAGGAAATAGCGGTCGGTGTCGAGTACCTTGCCCGGTCCCACCAGCGTCGACCACCAGCCGGGCTTGCCGGTCACGGGATGCGGATCGGCGACGTACTGGTCGCCGGTCAGCGCGTGGCAGACCAGGATCGCGTTCGTGCGCTCGGCATTGAGCCGGCCGTAGGTCTGATAGGCGATGGTGTAAGGCCCGAGCCGGGCGCCGCTGTCCAGCACCAGCGGGTCCGTCACCACGAGGCGGTGGCCCGGGCGCTCCGCTGCCTCGCCAGATCTGGGTTCGACGATGGTTGCGCTCATGAATTCCATGCCCTCATCGGGCGGGCTGCGGTCCCGAGGGCGGTCGGTTTGGGGCGGCTCGGCGGACGGCGCATAGCTAGGTAGCAAGTCGCGGTGGTGTCAATGTTTTCTTTGCTTTCCCGGGCGCCTCCGACTATCTCTAACGCCCGCCCGGCAACCGATTTTCGCCATGCCCGACCCGCACTGGACCCTGGACGACCTGCGCCGCGAGATCGACGAGATCGACGACGAGATGCACGATCTCCTGATGCGCCGGACCAAGGTGGTCGACGCCATCGGCGCGCTCAAGAAATCCGACGGGGTGCCCGCGATCCGGCCGGGCCGAGAGGCGAAAATCCTCCGTCGGCTGTTGGCGCGTCACGACAGCAAGTTCCCACGCGCTCTCGTGGTGCGGATCTGGCGCGAGATCTTGAGCGGGACCACGCGCCTGCAAGTGGATTTCGCGGTCGCCGTGCACGTGCCGGAGACCGCCCCGGGGCTCTGGGACCTCGCGCGCGATCATTACGGCAGCTGCACGCCGATGACGGCGTTCGGCACGGCAAGCCAGGCTTTGCGCGCGGTGACCGAGGGCGGCGCCAGCGTCGGCGTGCTGCCGCTGCCGCAAGACGGCGACAGCGATCCCTGGTGGCCGCATCTGGTCTCCTCGGATGTGCAGACGCCACGGGTGATCGCGCGGCTGCCCTTCGGATCGCCCGGCAACGCGCGCGCGGGCGATCTCCATGCGCTCGCGATCGGCCGCGGCGCGCCGGAGGCCACCGGCGTCGACCGCACTCTCCTGGTGATCGACACCAACAGGGAGATCAGCCGCACGCGGCTGTTCTCCGTGCTGAAGTCGGGCGGGCTCGAGCCGAATTTCCTGGCCGCCGTCGCCTCGGCGCCCGATGCCGCCGCCAACCTGATCGAGTTCGAGGGCTTGATCTCGCCCGAGGATACGCCCTTGCAGAAGGCGCTGGTGCCGCTGGGCGCGGCGGTCGATCGCGTCTCCTTTCTCGGCTGCTACGCGCGGCCGCTGAGCGCGGAGGAGATGTCGGGCGCGCGCAAGGCGTCGGCGCGCAAGCGGAGCTGACGACCATGACCACCAACATCCTGCCGAAGCCGCGCCCCGGCGTGCTCGACGTCGAGCCCTACCGCGGCGGCGAGGCGGGCGCGCCCGGCTTCGCGCGGCCAATCCGGCTCGCCTCCAACGAGAGCGCGCTCGGGCCCAGCCCGCGGGCGATGGCGGCCTATGCGGCGCTGGCACCCGAGATCCATCGCTACCCCGACGGCGGTGCCGACGCGCTGCGCCGCGCGCTGGCCCGCCACCACGGGCTCGATCCCGAGCGGATCGTGTGCGGCAATGGGTCCGACGAGTTGATCGGTTTGCTGACCAAGGCCTACGCCGGCCCCGGCGACGAGGTGATCTACAGCCGTCACGGGTTCCTCATGTACCCGATCGCGGCGACGGCGGCGGGCGCCAAGCCCGTGACCGCGCCCGAGCACGATCTCACGGCGGACGTCGACGCGCTCCTCAAGGCGGTGACGCCGAGGACGCGCATCGCCTTCCTCGCCAATCCCAACAACCCCACCGGCACCTATCTCTCGAGCGAGCAGGTGCAGCGCCTGCACGCGGGTCTGCCGAAATCGGTGCTGCTGGTGATCGATGCGGCCTACGCCGAGTACGTCCAGCGCAACGACTACGAGCCCGGCGTGGCGCTGGTCGAGGCCAACCAGAACGTGGTGATGACGCGCACCTTCTCGAAGATCTACGCGCTCGGAGGCCTGCGCGTGGGCTGGGCTTATCTGAGCGCGCCCGTCGCCGACGTGCTGAACCGCGTGCGCAATCCCTTCAATCTCAATGGCGCCGCGCAAGCGGCGGCGGTGGCGGCCCTCGACGACGTCGCCGCGACCGACCGCGCGCGCGAGCATAACGACATCTGGCGGTCCTGGCTCACGCGCGAGCTCGAGGGCCTGGGCCTCAGGGTCAATCCGAGCGTTGCCAACTTCGTCATCGCGCGCTTTCCGGGCGAGCGCGGCAAGACCGCTGAGGCCGGCTTCGAGTTCCTGAAGTCGCGCGGCATCCTCACCCGCAAGATCGCCGGCTACGGGCTGCCGGAGTGGCTGCGGATCGGCATCGGCACGGAGGAGGAGATGCGCGCGGTGGTCAAGGCCAGCGCCGACTTCCTCGGGCCGGCATGAGCGCGCCGCATTTCGAGCGCGTCGCCCTCATCGGCATCGGGCTCATCAATTCCTCGCTCGCGCACGTGCTGCGCCGCGACAAGCTCGCGGCCGAGATCGTCGCCTGCGCGCGGCGGCAGGAGACGCTCGACACCGCGGCGAGGCTCGGCCTCTGCGACCGGACGACGCTCGATCCCGCCGCGGCCGTCGGCGGCGCCGACCTCGTGGTGCTGGGAACGCCGCTCTCCGCCTATGCCGGCATCGCCCAGGCGATCGCGGGCGCGCTGAAGCCCGGCGCCATCGTGACCGACGTGGGCTCGGTCAAGCAGGCGGTGATCCGCGATATCAAGCCGCACTTGCCCGCGGGCGTGCATTTCGTGGCGGGCCATCCGGTGGCGGGCACCGAGCATTCGGGCCCGGCCTCCGGGTTCGCCGAGCTCTTCCACGACCGCTGGTGCATCCTGACGCCGTTAGCCGACACCGATCCCGGCGCGCTCGCGCGGGTAACGGCGCTCTGGCAATCCGCGGGCATGAAAGTGCTCACCATGGATGCCGAGCACCACGATCTCGTGCTGGCGATCACCTCGCACCTGCCGCACCTGATCGCCTACACGATCGTCGGCACCGCGACGGACCTCGAGGACACCCTCAAGTCCGAGGTGATCAAGTTCTCCGCGGGCGGATTCCGCGACTTCACGCGCATCGCCGCCTCGGACCCGATCATGTGGCGCGACGTGTTCCTCAACAACCGCGAGGCCGTGCTCGAGATGCTGCAGCGCTTCAGCGAGGACCTGACCGCGCTGCAGCGCGCGATCCGCTGGGGCGAAGGGCAGAAGCTCGAGGATCTCTTCACGCGCACCCGTACGATCCGCCGCTCCATCATCGAGGCG
>DASZHJ010000227.1:0-1796 GCA_035938015.1 Allostellaceae bacterium
CATCCACACCACGCGCGAATGGATCATCCGCAACGCGCCGATCCCGATCGGCACCGTGCCGATCTACCAGGCGCTGGAGAAGGTCAACGGCGATCCGGTCAAGCTCGATTGGGAGTGCTACAAGGACACGCTTATTGAGCAATGCGAACAGGGTGTGGACTATTTCACCATCCATGCGGGCGTGCGGCTCGGCTACATCCACCTCACCGCCAACCGCGTCACCGGGATTGTCTCGCGCGGCGGCTCGATCATGGCGAAGTGGTGCCTCTCCCGCCACAAGGAGAGCTTCCTCTACGAGCGCTTCGACGAGATCTGCGACATCATGCGCAAATACGACGTGTCGTTCTCGCTCGGCGACGGCTTGCGGCCGGGCTCGATCGCCGACGCCAACGACCGCGCCCAGTTCGCCGAGCTCGAGACCTTGGGCGAGCTCACCAAGGTCGCGTGGGACAAGGGCTGCCAGGTGATGATCGAGGGCCCCGGCCACGTGCCCATGCACAAGATCAAGATCAACGTCGAGAAGCAGCTCAAAGAATGCGGCGAGGCGCCGTTCTATACGCTCGGCCCGCTCACCACCGACATCGCGCCGGGCTACGACCACATCACCTCGGCGATCGGCGCCGCCATGATCGGCTGGTTCGGCACCGCCATGCTCTGCTACGTCACGCCCAAGGAGCATCTCGGGCTGCCCGACCGCGACGACGTCAAGGAAGGCGTCATCGCCTACAAGATCGCGGCACACGCCTCCGACCTGGCCAAGGGCCATCCGGCGGCGCAGATCCGCGACGACGCGCTCTCGCGCGCACGCTTCGAGTTCCGCTGGGTCGACCAGTTCAACCTCTCGCTCGACCCCGACACCGCGCGCGAGTACCACGACGAGACGCTGCCCAAGGAGGCGCACAAGGTCGCGCATTTCTGCTCCATGTGTGGGCCGAAGTTCTGCTCCATGAAGATCACGCAGGACGTGCGCGACTACGCCGCCACGCTGAACGACAAGGAGCAAGGCATGGCGCAGATGTCGGAGAAATTCCGGGAGCTTGGGAGCCAGGTCTATGTGGATGCGGAGGCGGTGCGGGAAAGTAATAAGGCGTTGTAGACCGCTACGCCTCCTCTGCTCGTTTCGCGTCGACCCGAAGAAGTGATGTCCCTTCCGCCCTCATCCTGAGGCGCGCTGCGCAGCGACGCCTCGAAGGATGGGATGCCTCCTGCTTCGAGACGCTGCGCCATGGGCGTGGCAGACCCCATTCTCGTTAATCGATCTTCAGCCCGAGCGCTTTGACGATCGGGGTCCAGAGCGCGACGTCGGCGGCCAGCGAGCGGTGGAATTTATCGGGGGTCGAATCGGGCGTGGGTTCGATCCCCGCCTCGATCAACAGCTGCTGATAGCTCGGCTCGGCGACCACCGCGCGCGTCGCCTGCGCGATGCGTTCGATAATCCCGCTCGGTGTGCCGGCCGGCGCGAGCAGGCCGATGGTGCCGGTCACGGTAAGGCCGGGGAGGCCCGACTCGGCTGCCGTGGCAAGCTCAGGGGCAACGCCGAGACGCGTGGGATTGGTAACGGCAAGAATGCGCGTCTTGCCGGAGCGATGGAATTCGAGCAGCGGACCGGTCACTCCCACGATGCCCATGGGCACTTGGCCGCTGACCAGGTCGGCGATCGCGGGGCCGGTCCCGCGATACGGCACCTGGACGATATCGGGCGTTTCCGCCAGAGACTTGAACAACTCGCCGGTCAGGTGCTGGATCGAGCCGACGCCGGCGTGGCCATAGGACAGCTTGCCTGGATTGGCCTTGGC
>DASZHJ010000228.1:0-1568 GCA_035938015.1 Allostellaceae bacterium
GCGATGACGGCGGCGAGCGCCACGAGGGCGCCGATGATGCCGACCACCACGATGTCGCGATAGCTGTCCCGGTGCGTCGATCCGCAGACCGCGAGCAACGTGACCACCGCGCCGTTGTGCGGCAGGCTATCGAGTGTGCCCGAACCGATCACCGCGACGCGATGCAGCAGCGCGGGATCGAGCCCTATCTCCGCCGCGCGCGTCATATACGTCGCGCCAAGCGCGTCGAGCGCAATGGTCAGCCCACCCGACGCCGAGCCGGTGAGGGCGGCGAGCACGTTGGTGGCGACTGCGAGCGACACCAGCGGTCCACCGCCGATGCCGAGCACGGCGTCCCGCACCACGGTGAAAGCAGGCATCGCCGCCACCACGGCGCCGAAGCCGACCAGGCTCGCCACGCTCATCGCCGGCAGTACCGCGGCGTTGGCGCCGGCGTCCATGGTCGCACGCAGGGCGGGCAATCGCCGATGGCTGACCGCGAGCACGGTCGCGATCGCGCAGGCAAGCGCCGTGATCACAGCCCACACGCCACCGACAGCTGCGAGCGACGTCCCACCCCAGCGAATCTCCGCGAGAAAGCGAGTGTCGAGGGCCGGCAGGATGAACAGCGACATCGCGAGATTGACGATAATCACCATGACGAGGGGCAGCGCCGCGAGCATGGCCGGAGGCGGCACGTCGGCCGCCGCGCCATGCGTGATCTCCGCCGGATCGAACTCGCGCGCGCTGGTAGCGCGTTCACGCAACTTTTCGTCGGTGGCAAGACGGTCGGCCGGCATCGGTGCGCCGTCGCCAAAGCTTTCGCCGTTCTTCTTTGCGATCGCCTCTTCGCGATTGAGCCACCACAGGCCGAAGCCGAGCATGATCAGCGATGCCAGAATACCGAGGCCGGGCGCCGCAAAGGGCGTAGTGCCGAAGAACGGCATCGGGATCGCGTTCTGGATCGACGGCGTGCCGGGCAGCGCCGACATGGTGAAGGTCGAGGTACCGAGCACGATTGCCGCTGGCATCAGACGTCGCGGGATGCCGGCCACACGAAACAGCTCCTGCGCCATCGGCGCCAGTACGAAGAAGGCGACGAACAAACTGACGCCGCCATAGGTGACGAGCGCGCCGGCAAGCACCACCGCCAGCACGGCCCGCCGCGGGCCAAACCGTCGAGTCATGAAGCTCGCGATCGCGGCGACCGAGCCGCTGTCCTCCATCAGCTTGCCGAACAGCGCACCAAGCAGGAACAGCGGAAAGAACTGCGCCAGAAAGCCTGCCGCGCTGCCCATGAAGGTTTGGGTCCAGTGGGCGAGCAGCGGCTCGCGGGAGAACAAGGCTGCGATCAAAGCGGCGAGCGGCGCAAGCAGCAGCACGCTCCAGCCCCGGAAGGCGAACGAGATCAGCAGGCCGAGCCCGATCAGGATGCCGAGAAGCCCTGACACGGTCATCACCTCAGCATTCCATGAGCAGCACGTCGAGATCGGTGGTGGAGTGCTTTCCGATATCCTCGCGGTGGGCTGTGAGAAATGCCTCGGCGCTGTTGCGCCCCTCTTGTTTCAGCAGCGAAACGAAATCCCACT
>DASZHJ010000229.1:0-10052 GCA_035938015.1 Allostellaceae bacterium
GCCAGGACCGGACCGCCACGGGATGGTCGAGCATGCGGGCGATCCGGTCGACGATCGCGAGGCCGAGGCCGAGGCCCGCCGGCTCTTGGCCGTCGTGGGTTCCGAGCCGCTTGAACTCCTCGAAGATGACGCCGAGCTGGCTCGAGGGAATGCCCGGGCCGGTGTCCCAGACCTCGACGACGATACGGCCGCCCTTGTGGCGGCAGCCGATGAGGACGCTGCCGCGCCGCGTATAGCGAATGGCGTTGGATAGGAAATTCTGCAGCACGCGCCGAAGCAGGGTTGGATCGGTGACGACCACGGCCCGCGACCGCACCACCCGGAGACTCAGTCCGCGCTGCTCCGCCATCGGCTCGAAGGATGCCGCGACGCTCTCCAGCAGCTCACCGATGACGAGCGAGCGCGGCTGCGGCCGGAGCGCGCCGGCATCGAGCTTGGAGATATCGAGGAGCGCCTGCAGCAGCCCATCGACGGCGCTGAGCGCCTGGTCGAGCTGATGAGCGAGCGCTCCCGTCTTCGGGCCTCGCGTGCGTTCCGCCAAGGCGCCCGCGAAGAGCCGCGCGGCGTGCAGCGGCTGCAACAGATCATGGCTGGCAGCGGCGAGGAACCGGGTCTTCCCCACATTCGCCGCCTCCGCGGAGGCCTTGGCTTCGCTCAGTTGCTCGTTCAACCGCGTGAGCTCGCGAGTGCGCTCGCCCACCCGGCGCTCCAGCATCTCGTTCGCCTCGCGAATGCGGCTCTCGCTGTCTCGCAGCGCCTCGAGGGTCTGCGTGTGCTCGGTGGCATCGGTGCAAACCAGCACGAAGCCGCCTGCCGGCATGGGATTCGTCTGCAGCTCGAGCACCCGGCCGTCGCTGCGCCGGCGCTCGTAGGTGCGGGGCACGGAGGCGACGCTCTGCGCCTCCTGCAGCATCGACAGGTCGACTCCCATGGCGGATTGGCGCCGCTCCGGGCTCTCCACGATCCGCGCGAGCGGGGTCCCGATCTGCGCGAGGTCCTCAGGAATGCCCAGCAGTTCGAGGAAGCGCCGGTTCCAGGCAGCGAGGCGGAGCTCAGGGTCGAACATGCCGATGCCTTGGCTAACGTTCTCGAACGTCGCGCGCAGGAGGTCCCGGTTGAGCAGGATGGCTTGGGAGGCCTCGTCGAGCACCGCGCGCGATGCCCAGGTCGAGGCCCAACGGCGCCGGAGCACGGCAGCGACGACGATGCGGGCCGAGGCGGCGCCGATGGCGCCGCTGAGCAGCCGCTCGGTGAAGGCCGCGAGTTCCCTCTCCCGATAGGCGGCGGTCGGCCCGGCGAAGGCGCGATCGGCCCGCTCGTTCCCCAGGAAGCGCGCGACCAGGCTCTTGAGATCGTCGAAGGCGGGCGCGTGGCCCATGCTTTGGGAATCCGCGGCGTCGATCGAGGTCTCGCCGGCGACGAAGGCCTGCGCCTGCTGCCGGTCGTGCTCGCGATGCCGGGCGAGGAGAGAGCCGCCGACCAGGAGGATCAGATTGACCAGGAGACTCCAGACGGCGCCGTTGGTGAGCAGGTCCGAGCCCGCCAGGACCGTCGGCAGAGCGCCGCCGCCGAGGCCGGAGGGCAGCCAACCCGCTTCCGAGAGCGACGGCAGGAGCAGCGCATAGGCCCAGATCAAGGCGCCGCCGGCCATGCCGGCCAGCGCGCCGTTCCGGTGCGCGCCACGCCAATAGAGGCCGGCCAGCAGCGCCGGGCCGAATTGCGCCACCGCGCAGAAAGAGATGAGGCCGATCGAGGCGAGCGGATACCGATCGCCGATCACCGCGTGATAGCCGTAGGCCGCCAGCAGCACGATGAAGATGGCGCTGCGCCGGATCGCCAGCAGCATGCCGCCCATGGCGCCGCCGGTGCCGGTCCTGAGCGAAGGCCGCCGGAGCAGCACGGGCATCACCAGCTCGTTGCAGATCATCGTGCTGAGCGCGACGCTTTCCACAATCACCATGCTGGTGGAGGCGGAAAGCCCGCCAATGAACACCGCGAGCGAGAGCCAGCTCAGGTTTCCGGAGATCGGCAGCATGAGCACGAAGAGGTCGGGCGGCGTGCCGTCGGGGAAGCGCAGCAAGCCCACGAGCGCGATCGCCGGCACGAAGAGATTGATCGCGACCAGGTAAAGCGGAAACAGCCAGGCGGCCATGCGAAGATTCGCCGGCCGCCCGCTCTCGACCACGGCCACGTGGAACTGCCGAGGCAGGCAGATGAAGGCGAAGGCCGCGAGCAGCGTGATGGAGAGCCAGCCGGGTTGAAAGGCGATGGCCTCCAGGCGCGCCGCGACTGCTGGGTCGGCCATTGCCTGGCGGAAGAGTTGCATCGGCCCGTCGAAGAGCCCGAATACCACGAACAAGCCGACCGCGAGGAACGCGCCGAGCTTGACAAGTGACTCGAAAGCGATCGCGAGGATCAAGCCGTGGTGGCGTTCGCTCGCATGGACGTGGCGGACGCCGAACAGGATCGAAAACACCGCCATCATCAACGCCACGTAAAGCGCCGTGTCCCGCCAGGGCGGCAGATGCTCCGATCGCGCCGCGTCGAAAGAGGCCGAGACGAGGGCGTCGAAGCTGAGCGTCACCGCCTGCAGTTGCAGCGCGAGATAGGGCAGGACGCCGACCACGGCGATGACCGTGGCGAGCGCCGCCACCGGCCGGCTCTTGCCGTAACGCGCGCCGATGAAGTCCGCGATCGAGGTGACGTTGTGCGCCCGCGCGATGCGCAGGATCTTCCGCATGATGGCGTAGCCGGGCAGGATCAGCAGGATCGGGCCGACATAGATCAGGACGAAATCGATGCCGTGAGAGGCCGCTCGGCCAACGCTTCCGTAGAAGGTCCAGGACGTGCAATAGATCGCGAGCGAGAGCGCATAAATCACCGGCTCCCGCGCGCCCGTGAGCCCCCGCTGGGCGCGTCGGTCGCCGTAGAAGGCGATCGCGAACAGCAAGCCCAGATACCCCAGCGCCACAATGGAGACGAACCACGGGGCGAGCATTCATCCTCCCTCGGCCGGCGCGCCGCCTTCAGGCTCGTTCGAAGGCCCAGCGCGCCGATCCAGCCCCGCGACTTTAGACGAGAATCCGCGCGTCCTGAACCCGGACGCGGGCTTTTCGGGCAGATACTTTAGCTCTAAAATATTTCGCTGCGCGCGGGAGCGAGGGATCGGGCGGCATGGACATCGTCAGCGTCGGCGGCGGGCCGGCCGGGCTCTACTTCAGCATCTTGATGAAGCTCAGGGATCTCCGGCATCGAATCCGGGTGATCGAGCGCAACGGGCCCGACGACACCTTCGGCTGGGGCGTGGTGTTCTCCGACGAGACGCTGGGCAACCTCGCCACGGCCGACCCCGAGACCTACCGCGAGATCACCGAGAGTTTCGCTCATTGGGATGCGATCGACATCCACACACAGGGCGAGGTGCTGGTCTCCCGCGGGCACGGGTTCTCCGGCCTCGCGCGGCGTCGGCTGCTGAACATCCTGCAGGCGCGCGCCGGCGCCCTCGGCGTCGAGCTCGAGTACCATCGTGAGGTCGCGAACGCCCGAGATTTCTCCGGCGCGGATCTGGTATTGGCGGCCGACGGCGCCAACAGCGTGCTTCGGCAAGCCCATGCCGACGCCTTCGGGCCGGAGCTCGATGCGCGGCCCAATAAGTTCATCTGGCTCGGCACCACGCGGCGGTTCGACGCCTTCACGTTCTATTTCAAGACGGACGCGCACGGGCTCTGGCGCGTGCACGCCTATCGCTTCGACGAACGGCACTCCACCTTCATCGTCGAGACGACCGAGGCGACCTGGAAACGCGCCGGGCTCGACCGTGCCGACGAGGACGCGAGCGTGCGGTTCCTCCAGGCGCTGTTCGCGGACGAGCTCCAGGGCCATCCGCTCCTCAAGAACAAGGCGATCTGGCGCAGCTTCGCCACCGTGCGCAACCGCCGCTGGTCGCACGAGAACATCGTGCTGCTGGGCGACGCCGCCCACACCGCGCATTTCTCCGTGGGCTCCGGCACCAAGCTCGCGATGGAGGATTCGATCACGCTCGCCGAGGCGCTGACGACTCACGAGACCGTGCCTGCGGCGCTCGCGGCTTACGAGGCCGAGCGGCGGCCGCAGGTCGAGAGCCTGCAGCGGGCGGCGCAGGCGAGCCTCGAATGGTTCGAGACCACGGAGCGCTATCACGGGCACGTCGAGCCCATCGAGTTCGCGGCGAGCCTGCTCACGCGCTCGCTCCGCATCACGCATGAGAATTTGAAGGTGCGCGATCCCGAGTTCGTCGAGCGCATCGATAGCTGGTTCGCGCGCAAGGCCGCGAACCAGAGCGGCATCAATGTGCCGGCGGAGCCCGCGCCACCGCCGATGTTCACGCCCTTCCGCCTGCGCGACCTCGTGCTCGAGAACCGCGTGGTGGTCTCGCCGATGTGTCAGTACTCGGCCGAGGACGGGCTGATCGACGACTGGCATTTGGTGCATCTCGGGAGCCGCGCGGTCGGCGGCGCCGGCCTGGTGATGGCCGAGATGACCGACGTCTCGCGTGAGGGCCGGATCAGCCCGGGCTGCGCCGGCCTCTACAAGCCCGAGCACGCGCGCGCCTGGAAGCGGGTTGTCGATTTCGTGCATCAGAACTCCCGCGCCAAGATCGGCATGCAGCTCGCCCATGCCGGCCGCAAGGGCTCGACGCGCAAGCTCTGGGAAGGCATCGACGAGCCGCTGCCCGCGGGCAACTGGCCCCTGATCTCCGCCTCGCCGCTGCCCTACCTTCCCTACAGCCAAGTTCCGCGGCCCATGGAGCGGCGCGACATGGACGCGGTGCGGGACGATTTCGCGCGCGCGGCGAGGCTTGCCGACGAGGCGGGCTTCGACATGATCGAGCTGCACTTCGCCCACGGCTATCTCCTCGCCTCGTTCCTCTCGCCGCTCACCAATCGGCGCACCGACGAGTACGGCGGCGGCTTGGAGAACCGGCTGCGGTTTCCGCTCGAGGTGTTCGATGCGGTGCGAGCGGCCTGGCCCAAGCACAAGCCGATGAGCGTGCGCATCTCCGGCACGGACTGGATGCCCGGCGGCTTCGACGGCGTGGACGCCGTGGGTGTCGCCAAGGCGCTCAAGGCGAGAGGCTGCGATATCGTGGACGTGTCCGCGGGCCAGACCGTGCCGGACCAGAAGCCGCGCTACGGCCGGCTTTTCCAGACGCCCTACAGCGACCGCGTGCGGCGCGAGGCCGAGATCCCCACCATGACCGTTGGCAACATCTCGACCTGGGCCGACGTCAACAGCATCCTGGTGGCGGGCCGCGCCGATCTCTGCGTGCTCGCCCGCGCGCATCTCTACGATCCCTACTGGACGCGCCATGCGGCCCAGGAGCAGGGCTACGCGCTCGCCTGGCCCGATCAATACACCTCGCTCGCGCAATACCAGCCGCGCTCGCGGTGAAGACCACCCGCCCTTGCCCAAGTCGGGCATCTTGAATACCGTCCCCGCGCGACCGGCGAGCGGGTCGAAGCCGATCGGGAAGGTCAGGCATGGCACAGCAGTCCGCGGCACAGCCTCAGCAGGCCGCCGCGCTTCCGATGTTCTACAAGAACCCGCACGCGCTTCAGGCCGGCGTGCATTCGGAAGTGTCGCTCAAGCGCACCCCCAACTACCGCTTCGCCGCGCCGACCAATGCGATACCGCTCACCATCCAGGAGATGTTCCACGCGCAGCGCGACTATCCGATCGTTTTCACCAACGAGTCCGTGCCGATGCCCATGGCGGTGGTCGGCATCCAGGACCAGGCCAATCTCTACGTCGGACCCGACGGCAGCTGGCGCCGAGGCGCCTACGTTCCCGCCTACGTCCGACGCTACCCGTTCCTGTTCTCGGAGCGGACGGAGAGCCAGGACCTGACGCTCTGCATCGACGAGGGCTCGGATCTCGTCGAGGCGACGAGTGCCAATCCTTTCTTCCGCGACGGCAAGGCCACGGATATCACGCAGAAGGCGCTGGAGTTCTGCATCGCCTACCAACGCCAGCACGAGGCGACGCGGGATTTCGGCCGCACGCTTGCCCAAGTCGAGCTGCTGATCCCGAAGGATGCGACCGTGAAGCTGCCGGGCGGCGAGAGCATCGTGGTGCGCGGCTTCAAGATGATCGACGAGGCCCGATTCAACCAGTGTCCGGCGGACACCTTCCTGGATTGGCGATCCAAGGGCTGGATCACGCTGATCTACTCGCATTTCCTGTCGCTCGGCGCCTGGGACCGCCTGGTCCAGATCATGGTCGAGCGACGGGCCGCCGGAGGTTGACATGAGCGGCGGCGGCGCGTGCCTGCGCGCCCTGGCGTTGGCGACGGCGCTGGCGCTCTCGGGCGAGCGCGCGCTTTGGGCGCAGCAACCGGTCCCCGGCGCCGTCGCGCCGGCCGCGCCCAGTGCCGAGGACGCCAAGCCTTACGAGGTTCAGGGTTTTCGCGCCGCTAAGTTCGGCATGGACGAGGCCGCGGTGAAGCGCGCCATACAAGCGGATTTCAACGTGAAGGAGTCCGCGATCTCCAAGGAAGTCAATTCCATCGACCGTACCACCGTCCTCAGCATCACCGCCAAGGACGTCCTTCCGGAAATCTCCGTGGCGCGCGTGCACTACATCATCGGCTATAGCCAGAAGAAACTGTTCCAGGTCGTGCTGCAGTGGGGCGCAGGCGTCAGCGAGACCGCGCCGAACTCTCCGAGCGTGCTGGGGGGCGCGCAGGAGCTCCTCAACTACTTCCTCGCCCAATCCTTCAAGCCGGAGAACCGGATCGTCAACGCGCAACTCTCGGACGGGAATAGCCTGCTGTTCCAGGGCACCGACGAGAAAGGCCGCGTCGTGCAGCTGCAGTACGGCACGCTCGCCGAGCCGCCGCGCAAAGGCGAGACGACCGACGACACCAAGCCGCCGCGCATCCCCTACGGCCGCCTGGTCTATGTCGAGGACCCCAAGAACCTCGACATCTTCCGGATCAAGCCCGGTCAGTTCTGACCAGCGTCGAGGCGAAGCCCATGGCCTCGCGAGAGGCTCCGTGATTTGATCGCGCCTTCCAAGCCAAACGGAGGGTGCGGTCATGCCAGCGACGAAGACACCGGTCTACAAGAAGGGCCTGAAGATCCGCCGGGCGGTGCTCGGGCGGAAATACGTGGACGCCTCGATCAAGGCGGCAGACGACTTCAATCGGCCGTTTCAGGAGCTGGTGACGGAATATTGCTGGGGCGCGGTCTGGGGACGACCCGGCCTCTCGCGCAAGACGCGGAGCCTGATCAACCTCGCCATGCTGACCGCCTTGAACCGGCCGCACGAGGTGAAGCTGCACATCCGGGGCGCGCTCACCAACGGCGTCAGCAAGGACGAAATCCGCGAGGTGCTGCTGCAGACCGCGATCTACTGCGGCGTGCCGGCCTCGCTCGACAGCTTCCGCATCGCCCGCGAGGTGTTCACGGACTCGGGCCAAAAATAGGCGCGACGGGGCGCCTTGCGTGGCGCCCCGTCCGGGCCGGCAGCGGGAGCTACTGCCGCGCGATGTTGGTCTTGGCCTTGAGCTGCGCGATCAGGCCGGAGACGCCGCCGCCGCTCCGCTCGATCAGCGAGGCGAACTCCTGCCGGTGGGTCAGCGACATGCTGATGCCGTCGACGATCACCTCGGTGATCTTGGGCTGGCCGGTGTCCGTGGCGACACGCCAGTCCACCTTGGCCGGCGTCGGGTTGTTGCGCTGTATCACGGTGGTGCTGACGATGGTGCTGGTCGGGCTCTCCGGCCGCTCGCCCACCACCTTGAAAGAGGCGCCGGAGAACTCGCCGAAGCGCACGGAATAGCTCTGCACGACGTAGTCACGGAACACCGGCGCGAATTCCTGTTTCTCCGGATCGGTCGCGGTCTGCCAGTACCGGCCGAGCACGAAGCGGCCGATCTTGGCGAAATCGAAATCCTTGTCGAGGAGCGCACCGAACCGCTTCTGCCGCTCGGCCGGCGAGGTCTGCGGATCGCCCAGCATCTGCAGCATGTGGTCGCCGAAATCGGCGACCACGGCCGCGGCTTCACCCGCCGCGCGCACGGACACAACCGGCGCCCCGGCCACCACGAGCGCAAAGCCAAACATGAGAACCAGACGACGCGAAACCATGTGAGGGGGCACTCCTTCTTAGTAACTCTCGGCCGGGGCGTTTCTCCCGGCGCCGCGACCGGCGGGCGGGTCTTTAGAGAAAACGATCAAACCACGCAAGCCTTCCCACGTCCTTGTGACAAGGGATGCCCGGGATTGTGGCGGAGTCGTGACGGCGCGCACGGAGATTTATGGACGCACCTGCGAGATTGGCGTCCGCCGCCACCGGTTGCTATAAGAGGCCCGATACCCGCGTCCCCGTAGCTCAGGTGGATAGAGCAACAGTTTCCTAATCTCCGGAACGCGTTTACCACCAAACAACATGCTACCACCTAAGCCGCAGAACTCTGCGGCTTTTCTGCTGTACAATGCACCATAGGTGAACATTGAAACACCCTGCTACACGCGGGAAGTTCGCGACTATGGAGCGACTAAGATGCGCCTCACCGACATCTCGATTCGAGCACTGAAACCACCCAAGACGGGCCAAAAGACGCACTTCGACGACACACTCACGGGCTTCGGCGTTCGCGTTTCCATGGGAGGCACAAAGACGTTTGTGCTGATGCACGGACGAGCGCGCTCTCTCACTTCGATTGGGCGCGTCGGCATCATCACGCTCGCGCAGGCTCGTACCAAGGCGAAAGCAATCCTCGCCGAAGAAACGCTAGGGAGCCGCACTCACAGCATTAAGTTTGAAGCCGCTCTCACCACCTTCCTTTCAACGCACGCGAAGGGTAACCGTGAGAGCACGAGGAAAGAAACCAAGCGGCTCTTAGAGCGCCACTTCCTCGCAAAGCTACGTCACGAAATGCTCTCTGAGATATCCACACCCGACATAATGGCGATCGTAGACAAGCTCGCTGATACGCCTTCCGAGCAGAACCACGCCTTTGCGGCAGCGCGGCTGTTCTTCAGGTGGGCAACTAAGCGGCGCTACCTTAATCACAGTCCACTCGAAGGCATCGGACTGCCTAGCACGCCCAAGACTAAGAACCGTGTTCTTACGAACGACGAGTTGAAAGCCGTATGGACGGCAGCCGGCCAATGCGGCACCTTCGGCAATATCGTGCGACTGCTAATTAAGACCGGGCAGCGGCGCGGTGAAATTGCAGCACTTCAGCCTTCATGGGTTAACGGTTATACCGTCACGCTTCCAGCGAACGTTACGAAGAACGGTCGTGAGCACACATTCCCAGTCACGCCAGACACCATCCAGCTAATCACAGGTACTTCCTTCAACGGATGGAGCAAAGCCAAAGCGCAGCTCGACAAGCTCGCCCTCATCGCGCCATGGACGCTGCATGATCTTCGACGCACCTTCGCCACCAATCTTGCGGCACTTGGCACGCCGATACACGTCACCGAGAAGCTCCTCAACCACGTCTCCGGCTCGACCGGAGGCATCGTTTCGATCTACCAGCGGCATGCCTACATGGCCGAAATGCGCGCGGCCGTTGAGCTCTGGGAACAAAAGCTCTACGCTCTCATCGGCACTGGTGCGTAACCGGGGCCACGCGTGGCTCCCTTCATGGGAGATCATGCGATGGCTAAGTTACCGCTGATGCTAGACTGGAAGGCTCTCAAATCCCTGTTGGGACATCCGTATTCGAGGACAGAGACATACCGCAAAATGGCAGACCACGAGTGTCCTTTTCCATCGCCTATCCGGCTAGGGAACGGGCCTCGTTGCCGAGTGGTGTGGCCCACGAAGCCGGTGCTCGACTGGTATAGAGCCAAGGGTCTGCCTCTAGACGTAGACATCGATACTCCCTAGCGGGAGTTGGGGCGGTCCGAATGCATCGGGCCGCCCCTTTTTTTGCCTGCGAAGTGGGGATACGCCTATGGATACTGTATCCCCATCCTGACCGCCGCTATCGCGCGGCACATAGGGCTACACTGAGGCACATTTCGCCACACAGTCCGTCGGGCTCACGCCACGAC
>DASZHJ010000230.1:0-28561 GCA_035938015.1 Allostellaceae bacterium
CGGGAGCGTTCTGGAGCTATGGGCTCCTTCCGGTGACCTCCGGTAACGGACCACTCGATTTCACTTTTGCTGCGATCTACACCTACTGGCCCTTCGTCGTGGGGGCGGCGGCGGTCTGGCTACTGATTGCGTACGCCTTCAACGATGTCCTGATCCACGCCGCCACCGGTGCCAAACCGGTAACCCGCGCCGACTCGCCCCGGCTCTACAATCTGCTGGAGAACCTGTGCATCTCGCGGGGCATGGCGGTGCCGAGGCTCTACGTCATCGATACCGACGCGATGAACGCCTATGCCACCGGCATCGACAAACGGACCTACTCGATCACCGTTACCCGCGCGCTCATGGAGCGGCTCGACGATCGGGAGCTCGAGGCGGTGCTGGCCCACGAACTCACGCACATCCTGGACCAGGATGTCCGCCTCCTGCTGATCACAATCGTGTTCGTCGGCGCGATCTCCTTTATCGCCCAGCTGCTCTGGCGTAGCCTGCGGGTGATGTCTTTCCGACGACAGCGTGGGAACGCTGGCTTGGTGCTGCTGGCCGCCGCTATCGTCGCGGGCATCGGTTATCTCCTGGCGCTCATCCTGCGCTTCGCGATCTCGCGCCGGCGCGAGTACCTCGCCGATGCGGGCTCGGTCGAGCTCACCAAGAGTCCGGAGGCACTGATCTCCGCGCTTCGCAAAATCTCCGAGAATGCCGACGTGCCGCACGTGCCCTCGGAAGTACGGCAGATGTTCATCGAGAACCCGCTCTCGGAATCCGGTTTTTTCAATCTGTTTGCCACGCATCCGCCGATCGCGGACCGCATTCGCGTGCTGGAGCGCCTCGAAGGCACGCCGTTGCCCGCCAAGCCAGGCAGCGGCCCGTGGGGTGCGCCGCCGCCTGATTCTTAGTTTGACTAGGCGGCGCGCTCGTCCGCGGCGGGGACGCGGTGACTGCGCTCCCAGTCGACCATGTAGTCGCGGGTGATCGGTACCGCGTCGACGGACTTCGCAAGCTGCATCTGGAACACCAGATGGCCCTGTTGGCGGAACGCCACCTCGGAGGCCGCGAGATAGAATTCCCACATCCGGCAGAACCGCTCGTCGTAGAGCGCTCGGATGCGCTCCCGATTGGCATTGAACCGCTGGCGCCAGGCCTTCAACGTCTCCGCATAATGAAGCCGCAGGATCTCGATGTCGGTGATCCAGAGCTTGGTCCGCTCGACCACCGGCACGACCTCCGAGAGCGCCGGCGAGTACCCACCGGGGAAGATGTACTTGCGCAGCCACGGGTTGGTAACGTAGGGCCCATCCATGCGGCCGATCGAGTGCAAGAGCGCCACGCCGTCCTCGGTCAGCAGCTCCTTCACTTTGGCGAAGAAGTCGCGGTAGTGCGGCACGCCCACATGCTCGAACATGCCGACGGAGACGATGCGGTCGTAGCTTCCCTGGTGGACCCGGTAGTCGCAGAGTTCGAAGCGGACCTGGTCGGAGAGCCCGGCCTCTTCCGCGCGCCGCCGCGCCACGCCGAGCTGCTCGCGGGAGAGCGTGAGCCCCGTCACGCTCACGCCACACTCGCGCGCTAGGTAGAGCGCGAGGCCGCCCCAGCCAGAGCCGATGTCGAGCACCTTTTGGCCGGGCTTCAGCATCAGCTTGGAAGCGATGTGGCGCTTCTTCTTCGCCTGCGCTTCCTCGATCGTGATCCCCGGGGTCGGAAAATAACCGCAGGAATATTGCCGGTCGGCGTCGAGGAACAGGTCGTAGAGCGTGCCTGAGAGGTCGTAGTGATGCGCGACGTTCTGGTGCGCGCGGTGCACGGGATTGTACTGCTGCGATCTGCGCAACACCCATTCGATGCCTTGACCGAGCCGGATGACCCAATGATCGGGCGCCAGGTTCATGTTCTCCCCAATGAAATTGAGGAGCTCATAGATCGACGCCTGATCGACGGTGAGCGTGCCGTCCATGAAGCCCTCGCCGAAATAGAGGCGCGGGTTCACGAACAGCTTCCAGTGCAACTTCGGATCGCGCAACCGGACCACGAATTCGGGGCCCGGCGACCCCTCGTAGACATGGGGACGGCCGCCCGCGTCGTAAATCGTGAGCTTTCCCCGCCTGACCAGGTGACGGAACACGAGCGACAAAAGCATGCCGTCCTCCATCGGGTTACGGTCCTTGCATTTTCGATATCAACTATTCGACGAAACCGGCAAGAGGCACAAGAGTGATTTGGCCTCGCCCGGTGCTGCCATGTCTTGTGCGCATAAGGAGGCGCGAAGGAGATGCATTGTCCCCGTGCGCTGCACGATATGCGGGCCGCAATGTCCGCTGTCGTACCCGACCACATCCGTGTGGCCGACCTTCGGCTCCAGGGATCTCCTGAGCGAGCGGCTCCTGCTGGTGCTTTAAGGAAGCGTAGAGCGGATCCAAGCCGACAAAATCTCGGACCCGGAAGCAGGAGATGAGCGCAGGGGCTTCTTGATCTGCGTCAAACGATCCTCAAATAAAGGCCGTAAGATTCGCAAGAATTTCCGAGGACCAACCTTCCAGCGCGGTAAACTTTAGTTGGAAACTCAATTGATCATGGAAGCATCGGGCCGTATCGGCGAGAGCGCGACATGGCCGTAGCCGGGCATCGTCACGGCCATGGTGCGGCGTCGTCCGTTAGGCCCGCTGCTGGACAAGTACGCGATCCCGTTTGCGGCATGACCGTGGATCCCGCCACATCGAAGCACAGCGTGGAGCACGGCGGCGCGGTCCACCATTTCTGTAGCGCCGGCTGTGCCGCGAAGTTCACCGCCGATCCCGTCAAATACCTGAAGCCGACAGAGGCGCTGTCGGAGCCGCCCGCACCGAAGGGCACGATCTACACCTGCCCAATGCATCCGGAGATCCGTCGGGCGGAGCCGGGCAGTTGCCCAATCTGCGGCATGGCTTTGGAGCCCGCCGGGGTGCCCGAGCAGAGCGGCCCGAGCGCCGAACTCACCGACATGACCCGTCGGTTCTGGATCGGCGCCGCGCTTGCGGCTCCCGTGGTGGTGCTGGACATGACCGTCGATCTCCCAGGCCTCAATCTCCGCCGCTACGTCGCGCCAGACCTCGCGGCCTGGATTGAGTTCGCGCTTGCGACGCCGGTGGTGCTGTGGGCGGGATGGCCGTTCTTCGAGCGGGCCTGGGCATCGGTTCGCAATCGATCCCTCAATATGTTCAGTCTGATCGCGCTCGGTATCGGTACCGCCTACGCCTACAGTCTCGCGGCGACCGTCGCGCCCGGCTTATTCCCCGAGGGACTGCGACAGGACGGCATGGTCGCCGTCTACTACGAAGCCGCCGCCGCGATCACCGTGCTGGTCTTGCTCGGGCAGGTCCTGGAATTGCGTGCGCGCGAACAGACGGGCAGTGCGCTGCACGCGCTGCTGAACCTCGCCCCGAAGACAGCGCGCCGCCTGCGCGAAAACGGCGATGACGAGGAGATCGCACTCGACCGCGTGCTCATCGGCGATCGCTTGCGGATCCGTCCTGGTGAGTCCGTGCCGGTTGACGGTGGCGTCCTGGACGGCAAGAGCGTGGTCGACGAATCCATGGTGACCGGTGAATCGATGCCGATCGAGAAGGAGCCCGGGGCCACGCTGATCGGTGGCACCATCAACGGCAGCGGCAGCTTGGTGATGCGCGCGGAGGCGGTTGGTGCCGATACGATGCTGTCTCGCATCGTTCACATGGTGGCCGAGGCACAGCGAAGCCGCGCGCCGATCCAGCGTCTCGCCGATGCGGTGTCGGCGTGGTTCGTTCCGGCGGTGATCGCTGTCGCCGTGGTGGCGTTCGCGGCGTGGCTTATCTGGGGCCCGCCTCCCGCCTTCGCCTACGCGATGGTCGCGGCGGTCTCCGTGGTGATCATCGCGTGTCCCTGCGCCCTCGGTTTGGCCACCCCGATGTCGATCATGGTCGGGGTGGGCAAAGGCGCGACCGCCGGCGTGCTGATCAGAAACGCCGAAGCCCTAGAGCGCCTCGAGAAGATCGACACGCTGGTGGTCGACAAGACTGGCACGCTCACCGAGGGCAAGCCGCGCGTGGTCGCGGTGGTGGCCGGCGAAGGCTTCGACGAGGCGGAGATCCTGTCGCTGGGCGCCAGTCTCGAGCGGTCGAGCGAGCACCCCCTCGCAGCGGCCATCGTGGCTGCTGCGCGCCAGCGCGGGTTGGCGATGCAGGATATCGCGGAATTCAAGTCGATCACTGGGAAAGGTGTCTCCGGCAGGATCGGCGGTCGGCGGGTCGCGATCGGCAATGCGAAGCTGCTCGAGGAGATCGGCGTCGCCGGCGGTGCCCTGGAAGCGCGGGCGAACGAGCTCAGGCGCGATGGCGCCACGGCCATGTTCGTTGCGATCGATGGTAGCGCCGCGGGCGCGATCGCCGTCGCCGACCCGATCAAACCGACGACGCTGAGCGCCCTCGAGACGTTGCGATCCGAGGGAATCCGTTTGGTGATGCTGACCGGCGATAATCGCACGACCGCGCAAGCCGTCGCGGCGAAGCTCGGTATTACCGAGGTCGAGGCCGAGATCTTGCCGGAGCAGAAGCAAGCGATCGTGCGCCGCCTCAGAAGCGAGGGCCGCGTCGTCGCGATGGCCGGCGACGGCGTGAACGACTCGCCGGCGCTCGCCGAGGCCGACGTCGGGATCGCCATGGGCACGGGAACGGACGTTGCGATGGAGAGCGCGGGCGTAACCTTGGTGAAGGGCGATCTCGCGGGGATCGCGCGGGCACGGATGCTCAGCCGTGCAACGATGCGGAACATCCGGCAGAATCTGGTGCTGGCCTTCGTCTACAACGTGCTCGGCGTGCCACTCGCGGCCGGCGTGCTCTATCCGGAATTCGGACTGCTGCTCAGCCCGATCGTGGCCGCCGCAGCCATGAGCTTGAGTTCGGTCTCGGTAATCGGGAACTCGCTTCGATTGCGGATGGTGAAACTGTAGGCCTGCCGCGTCAGACCATCTGAAGCGCCTTGGGGCCAATCGGGGGCGGGAAGGCCCGGTCGAGTTCCTTCAACTCGTCCGGGGTGAGCTCCAGGTCGAGCGCCGCGCGGTTTTCCCGCACGTGATCCGGCCGCGCCGCTTTGGGGATCGCCACCACTCCTTCCTGATGCAGGAGCCAGGCCAGCGCCACCTGCGCCGGCGTAACACCGCGACGCACTGCGATCTGCTTGAGGCCGCGCTTGGTAAGCAGGCTGCCCTGATCCACGGGTGAATACGCCATGATGGGGATGTGGCGCTTGCGGCACCACGGCAGCAGCTCCCACTCGATGCCGCGTCGCGAGAGGTTATACATTACCTGGTTCGTGGCCACCGACTTGCCGCCGGGCAGCTTCGTCCACTGGGTCATGTCGTCGGAGTCGAAATTGCTGACGCCGTGCTCTCTAATCTTGCCGGCGCGCTGGAGATCGTCGAAGCCCGCGAGCGTCTCCTGGAACGGCACGTTCCCGATCCAGTGCAACAGGTAGAGATCGAGATGATCCGTATTGAGCCGCTTCAGGCTGCGCTCGCACGCCGCCACGACGCCTTGGCGCGTTGCATTGTGCGGATAAACCTTGCTCACCAGGAAGACTTGAGATCGCTGCCCCGCGATCGCCTTCGCCACGACCTCCTCGGCACCGCCCTCGCCGTACATTTCCGCCGTATCGATCAGCGTCATGCCAAGATCGATGCCGAGCCTCAGCGCATTGACAACGTCGGCGCCGCGGGAGCTTGCTTCGCCCATATGCCAGGTACCGAGGCCGAGCACGGGAATGGGTGCGCCGGAAGAGAGGTGCAGATATCGCATGTGGATTTCGTCGCCGCTACCGTATTGCCGTCCAGTCTGCCGCAATCCCGCGCATTTGCGCTAGTGCGTCCTTAGCTGCGGAGTGACTTGAAGGCTTGAATTTAATTCGCGTCTACTGGAGGAGGGCCCGTGTCAATGAGTGGACCCATGACGGACCCAACCGCGCTCGCGATCGAGCCCGGTTGGATCAACGTGGTAGAGAGCGGTGAAGGCAAGTTCACCGAGCGACTGCTCGATGGTCGACATGTCCTGATTGCGGATGAGCCGGTGGCGGCGGGTGGTAATGACCGCGGACCGGGACCCTACGAGCTCTTGCTGATGGCCCTCGGCGCCTGCACGACGATGACCCTCAGGCTCTACGCCGACCGCAAGCGCTGGCCGCTCGATCGCGTGATCGTCCGTCTGCACCACGCCAAAATCCACGCCGAGGATTGCGCGGACTGCGAAACCAGGCAGGGTCTGCTCGACCGCATCGAGCGAGTGATCGAGCTCGAGGGCGCGCTCGACCCGGCCCAGCGTCAGCGTCTCATGGAGATCGCCGACATGTGTCCGGTGCACCGCACGCTCACCTCGGAGATCAAGATCGAGACGAGAATGGCGGCCCCATCGGGCGTCAATCCTTGACGGGAACCTCGGCGACGGACTCGCCGGCAGCTGGCTGACCCGCCTCGACCTGCTCGGCCGCTTCGCGGGCGGCGGCTTGCTGCGCGAGTCTCAGTGGATCGACGCCCTTCGCCTGCATCTCCGCTTCCTCGGCCGACTGCGCCACGTTCACCGTTACCGTGACGGATACCTCGGGATGCAGCACAACCCTCTGCTTGTGAAGGCCCAGCGTCTTGATCGCGCGTTCCAGCACGACTTGGCTCCGGCCCACGGTGAATCCCGCAGCGGTGATGCCGTCGGAGATGTCACGCGCGGTGACGGAGCCGTAGAGCTGTCCGCTCTCGCCGGCTTGGCGGATCACCATGACCGAGAGACCGTCGAGCTTCTTTGCCACCTGCTCCGCGTCGCTCTTGCGCGCGAGATTCTGCGCTTCGAGCTGCGAACGTTGCGTTTCGAAGTAGGCGAGGTTGTCCTTGGTCGCGCGCAACGCCTTCTTCTGCGGCAAGAGGAAGTTGCGGGCATAACCGGGCTTGACGTCCACGACTTGGCCCATCTGGCCGAGCTTCTCGACCCGCTCCAGCAGAATCACTTGCACCATGAACGAGCCCCCCTCACCGCATCGCGTAGGGCAACAGGCCCAGGAAGCGTGCCCGCTTGATCGCCTGGGAGAGCTCACGCTGCTTTCGCGCGGAGACCGCGGTGATACGGCTCGGCACGATCTTGCCCCGCTCGGAGACGAAGCGCTGCAGGAGCTTCACGTCCTTGTAGTCGATCTTCGGTGCATTCGGGCCGGAGAACGGGCAGGATTTGCGCCGCCGGAAGAAAGGCCGACGCGTGGGGGCGCCGCCGCGTCCGCCACCATCGCGGTCGCGGCCGCCTTCGCGACCCTCTCTCATCTCGCTCACGCCTCACCCCCGACCGGGGCCACAGGCGCGGGCGCCTCGCTCTCGCGCGGTTCGCGGTCGCCATAGCGATCTCCGTAGCGGTCGCCATAGCCGCCGCGCCGGCCGCGGTCGCGATCCTCGCCTCGAGCGCGCGCCTGCATCATCACGGATTGGCCAGCCTCCACCAAGGCCTCGACCCGAACCGTGAGGTAGCGCAGCACGTCCTCGTTGATGCGCATGGTCCGCTCGAGCTCAGCCACGGTCGCGCCGGTGCCCTCGAGATTGAGCATGACGTAATGGCCTTTGCGGTTCTTCTTGATGCGGTAGGCCAGGTTGCGCAGGCCCCAGTATTCGCGGCCTACGACCTTGCCTTCGTGCTCCTGGGCGAGCTGGGCGAAGGTATCGGCCAAAGCTTCGGCCTGCGCCGAGGAAATATCCTGGCGCGCAATGAAGATGGTCTCGTAGAACGACATGATCTCTCGATCTCCTTATGGATGTTCGCGGCCCGGAGCCGACCGTCTCTACGGTTCCGGCCTCTCGGGCCTAGCCAGGACGCGCCCGGCAAGGAGGCCGCGCACTATACACGAGGGCCCCTCCGGTGCAAGCGCTTGACTCGGTGTGCCGCAGTGCCGACTTTCGGCTGAGCGCCGCGGCGCGCTGGGCGGCGTTCGTGCGACGGTTCCGAAGTCGCAGTGGGCCTCGGAACATGGATCACACTCCGAGTCAATAAATTTGGAGGCTGCTTATCCCGGAGATTCGCTAGCGAATTCTAGGGGCGGGACGCCAGGGGGCGGGGCAAGGGCGATGGTGCGGGCATTGGTATTTCCGGGGCAAGGCTCCCAGGCGGTCGGCATGGGCCGCGACCTCGCTGCCGCCTTCGCGGTCGCGCGCCACGGGCTCGAGGAGGTGGACGACGCCCTCGGCCAGCGGCTTTCCAAGCTCATGTTCGAGGGGCCGGAGAGCGAGCTCATGCTCACGGAGAATGCCCAGCCGGCGCTGATGGCCGTTAGCCTCGCGGTGATGCGCGTGCTTGAAAAGGAAGGCGGACTGGATCTGCCCCGGCATGTTGCGCTGGTCGCCGGTCACTCGCTCGGCGAGTACTCGGCGTTGGCGGCGGCCGGCACCTTTGCATTGGCCGACGCGGCGCGGCTCCTGAAGCGCCGCGGCCTTGCCATGCAGCGCGCGGTTCCGGTGGGCGAGGGGGCGATGGCGGCGCTGCTCGGGCTGGACCTCGAGTCGGCGCAGGAGATCGCAGCGGCAGCGGCCGAGGACGAGGTCTGCGCCGCCGCGAACGACAATGCTCCCGGCCAGGTCGTGGTGAGCGGCCACAAAGCGGCGGTGGAGCGCGCGATCAAGCTCGGGGCGGAGCGCGGCGCGCGGCGGTCGATCCTGCTGCCGGTAAGCGCGCCCTTCCACTGTGCGCTGATGGCGCCCGCCGCGCGGGAAATGGAGGAGGCGCTCGCCGATGTTGCGATGGTGGCGCCCGCGGTGCCACTGATCGCGAACGTCACCGCCGTTCCGGTGGAGGATCCCGGGGCGATCCGGCGCCTCCTCGTCGAGCAGGTGACGGGGCTCGTGCGTTGGCGCGAGAGCGTGCTCACCATCAAGAGCGAGGGTGTCGATACCATTGTCGAGGTCGGTGCGGGTCGCGTGCTCTCGGGGCTCGTCAAGCGCATCGACCGCGACCTCGCGGTGGCCTCGGTCGGGGCGCCCGCGGATATCGAGACCTTCCTGAAGACCCTGTAGGAGGTGGGTGCCCATGTTCGATCTTTCCGGCAAGACCGCGCTGGTGACCGGAGCTTCCGGCGGGATCGGCGGCGCGATCGCCCGCGCTCTCCATAGGCAGGGCGCTGCCGTTCTGCTGGCGGGGACGCGGCAAGCGGCGCTGGAGGGACTGGCGTCCGAGCTCGGCGAGCGCACCCGCGTTCATGTTGCCGATCTCGCCGATCCCGCGGCTCCCGATGCGCTGGTGAAGGACGCTGAGGCGGCGCTCGGAAAGCTCGACATTCTCGTCAACAACGCGGGCCTGACGCGCGATGGCCTGGCGGTGCGCATGAAGGACGAGGACTGGCAGAAGGTACTCGATGTCGATCTGACCGCCGGTTTCCGCCTGGCGCGCGCGGCCATGCGCGGCATGATGCGACGACGCTTCGGTCGCATCATCGGCATCAGTTCTGTGGTGGGCGTGGTGGGCAACCCCGGACAGGCCAATTATGCCGCCGCCAAGGCCGGCATGATCGGGCTCTCCAAGGCGCTTGCGGCCGAGGTCGCAACGCGCGGCATCACCGTCAATTGCATCGCTCCGGGTTTCATTGCCTCGGCCATGACGGACGTGCTGACGCCTGAGCAGAAAGACCGGATCGCCGGCGCCATCCCGATGGGCCGCCTGGGCACGCCAGAGGACGTCGCGGCGAGCGTGGTGTTCCTCGCCAGCGACCAGGCCGGCTACATCACCGGCCAAACCATTCATGTCAATGGCGGAATGGCGATGATCTGAGGCGCGCGCGTGCCCCGCCTCCAGTTGACACGCGGAAGCTCCCGACGGATTGGCAAACCCGAGGGAACTATGATATGTGACGGCACCTTCGGCGGGGGAACCGACGCCGCTCGGCCTACTGGAGCCGGCGTGGCTCGCACGGGTGAGGCCGAAGCCGTCTACTCCCAAGAACGCATTTCAATCCAGCTGTTGAGGTAAACGTTATGAGCGATGTCGCCGATCGGGTTAAGAAAATCGTCGTGGAACACCTGGGGGTCGACGAAGCCAAGGTGACCGAGAACGCGAGCTTCATCGACGATCTCGGAGCCGACAGCCTCGACACCGTGGAACTCGTCATGGCTTTCGAGGAGGAATTCGGCTGCGAGATCCCAGACGATGCCGCCGAGAAGATCGTGACGGTGAAGGACGCAATCAGCTTTATCGAGGCGCATAGCTGACGATGCCGCGGGCGCGGCTACGTCGCCGCGCGCTGCGTCAGCGGGTTGGATTTCAATCGGAATGAGACGCGTCGTCGTCACGGGAATGGGTCTGGTCACTCCGCTCGGCTGCGGAGTGGAGGTGACTTGGCGTCGATTGCTCGCGAGCCAATCGGGCATCGGAACCATTCAGGCGTTCGACGTATCCGATCTTCCCGCCAAGATCGCAGGGATGGTGCCGCGGGGCGAGACGACCTCCGGTCTCTTCAATGTAGACGAATGGGTCCCGCCCAAGGATCAGCGCAAGATGGACGAGTTCATCGTCTACGCGCTCACCGCGGCGATCCAGGCCGTGGAGGATTCGGGCTGGAAGCCCGAGGATGCCGAGAACCGCGAGCGCACCGGAGTTCTTATCGGCTCCGGTATCGGCGGGCTTCCCGGCATCATGGAGGGTGTCATCACGCTCCATGAGAAAGGGCCTCGCCGCGTCTCGCCCTTTTTCATCCCGTCGAACCTGATCAACTTGGCCTCTGGTCACGTCTCGATCAAATACGGCTTCTCAGGTCCCAACCATGCGGTGGTGACGGCGTGCTCGACCGGCGCCCATGCGATCGGCGATGCCGCGCGCATGATCATCTGGGAGGACGCCGACGTGATGGTGGCGGGCGGCGCCGAGGCTGCCGTCTGCCGCATCGGTATCGCTGGATTCGCGGCGGCGCGTGCGCTCTCCACCAATTTCAATGACGATCCACCCAAGGCCTCGCGCCCCTGGGACAAGGCGCGAGACGGCTTCGTCATGGGCGAGGGCGCGGGGATCGTGGTGCTGGAGGAGCTCGAACACGCCAAGCGTCGTGGCGCCAAGATCTATGCCGAGGTGATCGGCTACGGCATGTCCGGCGACGCCTACCACATCACCGCGCCCGCCGAGGATGGCAACGGCGGTTACCGAGCGATGCGAAACGCACTGAGACGCGCCAACTTGGCGCCGGATCAGATCGACTACATCAATGCCCACGGCACCTCGACCCCCAAGGGCGACGAGATCGAGCTGGGCGCGGTGAAGCGGCTGTTCGGCGATCATGCCTACAAGCTCTCGATGTCCTCCACCAAGTCAGCGATTGGCCACCTGCTGGGCGCGGCTGGCAGCGTGGAGGCGATCTTCTCGATCCTGGCGCTCCGCGACGGCATTGTGCCGCCGACGCTCAACCTCGACGACCCGTCGCCTGGCTGCGACATAGACCTCGTGCCCCACAAGGCGAAGGAGCGGCCGGTGCGCTACGTGCTGTCCAACTCCTTCGGCTTCGGCGGCACTAACGCGTCTCTCATCTTTGCCCGTGTGAGCTAGGCGCCGCGATGACCTGGCCGTCCCGGGCCCGGCTCATTCCCGCGCTGCTTTTAGTGGCGGCCTCCCTGGGGAGCTTCACGCTGTGGGCGTGGCGTGACTGGACCACGCCGGGACCGCTGGCGGAGAAACGGACCATCGTGCTCGCGCGCGGCAGCGGCGCCGTCGAGATTACCCGAGCGCTCGGCTCGGAGGGCGTATTAGCACATCCATGGCTCTTCTTGCTGAGCGTGGAGGTGACGGGCGATGTGCATCGCCTCAAGGCTGGCGAATACGAGTTTGACGCCGCGATCTCCCCCGAGGGGGTCGCCGAGTTACTGGCGAGCGGCAAGACCGTTCGGCATCGCCTCACCATCCCCGAGGGCCTTACCAGCGCGCAGATCGTCGCGATCGTGAATGCAATGCCGGAACTCGAGGGCGGTCCGGAACCCGCACCGGGGGAAGGCACCCTGCTGCCAGAGACCTATTTCTTTTCGCTCAGCGACAAGCGCGCTGGAATAGTCGAGCGCATGCATCGAGGCTTCGCGAAAGCGCTCGCGGAGCTTTGGGCGGAGCGCGGCTCCGACCTGCCTTTTGCGAAGCCGGAGGAAGCCGTTGCGCTCGCCTCCATTGTCGAGAAGGAGACCGGGCGTGAGGAAGAGCGTCCGCACATTGCCGGCGTTTACATCAACCGGTTGCGGCTAGGTATGCGACTGCAGGCGGACCCGACGGTCATCTACGCGTTGACCCACGGCCGGGGGCCACTCGAGCGTACGCTTGGCCACGACGACCTCGGCGTCGACTCGCCCTACAACACGTACACCGTGAAGGGTTTGCCCCCGACACCGATCGCCAATCCCGGGCTTGCCTCGTTGCGGGCCGTGCTACATCCGCTCAAGGTCGACGACCTCTATTTCGTAGCCGATGGGACCGGCAAGCACGTGTTCGCCAAGACGCTCACCGAGCAGAACCAACACGTCGCCGACTTCCGTCGTGCGCAGAGTCAGGCTGCCGTGCCGACGACATCGTCGCAGCCGGCTGCGCCGACGCCACCGCCCTGACGACGTCAGCCGTCGCTCTGCGTGCGCTGCCGGGGCCTTAGTATGCGATCTCCGAGCGCCGCCGGCAGGAGGGCCGCGACGATCCAAGCCCCGAGCGCCAATTGCCAAGGGAAAGCGATGCGTGGTCTGTCGTGGGCGAGGCCCGCGGCGATGATTCCAGCGGCGCGCTCCGCGCCCATGAGGAACGGCATGCGAAACTTGTTGCGGGTCGTCATCGGCGTCTCGATGAAGCCCGGGCAGATCGCCGAGACACGAATGCCGCGCGCCCAAAGCGCGCCACGCCAGGCCTCGGCCAGAGCCTTCACCGCGGCCTTCGATGCGCTGTAAGCGGGCGCGTCGGGAAAGCCGCGATAGCCGGCGAGCGAGCTCATCAACGCGATCTGGCCGCTGCCGCGCTCAACCATCCGCTCGATCGCGGGATAGGCGGTGTTGAGCACACCCTCCAGGTTGGCCGCGAACACCGCGCGTGCACGCGCCTCGCTCTCGCCATCCGTGCCTGCATGGGAGCTGATACCGGCGTTGGCGACGACCAGATCGAGTGGTGCCCCGGCGTCGGCGGCGAGGACCCAGTTGCGCATCGCCGATCGATCCGTCACATCGATCACCTGCGGGACGGCCATGGCTCCGCGCTCGCGGCAAGCGACAGCGACACTCTCGAGCCGCTGGGGATGACGGCCGCCCAGAGCGAGTCGAGCCTCGGGATGCGCATAGTGGCGCGCGAGCGCCGCGCCGATGCCGCTGGAGGCGCCGGTGATAAGGATATGACGGGGGACCATGGCGGTGGTGACCGTTGTTGACGTTGAGATCCAAGGCTATAAACCTCGCAACGGGAAATGGTCGAGCGATCCTAGAATTTTGATCCATCGGAGTGCTGTGCCCGAAACCGCTGCTGCCCCCGCTCACGTGCTCGGTGCCGTCGCTAGCATGACGGGCTTCGCCCGCGCAGAGGGCGAGGCCGAGGGGCTCGCGTGGGGCTGGGAACTCAAGAGCGTCAACGGCAAGGCGCTGGACCTTCGCTTCCGCCTGCCCGTCGGCTTCGATGCCTTGGAGTTGCCGCTGCGCGCGCTCATCGGCGAGCGCCTGAAACGCGGCTCGGTGAGTGTCACCTTGGCGGTCGCACGCACCGCCGCCGGCGCAAACCTGCACGTCAATCGCGCGGTCTTGGAGCAGGTGTTGGCGCTGGCCCGCGAGCTCGGGCGGGAAATCGAGGTCGCGCCGCCCCGCATCGATGGGCTGCTGGCGCTGCGCGGCGTGCTCGAGAGCGGCGAGGAAATGCCGGATCCGGCGACACGCGAGCGTCGCGAGGCGCTATTGCTCGGGGGCTGTCGCAAGGCGCTCGCTGCGCTTGCCGTGATGCGGCACGCCGAGGGCGCGCGCCTGGCCGCGGTACTGGCGGAGCGCGTGCAGGAGATCACCGATCTGGTCGCGGCGGCCGAGGCCAGTGCCGCGACACAGCCCGATGCCATTCGGGCCCGCCTCAAGGCCCTGGTGGAGTCGCTGAGGGATGCCGTGCCCTCGATACCCGACGAGCGGCTTGCGCAGGAAGCCGCGTTGCTGGTCGCGCGAGGCGACATCCGCGAGGAACTCGATCGCCTCACGGCGCACATCGCCGCGGCGCGCGAGCTACTTGCCGAGGGCGGCGCCATCGGCCGGCGTCTGGATTTTCTCTGTCAGGAGTTCAACCGAGAAGCGAACACCCTGTGCTCGAAATCGGCCGATGTGGAGCTAACTCGGATCGGGCTGGCGCTCAAGGCGGGGATCGAGCAGCTGCGCGAGCAAGTGCAGAACATCGAGTAGCGAAGGCCATGCCTCTCTCCAAGATCGGTCGCCGCGGGTTGCTGCTGGTGCTCTCCTCACCCTCCGGGGCCGGCAAGACCACCATCACGCGTCTCTTGGTTGAGCGCGATGGCAGCCTCGATGTCTCGGTCTCCGCCACCACGCGGGCGCCTCGGGCCAATGAGGAGGATGGCAAGCACTATCACTTCGTCAGCGATGCCCGCTTCGACCGGATGGTGCGCGACGGCGCGCTGCTCGAGCACGCTTCCGTGTTCGGCAATCGCTATGGCACGCCGCGTGCGCCAGTCGAAGCCGCGCTCGCAGGCGGCCGTGATATCGTCAGCGACATCGACTGGCAGGGCACCCAGCAACTCGCCCAGACCGTGCGCGGTGATTTGGTGGCGGTCTTCATCCTGCCGCCCAGCATGGCCGCGCTCGAGGACCGCCTGAAGCGCCGTGCCCAGGACAGCGATGACGTCGTGCGACAGCGCATGGCGAAATCCGCCGATGAGATGAGTCACTGGCCGGAGTACGACTACGTCATCGTGAACCACGATCTCGATACGAGCGTCGATCAGGCGCAGGCGATCCTTACCGCCGAGCGGCTGAAGCGAGAGCGGCAGATCGGCTTGGCGGAGTTCGTCAACCGGCTGCGTGCGGGGCGCTAGGTTAGGCAGGCAGCGCACGCGCGAGTGCGCAGAATTCCTCGACCGAGAGTTCCTCCGCGCGCCGGCTCGGCGCGATGGCGGCTGCCGCCAGCAGCGGCTCGGCAGGTGCCCCCAAACTCTTCAGGCTCTGGCGCAGCATCTTGCGGCGCTGGCCGAAGGCAGCGGCGGTGACCCGCTCGAGGTCGGCGCGGCGACAGGGCGCCAGCGGGGCGGGGCGAGGCTCGAGGCGGACGAGCGTCGAAGTGACCTTGGGCGCGGGCACGAAGGCGCCGGGCGCCACATCGAAGAGCGCAGTCACCCGTGCCGTCCACTGCACCAGCACGGAGAGGCGGCCATAGGCGCGCGATCGAGGCGTCGCCGTGAGCCGCGCCGCGACTTCCTTCTGGAACATCAGCGTTAGGCTCTCATAAGCCCCGAGGTCCGGCAGCCATCGCAGCAGCAACGCCGTGGCAATGTTATAGGGCAGGTTAGCGACAATCTTGCGCGGTGCCGGCATCAGGCCCTTCGGATCGACCTCGAGGGCGTCCCCGGCGATGACGCGCAACCGCTCTGGATAGGCCGCAACCAACTCCTCGAGCGCCGCGACGCAGCGCCGGTCTCGCTCGATCGCGGTGACGCTCGCGGCGTCCGTGGATAGCAGCGCCCTGGTGAGACCGCCCGGGCCAGGGCCGATCTCGACCACATTGACCCCATCGAACGGCGCGGCGGCACGGGCGATACGCCCGATCAGATTGAGATCGAGCAGGAAGTTCTGGCCGAGCGATCGTCGCGCGGCTAGGCCGAACCGTCCGATCACATCGCGCAGCGGCGGCAACGCCGGCGCGCGATCGTGCGCGCCGCCGACGGTCAGGCTACGGAGCGGCGCATCGCGCGCCGTTCGGCCATCTCGCCCGCCATCTGCAGGGCGGCGATCAGGCTGTCCGGGTTCGCGATGCCGCGCCCGGCGATATCGGTCGCGGTGCCGTGATCCGGGGAGGTGCGAATGAAAGGCAAACCAAGGGTTACGTTGACACCGCGATCGAAGTCGATGGTCTTGAGCGGAATCAGCGCTTGGTCGTGATACATGCAGAGCACGGCGTCATAGCGCTTGCGCGCAGCGGCGTGAAACAGTGTGTCCGCCGGGAACGGGCCCGACACCGCATGTCCCTCGGCCCGCAGGGCCGATACGGCTGGCGCGATCACCTCGATCTCCTCGCGGCCCATGGCGCCGTTCTCGCCGGCATGCGGATTGAGGCCAGCGACTGCGAGTCGAGGCCGTGGGATGCCGAAATCGCTCATGAGCGCGCGCACGGTGATGCGGCCGGCCGCTATAATGTCGCTGGTCTTGAGGCGCTCCAGCGCCTCCCTCAGGGCAAGGTGTACCGTCACCGGCACCACTCTGAGCCCGGGACAGGCGAGCATCATGATCGCCTTGGCGTCGCCCCCCGCGAGCTCTTCCAGGAACTCCGTGTGGCCGGGGTGGCGAAAGCCCGCTGCGTAGAGCGTCTCCTTCTGGATCGGGTTGGTCACCACGGCCGCCGCCCGCCCGCTGCGGGCGAGCTCGACGGCACTCACGATCGCCGCGATAACGGCGCGCGCATTGGCGGTGTCGGGCCGGCCCATGAGCACGGGGTGCGCCAGCCGGCGGGGCAGCACGCCCAGCGCCTCATGAAAGCAAGCGGCGGCTTCCTCGGGGCCCGCCACGGCGTGGAGGGGCACGCTCCACCCCAGCATCGCCGCGAGCCGCGCGAGCCGATCGGGATCGTCGATGGCGAAGAACGCCGGAACTCCTTCCGCCCGGCGCAGCCACGACATGAGGGCGATCTCGCCGCCAATGCCGGCGGGCTCGCCCATCGTCACGGCGATCGGCCGGGTCATACGCGCAGATCCACATAGGCGGTGCGGCGCAGGTCGCGTAGGTAGCGGCGCGCCAGCGTCTCCAGGCGCTGTCGCGTGAGATTGTCCACCAGCTGATCGCGCGTCGGGATCGGCGATGCCGCTTCCTTGCGCTCGCACGGCATGATCACCCCAGCGCCATCGCGAAACGCCAATGGCTTGCTCGCTTGGCCGGGCTGCAGCGAGGCCAGCAAGGTTTGAAATTCCTGCGGGAGGCTGCCGATCTTGGCGTCGCGAACCTCACCCGAGGTTTGGGGCGCGCGCTCCTTGCCGATCCTGACCATGTCCTCGCAGCTCTTTGCGGTCTCACTCACCTGTTGCGCGGCTGCAAGCGCCTTCTGTCGGTCGGCATCGGTTGCGGTCTCCGTTGGGAACTGGAACGAGACTCGCGTGAATGTCACCGTGGCGTCGGCCGGGCTCGGGGTGCCGAAAGTGCGCCGCTCGAGCAACCCGACGATATAAAAGCCGCCCGAACCGCGGATCGCGGCGGAAAGCTGGCCGACCTGCATGCCTTGAACCACATCGCCAATGTCGTGCGGCAGCTCCGCCGCGGTGAGCCAGCCGAGATCGCCTCCCACGGCGGCGGTCGGGGATTGTGAGAATTGCTGTGCCACGGCGCTGAAGCTTGCACCCTGGTGGATCTGGTCGAGCAGCCGGTCAGCGAGCGCTTTGACGTCGGCTTCCTGGCTCGGATTGTCCACCGCGAGGAATATCTCAGCAACTCGGTACTGGGATTTGCCGATCTCCTGCTTGATACGAGCGAGCGTATCCTTGACCTCCTCGTCGGAGATGCTGACGCTCTGGGTCAGCTTTCCGTCCACCAGCTTGTTCCAGATGAGCGCGGAACGGATCTGGTCCGTCAAAGTCGAGCGCGAAATTCCATGGGAGGACAGCAGCTGCTCGAGGCCGCCCTTTGGCATGTTGTTCTGCTGCTCTAAGCGATCGAAAGCCTTGCTGACATCATCGTCGCTCACGGTGACGTTGTAGCGCTTGGCTTCTTGCACTTCGAGCTTCTCGTCGATGAGCGTGCGCAGAACCTGTGAGGTCACACGCTGGCGGACCTGGGCATTGTCGGGCAGCTGAGAGGACAGCAAGACGAGGCGGATCCGAGCCTCGAGGTCGCCGAGAGAGATCATGTCGTCGTTGACGACGGCGGCAATCCTCGTCTCCTGGGCTGCAACGGTGGCGGTGCTGGCCAGGATCAACAAGAAAATTGCGGCGATGCGCGTCATCGATCGTCCCACTTGAAGCAATATTTCCTCCCTTCCGCCCGCCGTGCGGATGATGGCTTGCCGTCTTGGGCGCCACCAGCGTCCGCGCAGCATAGGGCCCGGCAGGGTACCATTTCCTGCCGCCCGAGCCTAGAAAACCGGCGCCGGGAACGAGCTGCCCGTCGAGAGGGGCGTGAGATCGATCTCGCCGAGGTTCTTGAAGATGATCGAGAATAGCACCGTGGTGCCGGGGCGCACGTCGCGATCACGGATGCCGACATGGGTTACGGCGGCTGAGAATGTGACGCACTCGTCGCGGTAAGTGGTGGCAATGCCGGAATTGAGGGTGTTGGCGCTGGTGCCTAGGGCCCGGGTTCCGAACACCGCCACCGACCAATACCGGGTGAGCGCCGCGACCGCCTGTCCGGTGATTTGCCGGCGCTTTTGGAGATCGGGTACGAGCGGATCTTGCGTAATGTCAATGTAGCCGACTTTCATCCGCAGGCTCTGCGGCCCACCGGTGGCGTCGATTTCCTGGCGACGCGAGGCGAGGGTGCGGGAGTCCAGACGAAAGCGGTAGACCAAATCGAGATAGGGTTGCGGCGAGACCGAAATCCGGCCGACGACGTCCGAGCGCTGAGTGTTGAGGCCGGACCCCCGCAGGAATGGGCCATTCTTTTCGAGGCGATAGCTCTCGCCGACCAGAAATCGCGTGCTGCCGCCGTGGTCGCCATATATCCCCCCGCTGAGGGCGTAGTCGACGCGTTGCCCGGAATCCACTCGGTCGTAGCCGGGGAAGCGGTCTAGGACGAACAGGCTTGCGTCGTCAAATTCAACGCCCGTGCTGTCTTCCGCAGGAATCTGCGCCGGATTGCCGCCGTTCGGCGCGGCGATGAAGGCGACGATCGGCTCGATGGTCTGGCTGGAGCCGTTGCCCTGGCGAACCCAAGGATAGCGCCATTCCAGCTTTGCCTGCGGGAAGACGCGACCCGTGAACTCGGCGTTAGCGCCGGGCTGGCTCGGCGAGAGCATGACATTGTCGGAGTCATACGCGTCGCCGCGCACGCCCGCCGTCAAGTTGAAGCGATCGCCAATCGCGCCGTCGAACGGCACCTCCCAGTTGGCACCGGCCGAGACGCGCCGGATCTGGGCACCGTTCGGGCGGAAGAGGTTGAGTGCATTGGCCGTGACGTCCCACCGGCCGCCCCAGCTGTCGGGATGGCTGATCCAGTTGTATGTCGCCGTCGGCAGTACGATCGGCTGGGTGCTGTCGCCGATGCCAAAGCGCAAGCTCTGAAATATGTAGCTGTCGATCAGCGTGTAGCTGCGGTCATTGAATCCCTCGGCATAGGCTCTGCTCTCCAGGTAGGCTTGGGTGCCGCCGAAACCGAACCGGCGCGTGTAGGTTTGATCCGAGCTTCTCTGGACATCGAAGCTCGTGCGCCAGTTGTCGCTGATGTCGAACTCGCCGTTGGCAAAAAAATGCCCGCGAAACGCATCGATCGGCGAAATCGGCTGGTCGTTCAGGGCGTTTGTGCGGTTCGTATAAGCGGCGCTGGCGTCGATCCTTATTCTGCCATAGCCCCAGCGCTGCCGGTACTGACCCGAGATTAGCGCGCCGGCATCGGTCGTGATGATGGGCTCCAGCGTCAGGTCCTTGTCGGTATCGAGGACGATGTAATATGGAACCCGAAAAAAATCTCCTATCGACGAGGAGTGCCCGAAATCCGGGGCCAGGAAGCCGGTCTTGCGCTTCACCGAGGGATCCGGCGCCGAAAGATAGGGCGAATAGGCGATAGGTACGCCGTAGATTTCCATGGTGGCGTCGTAGAACTCGACGACCTGCCGCGCCTGGTCGTGTACCATCCGCGCTGCCTTGAGCTGCCAAAGCGGCGGCGCCGTGGGGTGTTGCGCACAGAGGTCGCAAGGCGAGTAGACGCCGCGCCTGATTTCCGTGACGTTGCCATCGGTCCGTCGGCCCGTATTTCCAGCGACCCGCGAGCGATCGGAAAGCAGAGCCCGTACGTTCTGGATGAAGCCGTCGCGCATATCGTCGGTGAGTTCCATGTAGTCCCCGAACACCACCGAGCCCGAGGGATCGAGCAGGCTGACGTGGCCGGATGCGGTCACCAGGTTGGTCCGCTGGTTGTAGGTGACGATGTCGGCGAGCAGGGTCTGGTCCTTTTGCGAGAACTCGACATGACCCTTGGCCACCACGAGGCCGAGCTGCTCGTCCTGCTGGATCTCGTCGGCGACGAACAGCACGGGCTGGTCCCGGTTTGGTCCGGAGGGGCGCAGCGTGGTGGCCGCCTCGCCGGCGGCGGAGCCGAGATGCATGGCTGCGAGAACGGCGATGGCGACGGCAGGCCGACGCATCGGCGCCTAGCCGTCTTCGAGATAGAGCAGGAGGCTCGTGCCCAAGAGCCAGCTGACGCCCGCGGGGGTCCAGGCGGCCAAGTTGACGGGGATCGTCGCCGACTGGCCGAGCGCAAACACGACATTCGACAGGAGATAGAGCAGGAACCCGCTGGCAACGCCCGCGCCGATCATCAGCGTGGTGCCGCCGCGCCGTTGCATTCGCAGACTGAACGTCGCCGCGATCAGCACCATCGCGGCGAGCAGAAACGGGCGCGCCAACAAAGCGTTGTATTCGAGCCGGTGGCGCTGTGTGGAGAAACCAGACTGCTCCAGCAGATTGATGAAGCCGGGCAGTTCCCAGAACGACATGGTTTCCGGCGAAGCGAAGCTCTGCTCCATTTTGCTCGCCGTCATGCTCGTGGCGATGGTGATCTCGCTGAACGGCTCCTGCGCCTTGCCGGGTTGCCATCGCGCGCCGTTGGTGATCCGCCAGTGGCCGCTCTCGAGCCGCGCTTGCTTGGCGTCGATCCGTCCGGTGAGCCGGTCGTTCCCGTCGAAGGATAAGATCAGCACCTCCTCCAGCGTGATTCCGCCGGGCGCTAGGTGCTCGGCGTGGATCACCGATGGGAGGCCACGCTCGTCGCTCTGGCGAAGCCACAGACCGGAATGGGAGAGATTGAGTTGGTCGTTGTTGTTCTTGAGTACTCGGTTCTCCAGCTTCTCGTAGCTCATTTGCATGGCGGCTGCGATCGGGTTGAAGACGGTCACGACCAATATGCCGATGGCGAGGGCCCCGATGACTGCGGGCGACAGGAATTGCCAGACCGAGACGCCCGTCGAGCGCGCCACCACGAGCTCGTTACTGCGCGTCATGCGCCAGAAGGCGAGCATGGCGCCGAACAGGATCGCGAACGGCATGATCTGTTGCCACATGTACGGCTGCTTAAGCGCCGACATCTCGAGCAACACCACGAGCGTGGCGTCCGAGTGAGAGCCGCCTCGGCGGATCAGCTCGACATAATCGAGCAGAAATACGATCGTCGCCATAGTCAGAAAGACGACGAAGCACCAGAGAAAGAACTGCCGGGCGATGTAGAACGCAAGGGTCTTCCAAGTCGGCATCACGCGGCTCCTCGCGCGGCGGCTGGAATCGGCCGAATGAGCCAAGGCCAGCGTCCGTCTCTCAGGAGCAGCCAAGTGGCGATGCCGATCGGCAGAAAGGTCTCGAAATAGAGCAGCGGCAATGCGGCCAGGTTGTGGCTAGCGAGGTTCTTCGTGCCGAGGTCTATGACCTCGAACAGAATTGCCAAGACGGTCGCGGCCAGGATGCGGCGGCTCTGACCCCGGCGGTTGAAATCGCCAGGCAGCAGGCAAGCCAGGGGGATCAGCGCGAACACGATGGCGTCGAGCGGCGTGACCAACCGCAAGTGTGTCTCGGCGATCAGATTGGAGGCAGCCCCGGCATCGAGCAATTCGTGGAAGTAAAGCTCCTCCGCCTCGCGGGGGCGTGCGCCCGATGCGTCCTTACTGCTCACGAGTTCGACGGTGTAACGGTCGAAGGACAGCACGGCGAGCTTGCCGGTTTCCAACTCGTATTGCTGGCGACTGCCGTTCATCATGAGCACGCGCGGTCCGTCCGGGCCGTCGACGAGGGCACCACGCTCGGCGAGCAACGTCACCGGCTTCTTGGGGTCGCGCATGTCGTGGATTAGGATTCCGCCGAGCTCGCCGCGGCGGTCCCGGGTGCGGATATAGACTGAGAACCGATCCGAGATCGTGTTGAACACGCCCTCCTGGATAAGGGCCGATGCGAAGCGGCCTCGGATCTCGAATTGCAAGTCCTTGAACTCGCGAAAGGCCGCCGGCAGCAGGTACGTGGAAAGCGCCAGAAGCGCCAGCACACCCGCGCCCGCAAGGAGCAGCGCGGGCCGCGCGAGTGTCATCTGACTCAGCCCGGACGCGCGCATCACGATGAGCTCACTCTCGGAGATCAGCCTGTTGTAGCTGAACAGCACCGCGAGGAAGATCGCGATCGGCAGAACGATCTCGACGAAGCGAGGCAGGATCAGCATCGCAAGCTTGAGGAAGATTGCGAGCGAGAGGCCGCGGTTGACGATCAAATCGATCAGGCGGAGCGACTGCACAAGCCACACGGCCGCCGTGAACACGAGGGTGAACGCAAGCGTCAGCAGCAGCGTCTGCCGCAGTACGTATCGTGTGAGGCCCCTCATGGGCGCAATTATAGGAGCGACCCCAAGCGCGAGCCTAGGGTCAATTGCACTCACGGCGCGCTTGAGGCAGGGTCAAGGGCGCACGCGCCACGCGGATACCTCATTGCCTCCGTCACGTTCCGATGCACGCCCCGGTCCCATGACCGCCCGAATCGCCGCCGGGGATTTCGGCAATGGCCGGGCGCTGCACCCGGCGCTGTTCTGGGCCGCGTTCACCGTGCTCCTTCTCGTGGCGGCGCTTCCCGTCCTGTGGGTGGAGCTGCCGCCGCTCTTTGACTATCCAAACCACCTCGCGCGCATGGATCTGCTGGTCCGGCTCCCCGGTTCTGACAATCTGCAGCGGTATTACGAGCTGCGCTGGCGGGCCATCCCCAATCTCGGTATGGATCTTGCGGTGCCGGCGCTCGCGCGCATCCTGCCGCTGGCGTGGGCCGGCAAGGCCTTCGTGCTCGCGACTCTCGTGCTCGTCGCTGCCGGCTCCGGACTCGTACATCGCGCCGCGACCGGGCGGTGGTCGCTGTGGCCGCTGTTCGTTTTCCTGTTCCTCTATAGCCGCGTCCTGTTGTGGGGCTTCCTCAACTATCTCTTCGGGGTCGGCCTCGCGCTTGTTGCTTTCGCGCTCTGGATCGTGCTCTCGGAACGGAATGCCCGCGCGCGATTGGCGGTCTCCGCCGTCTTGGCGCTGGTGCTGTTCTTCGCGCATCTAATGGCATGCGTGGTCTACGGCGTGCTGGTCGCAGGCTATGAGTTGGGTGTGCTGTGGCGCAGCCGGCCGTGGCCCTGGGGCCGCGCGATCGGGCGCCTCGCGATCATGGGCGTACCCTTCCTGGCGCCGCTCGCGCTCTTGCTGTTCGCGGGCGAAGGAGCGGGAATCGGCTCGATCCACTTTGGCCGGTTCGATCGCAAGCTCGACCTTCTCTTCAGCGTATTCGACAACTATGACCGCGCGTTCGACATCGCATGCTTCGTTCTGCTTGTGGTGTGCGCGGGTTTGGCTTACGCGAAGCGGTATCTGGTCATCGTCCCGGCGCTCCGGCTCCCGATCGTGCTGCTGGCCTTGGTCTACATCGCGGCGCCGGCGCAGCTGATGACCGCATCGGCGGTCGACCATCGCCTGCCTATGGTCATCGCGGCGGTTCTGGCCGCGGGCACCTCGGCTCCTGCGCTGGCGGGCCGGCGCGTGCGCCTTGCCGCGCTCGCGGGCCTCGCACTCTTTCTCGCGCGTATGGCGAGTGTGTGGGTTCATTGGGAACAAGCCGACGCGGTCTACGCGCGCTTGCTCCTAATCCTCGACCAAGTGCCGAAGGGCGGCCGGCTCGCCGTCGGATATTCGTCGGAGGCCATCGGCTCGACCGCCATACCTACGACTCATCTGCCGACACTCGCCATCGTTCGGCGCGACGCCTTCGTGCCGACGCTGTTCGCATTCCGTGGCCAGCAGCCGGTGGCTCTGACCCCGGAAGCAGAGCGGCTTGCCAGCTTGGCGCCGCCGAGTGCCGTGTGGCGCGCTCTGATGGGCGAAGGACCCGATCGCATCGCCGCGGCGCCGGGACTGCGTGAGTTCGATGCGGTGTTGCTACTCGATCGACGGCCGTTTGCGATGAAGCCGGCGCCGGGGCTCGTGCCGTTGGCCGTGGAGCCAGACTTTGCGCTCTACCGGATCGAGCGATGAGCGCCTCCTCTCGGGGCGCCGCTTGACGGCACCGGGGGCGGCCCGGTAGAGGGGCGCCTCCGGGCCCGAGCCGCCTGCCCCTCGGAACTGCCGTTGCGCGGTCCAGCATTGATCCTCTCGCTTATCCCGACGCCAGCCGATCTCGTCGATCTTGCCGCGGTTTGGGCGGCGGGGCTGGTCCTGTTGCTGTGGGGCCGCGTGCTCACGCTCGGGCGCGGCGCGGTCGAGGTGCAAACGATCGCGGGCTGGGGCGGCTGCGCGATCGTGCTTACGCTCTGGGGCGTCTTCCTTCCCGAGCCTCTCTGGTGGCCCGTTGCCGGTATAACGGCAGTGGCGCTGGCGGCGGCGCTCACGCGGGGTCTCGCGCTTCGGCGGGAGGAATGGACCGCGCTGCTGCGCATCATGGCGCTGGCCTTGCCCATCTGGGCGATCATGCTGACCGCCCGGCCCTCGCAGCCCGACACGTTCCTCAATCTCCTGCCGAACGCGGCCTACCTCTATGACCACGGGCTGCTGCCGACCGATGCGCGCCCGCCGAGCCACTCCTTCCTGCCGGGCGCTCCCTACAATCTGCAGTTCTGGGCCTACTTGGCGGGCGCCGCGCTGCCGGAGCTGCCCGCCTCGGCCATGGTGCACATCAATGTGCTGCTGCATCTGCTCGTGGGATTGCTGTTCGCGCGTGTGGCGCAGTCGCTCGGGCGCGAAGGTGCGGGGGCGCCGGGCTGGGGCGCCTGTGGCCTCGGCATCCTGTTGGCGACCGCGCTCAATCCGGGCTTCGTGCCGCGCATCTATTTCGCGGCCTACGGCGAAGCATCGATCGCGGCGTGTCTGGCGATCGCAGGCTGGCTCGCAGCGCAGAGCCTGAGCGCCATTGCCGAGCGCGGCCGCACCGGCCACCGGCTCTGGTCGCTTGCCCTCGCGTTGGCGGCGCTCGTGAACATCAAACAGGAGAGCGTGGCGTTCGTCGCGGCACTTGCTCTGACCATAGGCTTGTTGGGACTCTTCGACCGTCAGGTTCGATTCTGGCGCATGCTAGTGCGGTTTCTTCCGGCCTTCCTGCCGGCTGTCGGGCTCTATCTCGTCTGGCGCTGGTTCGTACTCAACGAGTTCTCGGTAGGCGAGCTCAAGCTGCTGCCGTTCGATCAATGGCATTGGGACGTGCTGCCGCAGGTGCTCTCGAGGATCGGCGTGATCGTCGTCGAGAAGGTCATGTTCTTTGCTTTGATGCTGCTAGCGCTGGGCCTCATGGTGGTGCGGATTCGTCGCCGCGGCCTGGATATGCCGGGTCGCCTCTTAGCGCTTCTCGTGGGCACCTGCGTGCTCTACAACGTCTTCCTGCTCCTGACCTACGTCGCGCATTTCAATCCGGAGATGAGTGCCGACGCCCACTCGTTCTTCCGCTACAACACGCATCTTTCACTGTTGCTGGTGCTGGCCCTCGCGACGCTGTCGCGCGCCGTGTTCGAGGAACGCGGCTGGGCGCCGAGCTGGGGCCGACGTCGCCTAGCAGCGAGCCTGCTCGTGCTGGCGAGCCTCGCCGTACCCATCGCGTTCGCCACGCGGCTGCGCTTCGATCTCGTCGTGCCGCAGCCGCTGGTGCGCGCGCTCGGTCACGAACTTGGAGCGCTGCTGAAACGGGATGAGAAATTCGCCCTGATCCTGCCCGGCGACAACAACAGTGTTGCCGTCATGCTTCAGAGCGTGTTGCGCTACGAGGCACCTCGCTTGCCCGGCGCGGAGCCAACGATTGTCAACAGCTTCGATGACCGAACGCTCTCGAGGCTCGAGGGCCAGGGCATCAGCAAAGCGTTCGTCTCTTGCACGCCCGAGGGCAACCGATCATTACCGGCACGCCGAGCGTTGCTGCTCACGAGGACTCCCGAGGGATGGAAGCCGGCCGCGGTCTGGCGTTACCCGGACTCGGACGGCACGCGGTGGACCCCGATGCTTTCGGCGGCGGCTCTCTGCCGGTGACAGCCGACACGCGAAACGAGATTCCGCTAGGGTTTTCGGCACTCTTCCGCTAATCCTGCGGCGGGATCAGACCAGTGACGGAGCCGCGTGATTCGCTCATGACGCCCGAGGCGGCCCATGCGCCGACGCCGATGCGGGAATTAGGCGTTGCGGAACTCGCTGTCATCATTCCCACGCTCAATGAATATGGCAACGTGGTACCTCTGATCGAGCGCCTCGATCGCGTGCTCGCGGGCGTGGCATGGGAGGCCATCTTTGTCGATGACGACTCCACTGACCGGACCCGGGAGGCGATCAACGCGATCGCGCGCCGCGACCCGCGCGTGCGCGCGCTCCATCGCATCGGCAGGCGCGGGCTCGCCTCGGCTTGTATCGAGGGCGTACTCGCCAACTCGGCCCCCTATGTTGCCGTTATCGATGCCGACATGCAGCATGACGAGAGCTTGCTGCCCGAAATGCTCCGCACGCTCAAATCGGAGCCGCTCGATATCGTGATCGGCAGCCGCTATATCGCGGGTGGCGGCATTGGGCAGATGAGCGCCGGCCGGGTCCGCATCAGCGTGCTCGCGACGCGGCTCGGTCGGCGCATCCTGCGGGCGGAGATAGCCGATCCCATGAGCGGATTTTTCATGGTTCGGCGCGACGTCTTCGACCGAGCTGTCCGCAATCTCTCTGGCATCGGCTTCAAGATATTGATGGATCTTTTCGCCTCCTCGCCGAAGCCTTTGCGCTTCAAGGAACTCGCTTACGAATTTCGTAGCCGCGCGTACGGGGACAGCAAGCTCGATACCTTGGTGGCGTGGGAATACGTCATGCTGGTCGGCGACAAGTTGGTCGGTCACATCATCCCGGTGCGCTTCCTGTCCTTCGCGCTGGTCGGCTTCGTCGGCCTCGTTGTCCATCTCAGCATGCTCGGCGCGAGCCTGCGCCTGCTCGGTTTTTCCTTCGAGCTGTCACAGGCGGCGGCGACGGTGATCGCCATGGTTTGCAATTTCACGCTCAATAACGTCCTGACGTACCGGGATTTGCGCCTGAGGGGCTGGGGCTTTTTGCGCGGGCTTGTTTCGTTTTTCCTGGTCTGCGCTGCCGGTGCCGTCGCCAACGTCGGCGTTGGAACCGTGCTGTTCGATACGCTGGCACTCCCCTGGTGGGCGGCGGGCATCGGTGGCGCCGTAGTGGGAGCGGTTTGGAATTACGCTGTCAGCGGCGTGTTCACGTGGCGCAAGCGGGCCAAGGCGTGAGGCCTTCGGGGGCGCAATTGACTCGCGCCCGCTTTCTCGTCTATCCGCCAGGGAGGGAGGCGCGGCTTCCGCCGCGACCCTAGCGATAAGAAGGGACAACCCGTCATGAAGATCAGCTTCGCCGATCCCAAGCTACCGAAATCGGGCACCCTCGTTGTGGGCGTACTGGAAGGCAGGAAGCTTGCTGCGTCGGCCGCCGTTTTGGACAAGGAAAGCAACGGCGCGCTCGTCAGCGCGATGACGGCAACGCGGTTCAGCGGCAAGAAGGAAGAGACGCTGACGGTGCCCGCGCCGCGTGGGCTTTTTTTCGATCGCGTGGTCTTGCTCGGGCTCGGCAAGCCCGCCGGCTTGACACCTGTGCAGGTGCAGCGACTGGGCGGGGCGTTGGTGCCCGCGCTTAATGCGGTGGGTGCCTCCTCGGCGTCCGTCGCCGTCGACAAGATACCGGGCACGCGGCTCGCCCCCGGCGATGCCGCCGCGAATCTCGCTTATGGTGCGATGCTCCGGAGCTACCGTTTCGATAAATACCGCACACGGGAAAAGCCGGAGCAGAAACCGACTCTGACTGAGCTCACGATCCTCACGGCGTCGGCGGCCGCGGCGCGCCGTGCCTATGCGCCACTCGAGAGCATCGCCGCGGGCGTGTTCTTCACGCGAGATCTGGTCTCGGAGCCGCCGAACATCATCTTTCCCGAGAGTCTCGCTCGCGAGACCAAGTCGCTGGAGAAACTCAGCGTAAAGGTGGAGATCTTCGACGAGAGGCAGATGAAGAAGCTCGGCATGGGAGCGCTCATCGGGGTCGGGCAGGGAAGCTCGCGCCCGCCGCGCTTAGTCGTGATGGACTACCGTGGCAATCCGCGCGGCAAGGACAAAGCTCCCGTCGCCTTCATTGGCAAGGGTGTCACCTTCGACACTGGCGGCATATCGCTGAAGCCGGCGCAAGGCATGGAGGAGATGAAGTGGGACATGGCG
>DASZHJ010000231.1:0-1584 GCA_035938015.1 Allostellaceae bacterium
GGCACGCTCTCGGGCGCCCCCAAGGTGCGCGCCATGGAGATCATCGACGAGCTCGAGACCGAGCGGCGCAACCTCTACGGCGGCGCCGCCGGCTACTTCGCGGGGGACGGCAGCATGGACACCTGCATCGTGCTGCGCACCGCGCTCGTGAAGGACGGCAAGATGATCGTGCAGGCGGGCGTCGGCGTGGTCGCCGACAGCGATCCCGCCACCGAGTACCAGGAGATCCTCGACAAAAGCCGCGCCCTCATCCGCGCCGCCGAGGAGGCGGTGCGGTTCGCGCGGAACTAGACTGAGAGCGCCTCTCCGCCGTGGCAGCGGAGAGGCGCTCGCGCGCTTACCGGCCCGGCGGCTTGTAGCTGATGCTCTTGCCGAGCGCCTGGTCCGTTTCCTCCACGGTGAGGAGCGCGGTGGTCTTGGTATGCACCAGGCCCGAGGCCGACACGCCGACCGATAGAGTGGTCGCGGCCTGCGTGCTCGGCAGGTCGACGATCGCGATCACGTCGTGCTCGCCGAGCGCGTAGTACATGGCGTCGAGTTTGCCGCCCATCGCCTCGACGGCGCTCATGACCGCGGCGCGCCGACCGGAGGCCTTGTCCTTCTGCAGACCCTTGAGGCCCTCGGCCGTATAGGACGCTTGGATCAGATACTTAGGCATTTCATCGCCTCCCGAGAAAATCGTTGGGGATCCCGCTCAGATGCTGCGCTTGGTCCGCCGACGATCGTCGCCAGCGTCATCCGCATGATAGCATGATGCAGAGCAGCAGGAGGAGCATCCATGAGTCTCGAATTTCTGATCACGTCGCTGATCGTCGTGGTGTCGCCGGGCACCGGCGTGCTCTTCACGCTGGCGGCGGGGCTCTCGCGGGGCTCGCGTGCGAGCGTGGTGGCAGCCTTCGGGTGCACGCTCGGCATCGTCCCGCACATGGCGGCGGCGATCATGGGCCTGGCGGCGCTGCTGCACGCGAGCGCGGTCGCGTTCCAGACGCTCAAATACCTGGGCGTCGCCTATCTCCTCTACATGGCCTGGAATGCGCTCCGCGAGCGCGGCGCGCTCCGGGTGGAGACGCAGGTCGGCGCGCGCTCGTCGCTCCAGGTGATCGGCTCCGCGATCCTCGTCAACATCCTCAATCCCAAGCTATCGATCTTCTTCTTCGCCTTCCTGCCGCAGTTCGTGAGCGCGGGCGAGCCGCACCCCCTTGCGCAGATGCTCGAGCTCAGCGGCGTCTTCATGGCGCTGACCTTCGCGGTCTTCGTGGGCTACGGCCTGTTCGCCGCCGCGATCCGCACGCAAATCATCTCGCGTCCGCGCGTACTGACCTGGATGCGGCGGGTTTTCGCCGGCGCCTTCGTGGCCCTCGGCGCCAAGCTCGCGCTCGCGGAGCGGTGAGTCAGGAGGGGTCTCTACCCCTCGCCGCTACGCTCCTTCACGATCGCACTCACGGGCACGAGAACAAAGCCCTTCGAGGCGAGATCGCGGAGCCAGGTTCTGAGCGCGTCCAGCGTCTGGTCGTGCGGGTGACCGATGGCGATGGCGCTGCCGTTGCGGCGTGCCACGCGCTCGAGCTCCGCAAGCCGCGCCGC
>DASZHJ010000232.1:0-15795 GCA_035938015.1 Allostellaceae bacterium
CGAGCCGATCCCCCATGTCCGCCTCGCCCGGGTCGGCGCGCCGCAAGACACCAAGACCGTGTCCGCGGCGGTCCTCACGGACCGTCGGTATTTCAAGTACGTGTCACCGGATTAGCCGGGATCCTCGCTAGGTCAGCGCGCTTGACGTAATTGCTGCGGCGCACTACATCGAAACCGTGGCTACTTCCGGTGTTTCGAACATTCTGCGCGTACTGATCTCGCGTCCGCGTGCCGCGGCCGCTCTCCGCTTCTGATCCGCCATGCTCTACGCCGCCTATCAAGCCCATAGCGATGCGCTTGCGCCCGTGCGGCTGATGGCCGAGGCCGCGCGCGGCTGGCTCGCGCACCCCTGGCCCGTGCTCGGGGGCCATCCCATGGTGCGCTCGCTGGCCGCGGCCTGTGAGCTTCTCTCGCGCGCGGGCATGTCGCACCAGCCGCCGGCTTTCGGTTTGCGCGAGACGGTGGTGGCCGGACGACCTGTCGCCGTGCACGAGGAGGTGGCGCGCCAGCATCCCTTCTGCGCGCTGCTCCATTTCCGCAAGGACGTCCCGATCGAGCAGCCGCGCGTGCTGGTGGTCGCCCCGCTCTCGGGGCATTTTCCGACGCTCTTGCGCGGCACGGTCGAGGCGCTGCTGCCCGAGCACGACGTCTACATCACCGACTGGATCAACGCCCGGAACGTTCCACTTCTGCACGGCCGGTTTGATCTCGATGACTACATCGATCTCGTGATCGAGGATCTGCGGGCGCTGGGTCCGGGCGCGCACGTCATTGCGGTGTGCCAACCCTCCGTGCCCGTCCTGGCGGCCGTCGCGCTCATGTCCGCGGCCGGCGATGCCGCCGTGCCCGCCAGCATGGTGCTGATGGGCGGGCCGATCGATCCGCGCGCCAAACCGACCGCGGTGAGCGCCTTCGGCGAGAGCCACACTCTCGATTGGTTCGAGCGGCACGTGATCTCCACGGTGCCGGCGCGCTATCCCGGTGCCTTCCGGCGGGTCTATCCGGGCTTCCTGCAGCTGATCGGTTTCGTGAGCATGAACCTCGACCGGCACGTCTCCGCCCACGCCGATCTGTTCCGCAATCTGGTGCGTGGCGACGGCGAGAGCGCGCGGGTGACCAAGGCGTTCTACGACGAATACCTGAGCGTGATGGACCTGCCGGCGGACTTTTACCTGCAGACCGTGAAGCGGGTATTCCAAGAGCGTGGCCTCGCCACCGCCCGGTTTGTCTCGCGGGATCGGAAGGTTGAGCCCTCGGCAATCGCCCGCACGGCCCTGCTCTGTGTCGAGGGCGAGAACGACGACATCTGCGCGGTCGGCCAGACCAGGGCCGCGCTCGAGCTCTGCAGCGGAATTCCCGAGGCCCGCAAGGCCTATCACTTACAGCCGCGGGTGGGCCATTTCGGCGTCTTCAACGGCCGCCGTTGGCGCGAGGAAATCTTCCCGAAGGTGCGTGACTTCGTCCGCGCGAACGGGTGAAATAAGCGCGCGTCCGAGGGTTTGCAGGCCCTGCGTTCGAGAGAAAATCCGGGAGGATCACGCCATGGCGGCTGTGGCCAAGAAAGTCATCATCACCTGCGCGGTCACGGGGTCGATCCACACCCCCACGATGAGCCCACACCTGCCGCTGACACCCGACGAGGTCGCAACCCAAGCGATCGAGGCCGCGGAGGCGGGAGCCGCCATCCTGCACCTGCACGCCCGCGACCCCAAGGACGGCCGGCCGACACCGGACCCGGCGGTCTTCATGCAATTCCTGCCGCGCATCAAGCAGGCGACCGCGGCGGTCGTGAACATCACCACCGGCGGCGGCCATGGGATGACCCTTGAGGAGCGCTTGGCGGCGCCGCTCAAGGCCTCGCCCGAGATGACCTCACTCAACATGGGCTCGATGAATTTCGGCCTCTACCCCATGCTCGCGCGCTACAAGGAATGGAAGCACGATTGGGAGCCGAAGCACCTTGAAGCATCACGGGACTTCATTTTTAGAAACACATTCAAGGATATAGAGAGGATACTTAAGGAGTTAGGGGAGGGCCACGGCACGCGCTTCGAGTTCGAATGCTACGACGTCGGCCATCTCTATACGCTGGCTCATTTTTTGGACCGCAAGCTGGTCAAGCCGCCGCTCTTCGTTCAGACCATCTTCGGGATCCTCGGCGGGATCGGCGCCGATCCCGACAACCTCGTCCATATGAAGAACATCGCCGACAAGCTGTTCGGCTCGGACTATTACTGGTCCATCCTGGCGGCCGGCCGCCATCAGCTGCCATTTGTCACCATGGGGGCCATCATGGGCGGCAATGTGCGCGTCGGGCTCGAGGACTCGCTCTATGTCGGCAAGGGCCAGCTCGCGAAGTCGAATGCCGATCAGGTGCGCCGGATCCGCGCCATTCTGGAAAATCTGTCGTTCGAGATCGCTAGCCCGCAAGATGCCCGCGAGATGCTGCACCTCAAGGGCGGTGACCGCGTCACCTTCTGACCTGCGATGATCGACAAGCGCGTGGCGAGTCTGGCTGCGGCCGTCGCGGACGTTAAGGACGGCGCGACCATCCTCTGCGCGGGCTTCGGGGCGGTCGGCATGGCGGACGAACTCCTGGAGGCGCTGCTGGAGCAGGGCGCCAGGGATTTGGTCGCGGTCGCCAATAATGCCGGAAGCGGCGACCGCGGACTGGCGGCGCTGATCGCCAATGGGCGCGTGCGTAAAGTGATCTGCTCCTATCCGCGCACGGACAAACCCCATGCCTTCGAGGCCGCTTACAAGGCGGGTCGGCTCGAGCTCGAGCTGGTGCCGCAGGGCACGCTCAGCGAGCGCATGCGCTGCGCCGCGGCAGGGCTCGGCGGCTTCTACTCGCCGGTCGGCGTGGGGACGCGGCTCGCCGAGGGCAAAGAGGTTCGCGAGATCGACGGCCGCACCTACGTGCTGGAGAAGCCGCTCAGGGGCGACGTGGCCTTTTGCAAGGCGCTGAAATCCGATCGCTGGGGCAATCTGGTCTACCGGAAGGCGGCGCGGAACTTCAATCCGACCATGGCGATGGCGGCCGATCTGACTGTGGTGCAGGTGAAGGAGTTCGTGGAATTGGGCGGGCTCGATCCCGAGATGATCGTCACCCCCGGCATTTTCGTCGATCGTGTGGTACAGGTGGTCGGCGCCAAATGAGTTCACCGGCCAAACCACTGACCCGTCGGCAGATCGCCTGGCGCGCGGCTCAGGACATCGTCGACGGCTCCTATGTGAACCTCGGCATCGGCCTGCCGACATTGGTCGCGGACTTCATTCCGGCGGACCGGGAGATCGTATTCCACAGCGAGAACGGCATCCTCGGTCTTGGCAAGGCGCCGGCGCCGGGAGAGGTGGATCCCGATCTCATCAACGCCGGCAAGGGCGCCGCGAGCCTGCTGCCGGGCGGCTCGTTCTTCCATCACACCGACGCCTTCCTGATGATCCGCGGCGGCCACGTCGACCTCTCGCTCATGGGCGCGTTCGAGGTTTCGGCCGAAGGCGATCTCGCGAACTGGACCACCAACGATCCGCATTTTGCGCCAGGCGTCGGCGGCGCCATGGACCTCGCCGCGGGTGCGCGCGAGGTGCGCGTCCTGCTCGAGCACACCACCAAGGAGGGTGAGCCTCGATTGCGCGGGTGCTGCGGCTATCCCCTGACGGCGCTGCGCTGCGTCAAACGGATCTATACCAATTTCGCGGTGCTGGATGTGACGCCGGAGGGCCTGCGTGTGCTCGAAATGGTCGAGGGCCTGGGGCTCAATGGGCTGCAAGCGCTCACGGAGCCGCGGCTCATGCTCGCCGACGATTGGCGCCTCCTGGCGTGTCCACCCGTATAGATCGGGCCCTGTCATCGCGGTGTCACGAAGCGGAGTTAATCAGCGCCGGCGACAGATCAACGAACCGAAGCGATGGGGGAACTTTCATGAGGGGTCCGGCTCGCATTCTGCCATTCGCCGCGCTTGCTCTGGCGCTCGCCGGCGCGCCCGCCTCGGCGCAAACCGCGCCGGTGAAAGCGCCGAAGGGCATCGAGAAGATCGAGCACATCGTTGTGATCTATCTGGAGAATCACAGCTTCGACAACCTGTTCGGCAAATTTCCGGGCGCCGACGGTCTGTCGCGTGCGGGCAAGCGGGCGATCCAAGTGGATCTCGACGGCAAGCCCTACAAGGTCTTGCCGCCGGTGATCGACGCCGGACAGAAGCCGCCGACGGCTGATACCCGCTTCCCGGCCAACCTGGCGAACAAGCCCTTTTTCATCGATCAGTACGTCCCGCTCGATCAGAAGTATCCGAGCGCGATCCACGCCTACCTGCACGAGATCGCACAAATCGATGGCGGGAAGATGGACAAGTTCGTCTCGGCGGGAGATTCCGGCGGGCTTGTCATGGGCTACAGCGACGGGAGCAAGCTCAAGCTCTGGACGTATGCGCGGGACTATGTTCTCGCCGACAATTTCTTTCACGCCGCGTTCGGCGGCTCGTTCCTGAACCACTTCTGGACCATCTGCGCCTGCACGCCCAGCTACGACAATGCGCCGCAGTCGATGCGCACGACCTTCGACGCGAAGGGCCATTTCACCAAGGACGGCCAAGTTCTTCCGGACGGCTCGGTCGTGAACACGAGCTTCACGGTGTTCACGCCCCACCCCGCGAGCATCACCGACAAGAGCCTGCTGATTCCGCCGCAGACCATGAAGACGATCGGAGACGAGCTCTCGCAGAAGAACGTCTCCTGGGCGTGGTACTCCGGCGGCTGGGCCGCCGCGCTCGCGGGCAATCCGACGCCGGACTTCCAGTTCCACCATCAGCCCTTCGCTTATTTTGCGAACTACGCCGACGGGACTGAGGCGAAGCGGCAGCATCTGAAGGACGAAGCGGATCTCCTCGCGGACATCGATAAGGGCACGCTTCCTGCGGTAGTGTTCTGGAAGCCGGTCGGCGAGGAGAACGAGCATCCCGGCTACGCGAATACCAGCTCGGGTGACGAGCACACCGCGGAGATGATCGAGAAGATCCGCAAGAGCCCTCTCTGGAAGAGTACGGTCATCATTGTGACCTACGACGAGAACGGTGGGATGTGGGATCACGCAGCGCCACCCAAGGTCGACAAGTGGGGGCCGGGCTCGCGCGTGCCGACGGTGGTCGTCTCCGCGCTGGCACGGAAGCACTACATCGACCACACAGTCTATGACACGACCTCGATCCTGAAGTTGATCGAGAGCCGCTATGGCCTCGCGCCGCTGGGCACGCGGGACGCGAAGGCTAACAACCTTGCGCACGCGTTGAACCTCACGGCGAGATAGTCGACCTTCCTGGGGTGCGCCCATTTGGCGCGTCCCGATCGCACGGGAACGTGATGCTGTTCCCTGGTGTTTCGCTGGCATATCAAGCCGCGCTGCCCCGATCCTGGAAACTGCGCCATACTGCTCTCAGGGGCGGAGAGGGGAGGTTGTCGTGCCCACAGCCACCGCGAACACGCTTCTGAAGGTCATCGCCCTGATGGCGCTTGTACTCGTTTCGGCTTGCGCCGGAGGAGGTGTCCCCGCGGGTCCGAGCTTCGCGCAAGTCGCGGCTCAGCTGCCTCCGGTGCCGTCCGGTCGCGCGCGATTTTTCTTTTATCGCGACTACGAGCCCTACGAGAGCCTGAGCCGCCCGTACGCCACCCTGAACGGCGATGTCGCCGGTATTTCCGAACCGGGTGGGGTGTTTTATCGCGATGTCGCTCCCGGCCGATACCTGGTCTCGGTTCGCAACTACACATTCTATCCTGGCCAAGACAAGACCGTGGACATCGGCGCCGGACAGACCGCCTATGTGAAAGTCGAATCCCTGAGGAGCTACAACAGCGGCGATAGTTCCTACGAACCGGATACTTTCGCCGTCGTGGTCGTCGATCCCGCGGACGGCCAGAGGGACATCGCCTCGAAGCGATATTTTGCGAACGGCTCGTAAGATCCCGCGTTGCGGCGCCGAGCCGAGGCGCCTATGGTTTCTTCGGCTTTGAAACCCCTGAGGCGCCCATGTGGAACCTGAAGCGCACCGTACTGGTCTTGGCCGGCATCCTGCTGGCGGCTTGCCAAGGCCGGGTGAGCGAGCCCGTGATGGGTTCGGTCAGTGTGGCGCCCGTGGCAGCTGGCTTGGCGCGGATTTACTTCTACCGAGATTGGGAGCCCTATGAGAGCCTGTCACGGCCGCTGATCTACTTGAACGACGCGGCGGCGGAGATCTCGGAGCCCGGCGGGATCTCGTTCCGCGATGTGCCAGCCGGCGAGTACCATATCAGCGTCGACAGCCAAGGCACCTATCCGCACCAGTTCAAGACACTGGTCGTGCGTGCTGGTGACATCCGTTACGTCAAGATCGAGTCGTTGAGAAACTGGTATCGAGGCCCGTTCTGGTATCGCGATACTTTTGTCGTGGAGCTGATCCCCGAGCGCCAGGCGCAGGACGAGATCGCCGATAAGCGCTATATACCTGGCGCTTCCTAGGCTTCTGCGAGCGACTGGGCGTTGGGCTTCAGGCCGTGATCTTGACGCCCGACGCCGCGAGTTTCGCGAGCGCTTGCGGCGTGTCGATATCCGTAAGCACGCCGTCGCCCGCCATTTCCACCTCGGCGACCATCTCGGGGTAGGCGCCGATGAGGTGCCGGGCGCCCACGTCGCCGGCGACTTGGCTCATCTCCGGGAAGAAACGCTTTGACCACAGCACGGGATTGCCGCGCTTGCCGTTGAGCGTCGGCACCACAATGCCGCGTCCCTCGACCGGGTTGAAGGCGCCGATCAACCGATCGACCTCGGCGGCTGTTACCCGCGGCATGTCGCCCAGGCAAACCAACGCGCCGTCGACGTCGCCACTGAGCGCGGCGATCCCGGCCTTGAGAGAAGTGGAAAGGCCTTGGGCGAATTCAGGATTGTGCGCGAGGGTGACGCCGAGGTCTTTGAGCGCGGCGGCAATCCTTTCGTGCTCGTGTCCGGTGACCACCACGATCGGATCGACCTTGGATTGGCGCAGCATCTCCACGACCCGGCGGACCATTGGAACGCCGTCGATCTCGATCAGGAGCTTGTTGAGCGTGCCCATGCGCCGCGACTGTCCCGCGGCCAACACCAGCGCGCCAACATGCGGCGTGCGCGGCGGCGTCGGCCGTGTCCCCGCCTCCTGCGTCGCGAGCGCGCGGGGGAGTGGCCGGGTCGGGATATCCGCGAGCAATCCGCCGACGCCCATGCCCATGATTTCGCGGGGACCAGCCGGCAAGTCCGCGAGCAGGCGTTGCAAGACCCAATCGAAGCCGTTCACCTTGGGCGAGCGCGCACAACCGGGTAGGCCCAGCACGGGCGCGCTGCCCAGGCGCCCCATCAACATGAGATTGCCGGGGTCGACGGGCATGCCGAAGTGCTCGATCGCGCCCCCGGCGGCCGCGATCGCTGCGGGGATCACGTCGCGCCGGTCGACGATAGCGGATGCGCCCGCGATCAGCACCAGGTCCGCACCGGCCCGGATCGCCAGGGTGATCTCCGGCGCCAAGGCCTCGGCGGTGTGATCGCATCGGCGCTCATGAACCAGGCTGCTGCCGAGTGCCGCCAAGCGCTCCCGGGTCGTGGCAGCCGTCTTGTCGAGGATCGTCTCCTTCAAGCCGGTCAAACGCGTCTGGATGAGGGCCGCTCGCTTGGCGCGCAGTGGCGCAATGCGGAGCAGCGGCGCTTCTCTGGCGACGGCGAGGCATTTGTCCACGGCTGAGCGCGATACGGCGAAAGGGATGACCTTCAAGGTCGCAATCATCTGATCGGGCGCCACCACCGCGTAGGGCTCGACGGTCGCGAGCGTGAGCGTTTCATCGACCCGATTGAATTGGTCGATGGAGGCGCGGTCGATGACCGCGAGCCCGTGCACCGTCGCGAACAGATTGGCGCGGCCGGTGAACGCGCCCGCGACCCTAACGCCGTCGCCGGCGGTCGCCTTGGCGAGCTCCGTGGCCGCGTCGTTCTCGCCGACATCGCCGGGTTCGAGCCGCGCCGCAATGACGGTGCGAAGTCCGGCCGCGGCCAATGCCTCGGCATCCGCGGCTGACAGCACACGGCCTTTCTTGAGAACGCCCTTCGGAGTTTTCAGGCTGTGCGCCAGGATCGCGCCCGCGCACTTCGCGACGGGGATCGCGCCGAACTTCATGCGGCGGCCCGCTCCTTGATGCGGTCGGCGCGCAGGACCTGGGTGATCTGTGCCAGGATCGAGATCGCGATCTCTGCGGGCGTCAGGGCCCCGATCGAGAGCCCGACGGGGCCATGGATCCGGGCGATCTCGGCATCGCCGAATCCGACCTCCTTGAGCCGTTGGCAACGGCCGGCATGCGTGCGCTTGGAGCCCAGCGCGCCGATGTAGAACGCCTCGGACTTGAGCGCCACCGTGAGCGCGGGGTCGTCGATTTTCGGATCGTGTGTCAGCGTGACGATGGCGGTGCGTCGGTCGGGCTTCAGGCGCGGCATTGCCTCATCGGGCCAGTCCGCGGAGAGCGCAACACCCGGAAAGCGCTCTTCGGTCGCGAAGGCGGTGCGGGGATCGACGATAGTGACGGCGTAGCCCGCGATTGCCGCCATGCGCGCCAGCGGCTGAGCGGCATGCACGGCGCCGACGACGATGAGCCGGAGTGGCGGGTTGAAGACCTCGACGAAGAGACGTCCGTCCGAGACTTCGACCGTGGCGCTGCGGTCTTCGCGAATGGCCGTGCGGACCGCGCCGAGCGCCGTGGCATCGAGGCGAAGGTCGCCTTCGACGACGTCTCCTTCTTCCACGAGAGCGTGCCGACCCGACTTCAGATGCGTGACGAGTGCGGCGGGCCGTCCAGCGCGGCTGAGTGCAAGCGAGCGCGCGAGAATCTCACGCTTCATTCCACGCGCTCCACGAAGACCTGGATCTTGCCCCCGCAGGCCAATCCCACTTCCCAGGCCTGCTCGTTGCTCACACCGAAATCAAGAAGCCTCGGCTTGCCGTCGGTGATGGCCGCGAGCGCCTCGTTGATCACGGCGCCCTCGACGCAGCCCCCGGAGACCGATCCCACGAACTTGCCATCCTGGTCGACGGCCAGCTTGGCACCCACGGGCCGAGGCGATGAGCCCCAGGTGGTCACCACCGTGGCGAGGGCAACGCCCTTGCCCTGATCCCTCCAATCCGCGGCTTGCTGCAGGATTTCGTCGCTGTCGCTCATGCTGCTTCTCCTCGCTCGCGCCAGGCTGCGGCTGCGTCGAGCCGGCGTGGCGCCGGCCGGCTCAGCGCGGTCACCAGCTCACCCAGGCTTTCCAAGTTGTGGACCGGACGGAACTCGTCGACATAGGGCAGGATCGCCCGCATGCCCAGGGATTTAGGCTCGAAGCCCTCATACCGCAACAGGGGGTTCAGCCAAATCAGCCGTCGGGACGATTTGTGCAGCCGGTCCATCTCCAGGCCGAGGCCGGCGCCGGCGTCGCGGTCGAGGCCGTCGGTGATGAACAGCACCACGGCACCTTGGGCCAGGACCCGGCGCGACCAGCGTCGATTGAACTCGCCCAAGCTTTGGCCGATGCGCGTACCGCCCGACCAGTCCTCGACGGCGCCCACGATCTTGTCGAGGGCAACGTCGACGTCGCGGTAGCGAAGGAACCGCGTGATGTTCGTGAGCCGAGTTCCGAACAGGAAGGTGTAGACGCGGTCGCGATCGTTGGTGACGGCGTGCATGAAATGCAGGAATAGCCTGCTGTAGCGGCTCATAGAGCCGGAAATGTCGCATAGAATGACCAAAGGCGGCGGCCGTGTGCGCCGGCTCTTGCGCTTGAGGGCGATGAGGCCGCCCGAGCGCAGCGCCGCACGCAAGGTGGCTCGCATGTCCGCGCGCGCGCCGCGGGGATCAGGCTTGAAGCGGCGGGTCGTCACATCCATCAGAGGCATGGTCATGCGACGGATCAGCCGCTTCGCGCGCTCGATCTCCTCCGCCGACATTTGCTCGAAGTCCATCCGTTGCAGGACCTCGCGGTCGGAGAAGGTCATGGCGGCGTCGAGCTCGATCTCCTGCTCTTTGGAGCGATCGTCGGCTGCCGCGCCTTGACCGGGATGCAACGCCTCGGCCAGTCGGCGGCTCATTTCCTCGCCCTTGGGTGCGTCGGGCGAGCGCATCTCCGGCAGCAGCAGTCCCATCATTTTCTCCAGGAGCTGCGGATTGCGCCAAAAGATGTGAAAGGCTTGATCGAAGAGCTCGCGCTGGTCGCGGCGATTCACAAAGACGGCGTGGAGCGCCCAGTAGAAGTCGGTCCGGTTGGCGAGCCCCACCGCCTGCACGGCCTCGGCGGCCGCCAGCACCTTACCCGGTCCCACGGGCAAGCCCGCAGCACGCAGCGCGCGGCCGAAATGCATGAGGTTCTCGAGCAGCCGGCCGGCACCAGTGTTGCTCGGGAGGGCGATGGGAGCGCTCACGGGTGATTGCGCGTCGACGCCGTCAACTCGCCGCGGCGAGCTCGGTGCGCACCTGCTCGAGGATCCTGGTGGCCTCGCTGCCCTGAACTTTGGCGATGTCGTCTTGATATTTCAGGAGCACGCCCAGCGTGTTGTTGATGGCCTCGGGCGTGAGCGCGAGCACGTCGAGCTGAGTCAGCGCATGCGCCCAGTCGATGGTCTCGGCAACGCCGGGCAGCTTGAAGAGGTCGGTGGTCCGCAGCTTCTGCACGAAGCCAACGACTTCGCGAGACAGCGCCTCGGCCGCGCCAGGGGCCTTGATGCGGAGGATCTCGAGCTCCCGCCTCGCATCGGGATAGTCGACCCAGTAGTAGAAACAGCGGCGCTTCAGCGCGTCGTGGATCTCGCGGGTACGGTTCGAGGTGATCACGACGATGGGCGGCTGCTCCGCCTTGATGGTGCCCATCTCCGGGATCGTGATCTGGAAGTCGGAGAGCACCTCGAGAAGGTAGGCTTCGAAGGGCTCGTCGGTGCGATCGAGCTCGTCGATGAGCAGCACCGGCGCGCCCGCGAGGTCAGGCTCCAATGCCTGGAGCAGCGGCCGCTTGATCAGGAACCGGTCGGAGAAAATCTCCTCCTCGACGGTGTCACGGCTTTCGGCGCCGCCTTCGGCGAGCCGAATCTCGATCATCTGGCGCGGGTAATTCCACTCATAAACGGCCGAGGCGACGTCGAGGCCCTCGTAGCACTGCAACCGGATGAGCCGTCGGCCCATCGCCTCCGCCAGCACCTTGGCGATCTCTGTCTTGCCAACGCCTGCCTCGCCTTCGAGGAACAAGGGCCGACGCAGCGAGAGCGAGAGATAGACGGCGGTCGCCAAGCTACGGTCCGCGACATAGCGGCCGCGGCCGAGGAGGGCGAGGGTCTCGTCAACCGATGGGGGAAAACCGGGTTTCGTCATGACTTTCGAATAGATGAGCGCTCTAAGGCCAAAAGAAAACCCCCTCGCCCTGCCTCCCTCCAGCCGGGAGGGCAGCGCCGAGGGGGTATCGCGGGAAAACTCAGGTCACTTCGCCGCCGCCACCGCGCGTTTCGCCATCACGGTCACGAGGTGCGCGCGGTACTCGGGGCTGGCATGAATGTCGCCGTTGAGGCCGGAGGGCGACACCTTGATGTTGGCGACCGCGTCGGGCGCGAACGATTTCCCGAGCGCCGCCTCCATGTCCTTTTGGCGAAATACGCCGGGGCCGGCGCCCGTCACCGCGACCCGCACGCCCGAGCCGGTCTTCGCCACGAAGACGCCTACGATGGCATAGCGCGAGGCCGGGTTCGGAAATTTCGAGTAGGCGGCCTTTTCGGGGATCGGGAACTGCACCGCGGTGATGATCTCGCCGGGCTCGAGCGCGGTCTCGAACATGCCCTTGAAGAAATCGTCCGCCGCGATCTTGCGCTTGTTGGTGATGACAGTGGCACCCAGCGCCACCACGGCTGAGGGGTAATCGGCGGCAGGGTCATTGTTGGCGATAGAGCCGCCGATGGTCCCACGATTGCGCACCGCGGGGTCGCCGATGTGCTCGGCGAGCGCGGCCAAGCCTGGGATCGCGCTCCGGACCACGTCGGAGGTCGCGACCTCGACGTGCTTGGTCATGGCGCCGATCACAATGGAGTTGCCGTCCTTCTTGATGCCCTTGAGCTCGCCGATCTTAGCGAGGTCGACGAGGTCGGAGGGCTTGGCAAGCCGCTGCTTCAAGGTCGGGATCAGCGTCATGCCACCGGCGACGAGCTTCCCCTCGGATGCCGATTGGACGGCCTTGGCGGCGTCGGCGACGCTCGAGGGGCTGTGGTAGTTGAAGTTGTACATGGCTGTTGCCTCTCTTCTTCGATCGATCTGTCGGCGTCGTTATTCCGCGGCCCGGCGCTCGCCGTGACTCTGGATCGCGCGCCAGACCCTCTCGGCGGTCGCGGGCATGACGAGGTCCGTGATGCCGAGCGGGCTCAACGCATGCACCACTGCGTTCATCACCGCCGCGGGCGCACCGATAGCGCCCGCCTCGCCGCATCCTTTCACGCCGAGCGGATTGTGCGTGCAGAGCGTCGTATTGGTCGCGACGGAGAAGAATGGCAAATTGTCCGCTCGGGGCATGCAGTAGTCCATATAGGACCCAGTGAGTAGCTGCCCGCTCTCGTTATCGTAGACCGTGCTCTCGCAGAGCGCCTGGCCGATGCCCTGGGCGAGGCCACCATGGACCTGGCCCTCGACGATCAACGGATTGATGATCCGCCCGAAATCGTCCGCCGCGGTGAAATTGACGACGTGCACGGTGCCGGTGTCGCGGTCGATCTCCACCTCGGCGATATGCGCGCCGGAGGGGAAGGTGAAGTTCTTGGGATCGTAGAACGCGGTCTCGTCGAGGCCGGGCTCAACGGTATCGATGGGATAGTTGTGCGGCACGTAAGCCGCGAACGCCACCTCGCCGAACGCTTTGGATCGGTCGGTGCCGGCCACGGTGAATTTGCCGTCCTTGAACTCGATATCGGCTTCCGATGCCTCCAGTAGATGCGCCGCGATCTTCTTCCCCTTGTTGACGATCTTGTCCATCGCCTTGACGAGCGCGGAGCCGCCGACGGCGAGCGAGCGCGAGCCGTAGGTGCCCATGCCGAAGGGGATCTTGTTGGTGTCGCCGTGCACGACCTCGATCTGCTCGATGGAGATGCCGAGCCGATCCGAGATCAGCTGGGCGAAGGTCGTCTCATGGCCTTGGCCATGGCTGTGGGTTCCCGTAAACATCGTGACGGAGCCCGTCGGATGGACGCGCACTTCCGCGCACTCGTAGAGGCCGGCGCGCGCACCGAGCGCGCCCGCCACGGCCGAGGGCGCGATGCCGCAGGCCTCGATATAGGCCGCAATGCCGATACCGCGGAGTTTGCCGTGCTTGGCAGCTTCTTGCCGGCGCTTCTCGAAGCCGGCGTAATCCGCGGCCTTGAGCGCCATCTCGAGCGTGGTGAAGTAATCGCCACTGTCGTACTGCAAGGCGACCGGCGTCTGGTAGGGATAGGCGTTCTTCGGGACGAAGTTTCGCCGGCGCAGCTCGGCCGGATCGAGCTTCATCTCATGCGCCGCCGTCTCGACGATACGCTCCACGACATAGGTTGCCTCCGGCCTTCCGGCGCCCCGATAGGCATCCACCGGTACGGTGTTGGTGAAGACGGCCTTCACCTCGCAGTAGATGGCGGGGGTCGTATAGGTTCCGGCGAGCAACGTCGCATACAAGTAAGTCGGAATCGCCGGGGCGAAGGTGGAGAGATAGCCGCCCATATTGGCAACGGTGGAGACCTTGAGCGCCAGAAATTTCCCGTCCTTGTCGAGCGCGAGCTCGGCGTGGGTGACGTGGTCGCGGCCCTGGGCGTCGGAGACGAAGCTCTCCGAGCGCTCCGCCGTCCACTTTATGGGCTTGCCCACCTTGGCCGAGGCCCAGGTGACGATCGCCTCCTCGGCGTAGTGATAGATCTTGGATCCGAATCCGCCACCGACATCAGGGGCGACCACCCTGAGCTTGTGCTCGGGCAGGTGCAGCACGAAGGCGCCCATGAGCAGGCGGATCACGTGCGGATTCTGGCTCGTGGTGTAGAGCGTGTATTCGCCGGTTCCGCGATCGTACTCACCGATCGCCGCGCGCGGCTCCATGGCATTCGGCACCAGCCGGTTGTTGACGATATCGATGCGCGTGACGTGCGCTGCCTTCTTGAAGGCCCCGTCGACTACGTCTCTCTCTCCGATGTGCCAGTCGTAGCAGACGTTGTTCTTGGCCGCGTCCCAGATCTGCGGCTTGCCGGGCTTGAGCGCGTCTGTCGCCTCGATGACTGCCGGCAGCTCCTTATAGTTGACCGAGATGAGCTCCGCGGCGTCCTTCGCCTGATTGCGGCTCTCGGCGATCACGACCGCGACGGGGTCGCCCACGTGGCGCACGCGGCCTTGCGCGAGCACCGGGTGCGGCGGCTCGACCATGGGCGAGCCGTCCTTGTTCTTGATCAGCCAGCCGCAGGGCAGCCCACCCACATTGTCGGCAGCGAGATCAGCGCCGGTGAAGATCGCGACCACGCCCGCCGCCTGCTTTGCCTTTGTGACGTCGAGGCCGCCGATCTCGGCGTGCGCGTGCGGACTGCGCAGGATGTACACATGCAGTTGCCCTGGGCGATTGATGTCGTCGGTATAGGTGCCGCGTCCCGTCAGGAAGCGCGCGTCCTCCTTGCGCCGCACGGCGACGCCGATGCCCTCGCCGCTCATTATTGTCCTCCCTGCATCGCTTGGGCGCCTGCTTTGATCGCCTTGACGATGTTGTGGTAGCCGGTGCAGCGGCAGATGTTGCCCTCGAGCCATTGGCGGATCTGCTGCTCGCTCGGGTTCTTGACGCGCTTGGCCAGGTCGACCGCGCTCATCACCATGCCCGGCGTGCAGAAACCGCACTGCAGCCCATGATGCTCGCGGAATGCCGCTTGCATCGGATGGAGTTCGTTGCCGTTGGCGAGGCCCTCTATCGAAAGGACTTGCGCGCCCTCGGCCTGCACCGCCAGCAGGGTGCAGCTCTTGACGGAAGCGCCGTCTACGTGGACCACGCAGGCGCCGCATTGGCTGGTATCGCATCCAACATGGGTTCCGGTCAGGCCCAAGTGCTCGCGCAGAAATTGGACCAGCAATGTCCGGGGCTCGACCTCGCCCTTAACCGCCTTGCCGTTCACCGTCATGCTTACGGTGGTCGCCATTGTTTCGCTCCCTCAGGTTTGATCGGCGCCCAGAATTGAGTGCATCGCCTACTGTCCTTGCCCAACTCGGGTCGGTCGGCTGCAGGCGAAAGGCAGTTTCTTGCGCCGGAGGCGGCGGGTCAAGCTACTCGGCATTCCCCGGCCCTTGTGACACCGGTTAGGCGTTGAAACAGGTTTGCCTCAAGCGCGGATCCGCCGTTTTTGCTAGAATTCGATGAGTTCGACACTAATGGGATCGAGCGTGCGCACACTCTGCAGGGTGGCCCTCGTGGGCACGGTTGTGGTCCTGTTGGGCGCTTCGCCAGCGTTGGCGGGATGCGAGAAGCGGGCGGACCATACCGTGCTTGCGAGCGGCGAGGTGGATGATGCTTGGCTCGACCGTGCCGGCGCGGCCATGTATCTCCTCGACAGTGGCGATCTCACCTGTGCCACCGAGGGCTATCAGACCTACGTCCGAGACCCCGCGGGTAAGCTGCGGTGCCGGGCGGGGCAGCATATGACTGTGACGGGACGCTTCGAGCCGGTCTGGTTCGATTTCACGGGCTCCGGCTATTTCATTCTCGCGGAGAGCATGACTTGCGCGTGAGCCGTCAGCCGCGGGCGTAGAGATAGAGCA
>DASZHJ010000233.1:0-30007 GCA_035938015.1 Allostellaceae bacterium
AAGCCAGGTGGAGCACGGAAGCCTTGCAGCACGGCGCCAGCAAAATAGTGAATGCGGTTCCCTGAGGCCGGTGCGGGCAGCCCCGCCACGACACCCTCATTTAGCCGCGTCCGATCGGTATCCGCCGTGTCCCTGCCGGCCATGCTTACCCGCCACTGGTCACTTTTAAGGCTTCGTGTCCGCACAGTGTCCGCAATACGGACATGACTCGACTGTCCCCGTATGTACCCTCAATGTAACGGGGTGTCAAACAAAGTGCTTGTATTTCATTGGTTAATTTAGGCTGATATGAGGGAATGCTGTCCGCGCCAACATCTTAGGCCAGGGCGCTTCCTGTTTTCAGGCACCGCCGGGCGGGGTTCGCACGTCAAGGCCCGCGCGCGGCAATACACAATCATTGCGATCCCCATGGCATGATGGGGACGGTGCTGATCGCGTTGGCGGGCGAGCCGTTGATCACCTTGGAGCTGATGGCGAGATAAACGAGCGTGTTGTGCATTTGATCCGGCAAGCGGTAAATCCGGGTCGCTTTGAAGAAGATGCTGGTCTTCTCGGTGAAGGCTTCCTCGGTCTTCGGCAACTTCGAGATGTCCGTGGTGATCGGACCGGTCTGCCGGCAGGCGACCGAGAAGTTCGAGGGATCCTCGTTGAGGCCGAGCGGTTGGCCCCAGCCGCCCTTCCGGGCCTGGGAGATATGGCAGGTGACGCCGGGCACCTTGGGGTCATCGAACTCGCTCACGCAGACCTTATCGTTGGGCGAGAGCAGCTTGAAGGTCGTGCTGACACAGGCGAGGTCGTCGGCTCGCGCAACGGCGGGCGCCGCGAAAAGCAGCGCGACTACGAGTAAGGCCAGTCTCATGGTGGTTTCCCCTCGCTGAATTGTGTCGAAACGGAAAAGGGCGGAACCTCGCGGCTCCGCCCTTCCGATCCATCCGAGTGCTGAGACGATCAGGACCCGTGGTAGGTCGTGTGCTCATCGCAGGCCATAGCGGGCGCGGCCACTACGCCGACACCAACCAAAGCCAGCACGATCAGAGCAAGGATGCTGCGCATCATGGCCTCCTTGGTAGGACCATCGCGTTCCAACAATGGTGCATCTTATGGTGCCCTGGCAAGCCCACGCAGTCCGGTCACGGACATGTGAGCCTGCGCACCAGCCTGCCGGTCGAGGCGCGGGACCTCAAGATCGGGGTCTCGCTCGAGACCAATTCGATCGATCCCTTGTTCTCGACCACGTCGCCGAACGCGATGCTGGCGCGCCCCGGGGCTTTAGCTCTCGTGCTTGTCGTCGTCCTCGTCCTCATCGCAGCAGCCGTCTTCAATGTCGCCGCAGCAACAGCGATCGGTGTGGCCCTTGTCGCAGCAGCCTTTCTTGCAATCGTCGCAGCATTGCTTGCAGCCGCCTCCGTTCCAGATCGTGTAGGCCAACAGATCCATGTGCTTGACGGGGGTGACGGGGTCGTCGCTGGAGATGACGAGCTCGCAGGCGCGCGGACACTTCTCCGTGGCCTTGTATCGAACGACGACGCCCAAGCACGAGCCGGGGCGCAGTGTCTGCGGGAACGGATTGTTGACCAGCTTCCAATGCTTGTGCTTTCGCTTGAGCGCGACGCCGGTCACATGCAGGTTGCACTCGCCCATGTTGCAGATCGAGAGCGTCCGCTCGGCGACGCAACAGGCTTTCACGCCGCCGAAACAGAGAGAGCCGGTGACGACGAGCTTGCCCGGAGGCGCATCGCCGGAGACGGCAATCGTCTTGGGGCTTGACGGGTCGTCGCTGGCGACGGTGATGGTGGCCGACTTCGCTCCGAAGCCAGTCGGCTGGAAGCGAATGGGAACGTCAACGGCGTCTCCCGCCCCGATCGTGAAGGGATAGGAAAGCACTTGCGGGACGAGAAACTCGCCCGACGAGGAAAGGATGTTCGCGATCGTCAGCGTGCAGCGGCCGCTATTCAGGAGGGTCAGGGGCTGGTCCCTGAAGGAGTCGACGCAGACCTTGCCGAAGCTCCCGGCATCGGCGATCAGGGTGGTGAGCCGCGGCGCGGGCGCGGTGCCGGAGATCGCAACTTTGTGGGGCCCGGCCGGATCGTCGCTGAATATCGTGATCGTCCCGGACTTCGAGCCGAGGCTCGCCGGCCGGAACCGAATCACGACGTCGATGGAATCGCCGGTACCGACGAGGAGCGGATAGGATACCACGCTCGGCGGCTCGAACTCGGGAGCCGACGAGGCGATGTTGGTAATCCGCAGAGGTCCCCAACCGTTGTTGTTGATGGTGAGCAGCTCGTCCGCGAAAGATCCGACGCAGACGTTTCCGAAGTTGCCGGCGTCGGCGATAGCGGTCGCGATCGAGCCCCACCGTTTCAGCAAGATCTCCCACGCACCTCGGCCGTAGGTCGCTGCCGCCAGCAGGAGCTGCCCGGAACGGAGCTCGCCTTGGAGGTCGTTCACTCGTGTATTGGGAAATCCTTGGCCCCATTTGGCCCACGAGGCGCCGAGGTCGAAAGATCGATAGATCCCGCGATCGGTGCCGACGAACAACGCGGGGATCGCGGGCTCCCAGGCGACGAAGACGGTGTAGAGGCCAAGATTGCCGGGAATGCTCCCCGATACCTTCACCCATGGCAGCCCGGACGGCGGCAGATGCCACACATCGTTGCCCGTGACCGCGAACACATGGTTCGGGTCATTTGGGTCGATGCGAATATCCAGGACGACGCCGGAAAGTCCGCTGTCGCGCTCCGTCCATGTGGCGCCGTCGTCGTGGGTCACCCAGAGACGGCCGTCCTGGGTGGACGCATAGACCGTGCTGCCGTCCGAGGGCGCGATCGCGAGCGCGGCGACGAAGGGGTTGTTGGGGTCCTTCGAAAGCACCCCGCTGATCTGCGTCCAGGTGCCGCCGGAATTGGTCGTCTCAAAGACCCGGTCCGCGACCACCAGCAACCGCGCGGGGTTCGACCGATCCATCGCGAACGCCTTCTGCGACAGATAGGCGAAGCCATAACCGCTGGACTGATTGTAGGTCTTGAGGAAGGAAGCGCTGAGGAGAGCGGCCGGAAAGACGGTGGTCCAGGTCACGCCCGCGTCGGGCGACTGCATGACGAAATTGGCAGTATCGAGCGGGTTGAAGCCGAAGAGCTGGTTGATGTTCTTGGGGTCGACGATGATCTTGCCGGTCTCGCCGATCCCGGCCTCCATGACGTTCCATTCGGTCTGGCCCGTGAACTTCTCGCAGAAAATGTCCTGGCCGACGGCATACGCCACCGACGCGGTGCTGGGGTCGAGGCCGATCGTGTAGAACTCCGAGACCTGGAGATTCCCCATCAGGGAAGTCCAGCTCTTCTTGGCCGGGTCGTAGCGAAGCACGCCCTGGTCCGCCGTCACCACGGCTTTGTCGTTCGCGTCGAACGTCAGGTTGACCCAGTCGAAATGATTGATGCCCTTGAGATACCCGATGCCGGCGTCGGCCTGCGTCCATTTCTTGCCGGCATTCTTGCTTTCCCAGAGCGAGTAGGCGTCGTTGACGAAGACGTGATCCCCGTCCGCGGGATCGACGGCCAGAAGCAAATGCCATGAGCGCTTCTCGAACCCGCCGGGCGATGCCGCGAGAGCCGTCCAGCTCGTGCCCCCATTACCGGTCCGGAAGCGTTGGATCGCGGTGACCGCCAGCGCCGGCGGCGGCGACGGGTTCGGTCCCACCGTGAGCATGGAGACGTAAACCACGCCCACGGCGGTGCCCGATTCGATCCGGACGGCGCCGCTTGCATTGTCGCCGCCGAGCGCCGCGCCCGACGGCAAGCCGCCCAGCAGAGTCCAGCTCGCCCCGCTATCGATACTCTTGTAGACGCCGTTTTGCGCCTGCTGCGCTCCGGTGTTTCCCACGACCGCCGCGTAGAGGGTCTTCGGATCGAACTTGGCGATGATGAGGTCCCACACGGACCCGCCGGGCAACGCGGTCATCTGTTGCCAGGTGCTGCCGCCGTCGCTCGATTTCCACGCGCCGAACCACGAGGCCGCCAGATACATGGCTTTCGTGTCGGTGGGATGCACCGCGATCGAATTGAGGGCCTGGCCGTCGAACTGGCTGTTGGCCAACAAGTGCCAGGTCTTGCCGGCGTCGAGGGATTGCAGGATTCCGGCTCCCGGCCCGCTGACGAGCCCGAGCACGAGATCATGGTTGGCCGGGTGCACCACGAGTGGGTGATAGCCGCCGAAGTTCAGGCTCGGCATGTGATCGGTGAGCGGAGTCCAGTTCGGCGGATTGACGTTCTTCCAGATCCCGCCGTTATCCCCGCCGAGGTATATCGTGTTGGGGTCGGTGGGATCGGGTGCCGCCGCTTGGATGCGCCCTGAAATTTCGTCGAGGCCACCGAGCGTCTGAATGGGCGCGGGCCCGATCGGCGTCCATTTGGCGGTGCTCAGCGTCACGAGACTCATGGCGATGCCCCCCGTGCTTTCGCGGTTACTCTGGTCGACGTGCCTTCATGCGAACCCGGCCGTCGAATCGCCGCACCAGATCAGTGGGTGCGGCTTGGCCCTCGGCACGAATGCGTTCCACGCTGAGACACGACGCGAATGACCGGCCGCGTCGATCCGCTCACGCCCGATCGGCTGGGGGACGGTCACGATTACGGAAAGTCGTTAGAGACGCGCTGCTGCTCGATAGTGGTCGCGCAGCAGGCTCAGCGCGAGGACTGCAGCGAGGATGAATGGCGCGGCGACCCACAGGAATTCCGCCAATCCGTTGCCGCCATCCGGGCTGAGGCCGAAGCGCTGCTCGATCCAATCCTCGGGCAGAAGCGCGGCCGCCGTGCCGATCGTCGACAAAAGCACGACGAGACTGGCGCGGAGTTTTGACGAAACCTTCATGGCGCCGCTCCTTTGCTGTCAGCCCCCGAAGACGCGGATCGTCCTGCGGTCGTCGTTCCACCCGGGACCACTTTGCCGACGCTTCAACGGCGCTCACGTGACAACGTCATGATCAATGCGTCCATTTTTGCGCGTATTCTTTGTTTCGCCGTTCCGTGCTTACGGACCCGATCGCAAACCGGACTCCGCGAGCCCCGCGGCGGGGGCTGCGCTTATGAGGTCACGCTCTCAAGCCGAGGGCGTCTGGGCTTCTCCGGTCGGTGCGGGGAGATCCGGTCTTGCGCGCGACCAATCGAGATGGCGGGTCACCGCCATCACCAAGGAAAGCGCGACGAAGAGCGCGAGCGAGCCTGTCAACAGCGAGTAGGTCTCGAGCGTGAGCACGACATAGAGAAAACCGAACAAGGCCGCGAGGATCGAGGAAAACACCAGCGCAAGACGCGGCCGCCGAGTCACGGCCGCGGTGTAGAGCGAGGCCTGCAACAGGATCAGCCCGGAGCTGACGAGGTACCCCAGCGCGAAGCCGAGCGGCTCGCTCAGCGAGATCAGCAGCAGCGAGAACAGGGCGATCGACGAGCCGAGCAAGCCGTACTGCACAAAGTGAATGCGCACCCGCGAGACCAGCTCGAAGAGAAAATAAGTCAGAAACGACAGAGCCAGGAACAGCACCGCGTACTTCGATGCGCGGTCCACCATCTGGTAGGCGGGCACGGCCTCGAGGAGCTCGACGCCGATCTGGTCTTCCGGTCTCTGCCAGCCATGACCGCCGAGGAGCGCGCTGGAGGACGACCAGACAGCCCGGCCGGTCGCAACATTCGATGAGACGTGCCAGGCGGCTTCGAAGGCACCTGAGGTGATTTGGGACGTGGACGGCAGGACCGCGCCGATGAAGCTCGGCGTCGGCCAAGATGCCGAGACTGCGAGATCGACCTCTTGTCCGAGTGGCGCGAACCGGAATGCGCCGGTGCCGCGGAGCTCGAGCTGCGTTTCGAACGGAACGGAGTCGCCCGGCGCGGGTGGCCCAACGAGTCCGGGACGTGCCATGACGAACAGCGCACCGGCACAGGACCCCTCCGCATCTTGCGGGCACTCGGTCCAGGGGAGCGCGCGGCCGTTCCAGGTCAGGCTGGCGGTCGATTTCAGCGCGCGCAGATCGGATGCCGTGAGCATCACGAAGGCCTCCGGCCACAGCAAGGCGGCCCCCTCGGGAGCCGCGACGTCGGGCGGCATGGCAAACCGCCCGCTCAAGCGAAGCTCGGCCGTGTAGACCACGGAGTGGAACAGTCCTCGTTTGCGCAGCTCGGGGCTGAGGCGAGCCGTCGCCTTGAGCTCGCGCGGCGCGACATGAAGGTAACGGCGCGGCTTATCCGGACTGGTCCAGTAGGGCACCACAAGGATGGGGCCGATCACCGACTGCGCCGGGCCCCAGCTGCCTTGAAATTCCCTCACCACCTCGGCCTGGCGGGTCTCGCGCTCCTCGATGACCCCCGAGACGTAGTGCAAAGGGATCAACATCACGAGAAGGAGTGCGCCGATCAGCAGTACCTTAAGGGCTGGCACGGCGAGCAGCCGCGCGAGGGTCGGTCTCCCGACGCCGCTGGTAATCTCGTTCGTCGATGTAGCCACGCATCCTCCTTGGTGCGGCGCGCGCGATCATCCGGCGGAACGGCTCGATGGTCGGTCGGGCCCATTTGCCGGCGCATCCTGAACGACGATCTGGAAGCCGGACGGCGGCGCGAAGGCGATTGCGTGTTTCTTTGCGTCGTTTTGGCGGCGCCCCCGGCAGAGCTGGGCAGCGCGCCCGTAACGATTCTGAAGTTGGCCGACGAACTTCGGACTCCGAATCAATCGAGCTTCAGTAAGTCGCGGCTCCGCTTCCTCCCGAATTCGCTCGCGAATCCTCGTCGCCTTTGGGGCCCTAGCCCAAGCCCCGCGGCGTAGTCCACGGGCACCCGGGTGGTCCGGTTGAAAGCCTCGGTCAGGCGGGCCAGCAGATCGAGAAACCGCGCACGCTCGCTGGCCGGGAGGGGCGTAAGCAGGCGCTGCTGCGCGCGCCGGGCGTCCTTCGCGACGCGGCTCACCAAGGCGACGCCGGCGCGCGTCAATTCGAGCTCCCGCCGCCGCAAGTCGCCGGTACCCGTGGTGCGCGCGAGCAGGCCGCGCTCGGCAAGCTTGCGGACGACCAGACCCGTGGTGGAGCGGTCGAGACCGAGGAGCCGAGCGAGCGTGTTCTGGTCGATCCCGGGCCGGCGCCCCAGGATCACGAGCACACCATATTGCGTGGGGGTTACGCGGGTCTCGCGCGCTTCCTCGAGAAAGATCGCCACCGCGATCTGGTGCGCGCGGCGGATCATGAATCCCGGACGCCGGTAGATGTCCTCCAGCGACTCGGTCCCGGTTGATCGGGTGCGTACGCGCGCCATCGGCACGAGTCTGCGGGAGCACGGGTCTCATAAGCAAGCGCTGGATTGACAGACGTCTGATCGTCAGTAGTCTCACGAATACGCGAACTTTGCGCGGCGAGGGCGAGAGGACTCATGGCGGCGCGCGAGCCCGTCATCATCGTGGGCGCGGGGCCGGCGGGCCTGACCGTGGCGCTGAGCCTGGCGCTGCAGGAGGTGCCCGCGATCGTGCTCGAGAGCGAGCCCAAGCTGCCGCGCGATCTGCGCGCCGGCAGCTTTCATCCGCCGACGGTGGAGATGCTGGAGCCGCTCGGCATCGCCGAGGACTTCCTGGCGCTCGGCATCAAGGTGCCGCGTTGGCAGATCCGCGATCGCCACGAGGTGGTGGTCGAGTGGGACCTCGGCCTGATCGCGGACGCGACGCCCTACCCGTTCCGCCTCCATGTCGAGCAATACAAGCTGACGCCGCTGCTCCACCGCCGCCTGATGTCGCTGGGCGGCGCCGAGCTCCGCTTCAGTCACACGTTTCTGGACGCGACCCAAGATGCCGGCGGCGTCACGGCCCGTGTCGAGACGCCCGGAGGCGTCGAGCACCTGCGCGGGCGCTATCTCGTCGGCGCCGACGGCGGACGGAGCGCCGTGCGACACACCATGGCGGTCGAATTCGAGGGCTTCACCTGGCCCGAGCGGTTCCTGGTCGCCAGCACCGCCTACGATCTGGCGCCGCACGGGTTCACGCCCAATGCCTATGTCTCAGATCCCACGGAATGGGTGGCTATCTTCAAGATGCCCCACGAGGGTCCGCCCGGCCTCTGGCGCATCCTGGTGCCGACCGATCCCGGCATGACCGAGGAGGCGCTGCTCGAGGCGCCTTACGTCGAGGCACGGCTCCAGAACTTCCTGCCTCGCGCGCAATCTTACGAGATCGCCTACAAGAGCACCTACAAGGTGCATCAGAGGGTGGCGAGCGAGTTTCGCGTCGGACGCATGCTGCTGGTCGGCGACGCCGCCCATGTCAACAATCCACTGGGCGCTTTCGGCCTCAATGGCGCGCTCCATGCCGCCGTCAACCTCGGCGAAAAGCTCGGACCGGTCTGGCGCGGCGATGCCGAGAAGACCCTGCTCGACCGCTACGCACGCCAGCGTCGCCACGCCAATATCGAGTTCGTGCAGGCGCAGTCGATCCGTAACAAAGAGCTGCTGCAAGAGCGCGACCCCTCGGTGCGCGCCGAGCGTCTCGCGGAGCTGCGCCGCACGGCGGCGGATCGCGCGCTCGCGCGCGAATTCCTGCTGCGGAGCTCCATGATCGCGAGCGTGCGCCGCGCCGCCGAGATCGACTGAAGGCCTATCAGGCGCGCAAGGCCGAGAGACGGCGGCTTGCTCGCGCCACACGCCACGCCAAGAGCGCCGCCAGCAAGACACCCTCGATCAGCGTCTCCGCGCGGGTGAACCGGCCCGCCATGGCGAAATGCAGGTAGGCGAGCCCCGCGGCCGGATAAATCAGCCAATGGAGCCGTCGCCAGGCCCGCGCACCGAGCCGCCGCACCGAGCCGTCGGTCGAGGTCGCGGCCAGCGGCGCCAGCAACAGTGCGCCGGCGAGCCCGACCGCCAGGTAGCTGCGCGCGGCGATCTCACCCGCGAGGAAAGACCAATCGAAGCCGTAGTCCTTCGCCCAGACCAGCAGGTGCACGAGCGCGTAGAAGGCCGCGAATAGCCCGACCATGCGGCGCAGATCGAGCGGCCAGCTCCAGCCGGCGGCGCGCGCGAGCGGCGACAGCGCGAGGCCCAACAGCAAGAGCCGCAGCGACCACAAGCCGGTGGTCTGGACCGCCGGCGGATAGGGATCGGCGGCGAGCGCGCCCCAGAACACCGCGCGTGCCAGCACCAGGAGCGGCAGCAAGGCCGCCGCGAAGACCGCAACCTTCAAGCCGCGGCGTAGCGATGTGGTCATGAGAGCCTCATGGGCCGCCGATCATGCCCGAGAGGCCGGGCCGCCGATAGCCCGCGGCCCTCTCACATCCGATTGACAAGCGCGCGCCCTCACCGCTTGATCGCCCGGCATCAAGCTCCTGGGAGCGCCGCCTTGCCCTCGACGACGATCCTCTCGCGCTATTTCACGCTCTTCGCGGCGGCCTGGATCTTGGTCATGGCCTGGAAGGTCTACCCGCAATTCAAGGACACGCTCAGGGTCGATGGCCGCGTGGTGGCGCTCGACGACTATGTCGAGGATGCCTGCGGCGAGCGCGTGGGACCACTCGCCACCAGTTGCCGCGCCACCAAGCTCGAGAGCGGCCGGCGCATGGTGGCAGCGGAGCAGGCGAAAGCGCTCCTGCTGATCGAGGCGCCCTTGATCCTCTACGCCGTCCTCTATCTGCCGATCCGCTTGCTGCGCGGATCCGCCGCCGCCGGGAACCCTTAGCTATCCGCCGCCGTCTGGCGCTGCGGCGCGTGACCCATGCGGCGGCGCGCCTCCTCGTCGATCGCCCGCATCAGATCGGGCTGAGCCGCGGCGAGCCGGCGAAAGTCGGCGATGTCGAGCAGCAGCAGCTGGCAGGATTTGCGCGCCACCACGGTGGCGGTGCGCGGGCTGCCGGTCACCAGCGCGATCTCTCCGAAGAACTGACCGGTGCTGAGCACCAGCGGCTTCGGCTCGATCTGGATCGCCACCTCGCCCTCGGCGATGAAATACATGCAATCGCCGGGCTCGCCTCGGCGGGTCACCACGGTACCGGCCGGCACGTCGCGCGCGCGCAGAAGCTTGGTCACCTCCGCGATGGTCGCGGCGCCGACCTCGCGGAAGAACGGCACCCGCGCCACCAGATCCCAGGTGCGCAGGAATTCGCGACGGCGCATCTCCTCGGCGAAGCTGTTGGCGAGAATGCCTGCGAGGAACGCGAAGGTCGCGATGCCGCCGATCATGACCACGCCCGCGATGAACCGGCCGAGCGACGTCAGCGGCACCACGTCGCCGTAGCCGGTGGTGGTGAGCGTGGTCACCGCCCAGTAGAGCGCCGCCGGAATGCTGCTGAAGGCCTCGGGCTGAGCCTTGTTCTCGGCAAGGTATTCGAGCGTCGCCGCCAGCAGCAGGACGACCATGAATGCGAGAAACAGGCTCTCGACCGGACCGCGGGCGCTTCGAAGCACGCGCCCCACCAGCGCCATCCCCTCGGAATAGCGGCCGAACTTCAGGATCCAGAATACGCCCAGCACGCGCGCCACCAGCGCGGGCACTCCCCCCAGCATTCCGACCAGGGGCAGCACAGCCAGCGCGTCGACCACGCCGCTGGTGCTCGCCCACTGCCAACGCGCCCGCCAGGGATGGCCCGCATGCGCCCACGGTGCCTCGGGCGCCGCCCATAGCCGAACACCGTATTCGAGCACGAAGAAGCCGAGGGTGAGATCGAAGACGAAATCAAGCTCGGCACCGACTCGGTCGTGAATCTCGCCGACCGTGTCGGTTACCAGCGCGACGAGTCCCGCCACCGCGAAAACGTGATGCACGACGCGAAATAACAATGCCGGCCACGCATGCGTGTCCGGGGTGAGCCAGAGATAGACACGCCTCGCCAGCACCTCGCCCTCCCGGCCCCGAGCTCGGGAGCCTGCGCAAGAAAGCCAGCATTTGCGCGACCTGACAACGTTTTTCGCGTGTGGCGCGGCTTTGGCGGGCAGCGCTCAATCGCGTTAAGATGCCGTCGTGGCCAGCAACGAATAGGTCGGACGCGATGCGGACGAGGAGTCGATTGCTTCTCTGGGTGGCGACGGCCGCCGCGGTGGTTCTGGCGGGCACCGGCGGCTACGCCCAGGACACGCTCTATGAGAACCAGGGCACGAAACTGCAAAAGTCCACCAAGATCTGGACGCAGAACGACACCTGCGGCAAGGAGTCCTTCCAGAAGTTCCCGGACTACACGACGGAAGGCGCGACAAAGCGCGACGCTTACATGCGGGAATGCCTGCGCAAGCATCGCCTGCCGCCGCGTACGGACCTGGTGCAACCGCTACGACCCGGACAATAGCGGGTCAGGCAGCGGAAGCTGCCTCCGACTGCGCGGTTTCCTGCAGCCTGCTCAGGAGAAAATCGAGATTGTCCGCGCCGATATCCTCGAACTGCGTGAGGATGCGCTCGATCATGCGCCGCTGGCGGCGCTCGCGATCGTGAGCGCCGCCATCGAGAGGCGTGTCGCGCGCCACGGCGAGCGCGATGCGGAAGGCGCGAAAGAGCGCCTTGGGCATGCCGGCGTGATCGTAGAGGGACTTGAAGCCGAGCGGCCCCGCATCGTGAATCATCAGCCGCGCATTGTGGATGGGAATGCGCGCGAGCGTCGCGAACGCGGCTTCGACCATGGTGAGATCGCCCAGGCAAAGCGCGCGCAGGACGATGGAGGGCGTGAGACGCCCCGCTCTCTTGAGGTGGGCAACCAGCTCCAGGGCCTCGCCGGCGGGGGATTGCGGAGAAACCAGCCCAACCGTGGCGCGCTCTCGCGCCTGGAGCACCAGGTTGGTCGCCAGCCGCTCCGGCAGGTCGTGCCGCGCGATCAGAACCTGCCTGAGCTGGTCCGAGGCGGCGGAGACCAGGCCTTCCAGAATCGAGATTGGCAGCATCGGCCGGCGCGCCAGCGACTCGCCGACCTCGGACCTGCCGCCGTGGCGGGTGATCACCGTGCGTAGGGCAGGCTCGGTAATTGCCGCGCCGTCGTTGCCGACCAGAGCAACGATGGCGTCAGCATCGTCGGCGCGCACCACTGCCTCGGAGACCGGCTCCGATACGCTGCGCCGACGCGCAATCGCGGTCAGCTTTTTCGAGCTCGCCCCGTCGACGAGGCTGATCAGGTCCTGGTCGGTCAATACCGTCGAGTACTGCAGCACCGGCACCGCGACCGCCTCGACGTCGCCGGCCAGGAGCCTGGCTACGTCGACCGGCAAGCTGTTGCTCTCCTTCAGATGCTCGGCCAGCGCTTGCCGCACTCGGAGCGTCGCGTCGCGCGCCATGGCGCGTACGATCTGCTCGGCGATTTGTCGCTCGCCCGGAGTGAGCTCCCCACGTTCGAATTCTTGCGCGAGCTTCACCGCCATGCCGGCGCGGGTCTCCGGCGATGGGTCCGCCAGTAGTCGTTCAACGTCCGCTTGGGTGAGAGTGTCAGTCATCCGCCTCCGGCCTCCGCGCGCGCAAAGGCTCGCGTCCGCATCGTCCATTGTGGGCAAACTTGCCTAACAGCGGGTTAACGATTGACCAGCTGGCCGGAGAGCTCGCAGCTACGCCGCGCGCCTGAGCGCGGCCTCGACACGCTGAAATTGATCGTCGATGTCGATATCCGTGGCCGAGGTGACCTCTAGGCGCCGGTCCTCGAAAACGTGGATCTTGCCGCGGTGGCGACGGCGCCAGTTCATGATCGCGGCGTCACGGTCCGCGAGCAGGGCCCGCATTTGCGGCCGAAACAGCGCGAACATCGCGGTGATCCAGTCGTTGAGCGGTCGAGATGGCCCGCTGATCTCGACGGCAAATCGGTCGAGCATGCGCACGACGTCCTCCGCGCCATACCAGGTCTCGCCGGTGACCCATCGGTTCGTCGTGAAGAGCCGGATCGGCACTCCGCGAGCATCCATCGAGATCGCCACGAGATGGCTGAGCTTGTCGTTGTCCTCGCCTTGGTTCGGCTGGCGCGCGGGGGGCAGAACGGGGCCATGGGGCTGGGCGGGCGCGTCGGGTATGGCGAGCTCGGGCAGCATCAGGGGCCGCACGCCCGCCGGCATGCCGCGCGGGCGTAGAAACGCGTGGAAATGCCCATGCTCGTTGGGGGCGCGCTCTCCGGGCGGATGAGCGTGATAGTAATACTGCGCGTGGGTGCGGGGATCGTAGACATCGCCCTCGGGATAGTGCCGCCATTCATAGAAGCCGGCGGCCGAGCGCAGAGCCTCGCTCACGACGCTATCGCCGGCCGCCTCGAGCGAGCGGAGGCAGTCACGCGCCGTTTGGCCGGCAGCGACCATACGCTCCAGCTCGGCTCGCGGCAGGAGAGCAAAGTCCAGCATCCCGTTCGAGCCGCGGACGCCTATTTGCCGGTCATCGCGGCAAGGGTCCAGGCGACGGCATCACCGATCGCCTGGTGCAGCGCGGTATTGAAGGCTTCAACGACCGCCGGCACCGAGTTCTGCTTGGCCGGCGCATCGCCCGAAGCCGGGTGCAGCCCAACGATCTGCTTCTCCGGCAAGCGGACGAGCTTGAGACCCATTCGGACTCGCACCGTTGGCGCCTCCGATCCGACGTAGACGGCCGTGAAATCGCGGAGATCGGACTCCAAGACGTAATCGGCCCGCAGCGCAAGACTCTCGCGGTCGATGGCGGCAATCCGACCGGTGTTCTCGAAGGACTCGACCAGCAGGCTCTGGACCAAGAGCGGTGCCCGGTCGGTCCAGGCGGCGCCGGCGAAGTAGTCGACGCTGATTGCGCTCTTCATGAGCGCGATGCGTTCGCTGTCGAGACCGCCCGGGGCCGACGGAGCTTCGATCAACAGCTGCGCATTCGTCTTGGGCAGGCCCGGCGGGAATTCCTTTACCGGGCTCAACGTATAAAGCTGCGGCGGCGAGCCGCCGCCAAGCGGGCCCGAGCAGGCGGCGAGCCCGGCGGGAAGCGCGAAGAGGAAAGTGCGGCGCAGGATCATTTTGGCTTGTAGCCCTCTCGCTTCTCGCCGAACAGGAACCGGGTGGGATCGCGCTCGATCTCGGCCGCGACCCGTGTCAATCCCGCGACCAGAACGCGCGTATCCGAGATAAGCGCGTGCAGGTCGTTGAGCCCGCCCTGGCTGAAATCCCTCAGACCCGGGCGATTCTCCTGGATGAGCGCGTCGAGATGGCCGGTGGCGGTGTTCAACACTTTCGAGGTCACCGTGAGATCGCTGATGATGGTATTGGCCGAAACCAGCGCCTTCTGAAGGTCGGCCAACGAGGAATTGACCGCGGGCATCGTCGTTCTGTGGAAGTCGCTGACGGTGGCTTTGGTGTCGTCGATGATGGCATCCACCTTGTCGGCGTCCCGGACCGCGACCACGCTGATCTGCCGGACGTTGGCAAGCGTCTGTGCGATCGCCAGGCGGTTCTTGTCGTCCAGAATCTGAGACAGCCGATCAGCCACCTCGATCACCCGGTTCATCACCTCCGGCGCACTCGCGACAAGAGAAGCAAACCGCGAGGGCTTGGCCGCGATCACGGGATAGCGCTGCCCTTCCTCGCGCGTTATCGGGGGTGCCTCGCGGGTCCCGCCGCTGATCTCGATGTAATAGATGCCGGTGATGCCCGTGAGCTCCAGGGAGGCGACCGAGTCGGATTTGATCGGCGCCTGCGCATCCGTCTCGATGGTGACGCGCACCTGGTCCGGATTGGCGGGATCCAGGCGAATCTCGGTGACGCGACCGATCGACACTCCGTTCAGGTTGACCGGTGCCCCGACGCTCAGACCCGTGACCGAGCCCGTAAAGTAGATATCGTAGTTGACGAATTGCTGATTGAACTGGGCATGCGCGAGCCAGAGGATGGCCACGAATATACCGGCCAGCACAACGAGCACGAACGAGCCGACCATGACATAGTTGGCACGCGTCTCCATCCCCCCTCAGCCCTCCTGAGCCCCCTCGTGAGCCGCGAGCGCGGCACGACCGCGCGGCCCGTGGAAATAGCCATGGATCCACGGGTGGGGGTCGTGCAACAGCTCCGTCATTGTGCCGATTTTGATTCGCTTGTCGACCAGTACGGCGATTCGGTCGCAGATCGTCATCAGCGTGTCGAGGTCGTGAGTGACCAGGAAAACCGTGAGTCCCAGGCTCTTCTGGAGGTCGCGGATGAGCGCGTCGAAGGCCGCGGCGCCGATGGGGTCGAGCCCGGCCGTGGGCTCGTCGAGGAACAGAAGCTCGGGGTCGAGGGCGAGGGCGCGAGCGAGCGAGGCCCGTTTGCGCATGCCGCCGGAGAGCTCCGCGGGGAACTTCGCGCCGGTATCCGGGGGCAAGCCGACCAGCGCAATCTTCATCGCGGCGATCTCGTCCATCAGGTGCTGCGGAAGCTTGAGGTGCTCCTTGAGCGGTACTTGAATGTTCTGGCGAACCGTGAGCGAGCTGAAGAGCGCGCCGTCCTGGAACAGCACGCCCCAGCGCGCCTCGACCCGGTGCATCGCCTCGCTGTCGATCTTGGAGATGTCCTGACCGAACACCTCGATCGTGCCGCGATGCGGCGGAATTAGCCCGACCACCACGCGCAGCAATACCGATTTGCCGGTGCCGGAGCCGCCCACCACGCCCAGGACCTCGCCGCGCTGCACATCGAGGTCGAGGTTGCGGTGGATCGCCCGGTTTCCCATCCGGGTCTTCAGTCCGCGGATGCGGATGATCGGCGCTGCCGCCGCGCCATTGCCGCCGTTGGCCCGCTCAGACATGGAGATAGGAGAACACGATCGAGAACGCGGCGTCGAAAACGATGACCAGGAAGATCGATTCGACCACCGATACGGTGGTCAAGCGGCCCACGCTCTCGGCGCTCTGAGAGACCTTGAGGCCCTGATAGCAGCCGATCAGCGAAATCACCACCGCGAAGAACGGTGCCTTGAGGGGGCCGAGCCAGAATGTCCAGCCGAAGAGCGCGCTCTGCAGCTGGCGCAAGAACAGCGGCAGATTGATATCGAGCGCCGCCCAAGCCATGAGCGCGCCGCCCAAAAGACCCATGAAATTGGCGTAGAAGGCCAAGAGCGGCAGCACGAGCACCAGCGCGAACATGCGCGGCAGCACCAGGATTTCCACGGGATCGAGGCCGAGCGTGCGCATGGCGTCGACTTCCTCGTGCACCTTCATGGCGCCGATCTCGGCGGTAAAGGCACTTCCCGAGCGGCCCGCCACGATGATGGCGGTGAGGAGGATGCCGAGCTCTCGCAAGATGCCGATGCCGAGCAGGTTCACGGTGTAGATCTCGGCGCCGAACCGGTGCAGCTGGTCGGCGCCCTGATAAGCCAGCACCACGCCGATCAGGAAGCAGATCAGGCCCACGATCGGCATCGCGCTGACGCCGGTACGCTCCATGTGGGTGACCAACGAAATGACGCGGAGCCGCTGCGGATGGCGCAGCGTCCGTCCGACGGTGATGGTAACCAGACCCAGGAACCCGATCAGCTCGCTCGCCTGCAGCAAGAACCAGACCGTGGCCTCGCCGACATCGCGGACGAAATCCCGAAAGCCGTGATGATGGTGTCGCCGGCGCTCGCGCGGCACCGCCTCGCGGCTGCTCTCGACCTTTCGCAGCAGCGGCTCGATCTCGGGCCGCACGTTCTCGACGCGCACGGCGAGCCCGCGACCTTCGAGCATGCGCTCGGTGCGGAGCAGCAGCCAGGCGCCGGCAGTATCCAGACTTTCGACCTCACCGAGGTCGATCAGCGCCGAACGCGCGGCACCGGGATCGAGGGTATCGAGCTTGCGGTCGAGCTCCGCGGCGCTCTGAACTCGCCAGGCGCCGCCCGCCCGAAGCACGAAGGCCCCCTCCCTAAAGCCGCTCTCGAGCCAAGCGTCTTGAGCCATCGTTTGTCACTCTACAGGGGCGGCATCCGCTGGGCCACGCGAAATGCGGCTGCTCCCTCGGCGAAGAACCCGCTAAAGTGCGGTGGGGCGCGCCCATGGCCGGTCAGGGCGGCAATCGCAGGGAACCGCACGATACGATGGACCTCAAGCAGCACATCCGGTCGATCCCGGATTTTCCCAAGCCCGGTATCCTGTTCTATGACATCTCGACCCTGCTGGCGCACCCGGAAGCCTGGCGCGAGACGGTCCATCAACTCGCCGAAGCCGTGAAACCGCATCGCCCCGAGGTGCTGGTCGGCATCGAATCCCGAGGCTTCCTGGTGGCGGCGCCTCTGGCGTACGCGTTGGGCTGCGGCTTCGTCATGGTGCGCAAGAAAGGTAAACTTCCGGGCGCCACCATTCCCTACACCTACGACCTCGAATACGGCAGCGACACCATCGAGATCCAGGCCAGCGCCATCGAGCCCGGCAAGCGGGTCGTGGTGCTGGATGATCTGCTGGCAACCGGCGGCACCATGGCGGCGGCCGTCAATCTCGTGCGCAAGGTCAAGGGCACCGTCGCCGGCGCCGCTTGTATCATCGAGCTGACATTCCTAGCCGGGCGCAAGCGTCTCGACGTGCCCGTCCATTCCGTGCTGGCCTACGACGCCTGAGGCCCAGGCTCAGCCGATCTGCGGCGAAGCAGACGTCCAATGGTCCGCGGGCGAAGTGATCTCCTTGCCGGCGATCTCGATGCTGACCTCGCGCGGAATGCAGAGCATGTTGACGGACACGATATTGCCGAACACGTTCTCCGCCTCGCCGAAGAAGTTGCGGGAATTATAGAGCCGCGGCAGGTGCCAATAGAGGCGGTAGCCGAGCCCCATGATCTGCTCGATGAGCGCCGCCGATTTTTCGACCCGGTCATTCTCGACGTAGAGGATCGGGCGCCACTTGGCGATGGTCTTCTCGGCGCCGGCGATGACCTCGCTCTCCATGCCCTCGACGTCGATCTTGATAAAATGGCAAGCGGGCGTGCCAACCTCGTCGAGCGGCATCGCCGGAACGGGCTCGCCTTCGGCCGAGCCCACCAGCGAGAGGCCACCCACGTTGTTGACCGCGCGATGGTCGAGCGACGGCACGTTTGCCTGACCGAGGCCGCGCCCGCAGGCGGCCCAAATCGTCCAAACCCTGGAAAGACCGTTGAGAGCCACGTTGGCGCAAAGCATCTGGAACACGACCCGCTGCGGCTCGAAGGCGGCGACCAGCCCCGTCTCGCCGACGAGGCGGGCAAAGGCCAGGGTGTGCGCGCCGATGTTCGCCCCGACGTCGTAGACGGTCTGGCCGGGCTTGATCAGCTGGGCGAAAGTTTGGCACTCGAGCTCGGAGAACTCGCCGTATCGGTCGAACGAGCGGCCGACGAACATGTCACGCGCATTGTAGAGCATCCAGCCGTGGCGGCAGTGCTTCAGCCGCAGATGCCCTTCCTCGATGATCGGCTCCGAGCGCGATGTCATGTCGGATACCGCATAACGTGGGCGATGCGGGAGTCTCAGCGCTTCCGCGCCAGCATCAATCCGTCTCCCACCGTCAGGAGCGCCGAATCGACCCGGGCATCGTCGCGGATCTTGAGGTTGAGCGCGCGCAATGCCGCGGTGTCGACATCGCTCTTCTTCGAATCCACCACGGCGCCGCTCCAGAGCACGTTGTCGATGGCGATCAGGCCGTTCGTCCGGATGAGCTGGAGGCACAACTCGTAATAGACGTCATAGCCCGATTTGTCCGCGTCGATGAAGGCGAAGTCGAAGGACCTGGCCCCGCCGGCCTCGAGCAGCGCTTTGAGGGTCTGCGCGGCGGGCCCGAGCCGAAGCTCGATCCGGTCGGCGAGCCCCGCCTCCCGCCAATAGCGCCGCGCGATGGCGGTCCATTCCTCGCTGACATCGCAGGCGATCACCTTGCCGCCCTCCGGCAAGGCCTGAGCAACCGACAACGCGCTATAGCCCGTGAAGGTGCCGATCTCGAGCGTGCGCCGGGCGCCGATCAGGCGCACCAGCAGAGCCAGCAGCGCGCCCTGATCCGGCCCGATCTGCATCATGGCCATGGGCAGCGTCGCGGTCTCGGCGCGCAGGCGCTTCTGCAGCGGCGTCTCCTTGGTGATGGTCTCGCCGACGTAGCGCTCGATGTCGTCGGGCAGCAGCGAACGGGCTCCCATGGGCTTCTTCTCCAACAGCTGGGTTCAGAGCACCCGCGATTCAGTCGATCTTGGCCTCGTCGCGGTACATGACCTTGTGGCGCGTGGTCTTGATCCACTCGTCGATCTGCTCGACGGTCCAGTAGCTCGCGGGATCGAACCGGTTCCAGCTCATGATCTCCGGCAGCCGCTTCTTCCAGCGCTTGTAGGGCGGCTTCAGCGGCGGACCGAACAGCATGAGGTCGATCACCGAGAGATCGTCGGGAATCCCGAGCAAAGGCCGCATCGCTGACTGCGCGGCTTCCTGGCCGATGGCGGTCACCCACCAGACGCTGTAGCCAAGTGCCGCGGCGGCGAGATGGGCCGACATGGTCGAGGCCGCCACGCTCTGCAGCAGGATCCGCTCGGCGTTCTCGCGGTATTGCAGGTCGAGCGGCGAGCCGTCCATCAGAACCGGGAAGGCGCGCACGAAGCGGAAATCCGCAACCACCGCGATGAAGCCGGGCGCGGTCTCGAGGCCGCGATAATTGGGAGTCGGGAATTTCATCTTGAGCTTGGCGCGCCGGCGCTGCTCATCCACGAAATAGTCGGCGATATCGCGCTTGAGCGCGGGCTCGGTGACGACGATATAGTGCCAGGGCTGGGCGTTGGCACCGGACGGCGCGTGACGCGCCGCCTCGAGGATCATCTCGTAGTGTTCGCGCGGCACCGCGTAGTCGGGTCGGAATTGCCGCGTGGTGACACGGTTGCGCGCGACCATCATGAAACCGTGGTACCGCTCCAATGCCTCGACGCCCGCGATCGGCACGGAGCTGAGCTCGCTTGTATTGGACATAGTCGTAGTCTCCTGATCACGCCGATAGCGAATTGATTTGTATTACGGAACGGCTTCCGACGCCATGCCGGGCCGACCCCGCCGCACAGAGATGTGACCGCTCGGGCTCGCGTGCCGGATTGGGACCTCGGCCGCACCCGTGCTAGTAAGCACGCCTCGATCGCGTACCATAAACGAACCAGGGGGAAACCATGATGCGTCGTCTCGTTGCACTGAGCGCCGTCGCCGCGGTCGCCATGATCGGCATTTCGGCCTCGGCACAGCAGGCCGTCACCTATAAGGCGCACCTCACCGCCAAGGACGAGGTACCGCCCAATGCCAGCACCGCCACGGGCGACGGCACCTTCGTGCTGAATCCCGCGACCAAAGAGCTGACCTGGGATGTGAAGTTCAGCGGCCTCAGCGGTCCCGCGACCGCGGCGCACATCCACGGACCCGCCGCCGCCGGCGTCAATGCCGGCGTGGCCGTGCCGTTCGACCCGCCCAAGGCTGCATCGGGCGAGATCAAGGGCAGCAAAGTGCTGACCGATGCGCAGATCGCCGACCTCCAGGCCGGCAAGTATTACGCGAATGTCCACACGGATGCCAACAAGGGCGGCGAGATCCGTGGCCAGTTGATGCCGTAACCGGCGGGAGGGCTGTCCGAGCGGACAGCCCTCCTGTCCTCAGCCGGCGCCCTCCACGGTGTCGTGGAAGCGGCGATAGTCGACCAAGGTATCGCCGTTTTCGGTCTCGCTGAGGATGTCGACGAATTTCCGGCCCCACAGGATCTCGTCGGCTCGATAGGCTGTTCTCGCGAACACCCGTTGCGAGATCGTCTCGTCGATCCCGGTGAGGGTTACCACGATCGAGGCCTCTTGCCCCGCCAGCAGGTCCGGATCGATGCCGTAGAGCGGACTTTCGGCATCGATCGGATGCATCACGGTCCAGCTCAGACTGAACTGAGGATTGCGGTTGCGCGCCAGATCGAGCTCGTAGGAGCGGCGCAGATCCATGCCCTCGGCGCTTGTCTCTTGGCGCGCGAAATCGACGTGGACCTGGGCCTCGAAGATCTGGTTGCGGCGCTCGTTGGCGCAGCGGAACATCAGGGTCGGCACGCCGTTGAAGGGCGTCACCACCGCCACATTGCTGAAGAGCACCCGCGCGGTCGGCTGCGAGAACCGCGCGAAGATCAGCCCGGCCGCGACCGCGACGCTCGCCATGCCCAAAAGCGCCTCGATGGTGACCATGACATTGGCGTAGAACGTCGCCGGCGCCATAACGCCGAAGCCGATGGTCGCCATGGTCTGCACGCTGAAGAAGAAGGCGTCCGTGAAGGAGCCCGGCTTCGCATTGGCGATGCTTCCCGGCGCCACGAGGTAGAGCAGCGCGAAGACCGCGTTGAAGAGCACATAGGCCGCCGCCTGGATGCCGAAGAACCAGCGCCAGGGCATCGTGAGCAGCAGATGATAGGCGTCGTGTCGGGTGATACGCGCGGAGCCGACCCGGCGCACGCCTTCGGTGCTCCGGGTCGGGCGCCAGATCAGCCTCATGCACCCGCGCCGAAGAAGCGCTCGAGCCGCGCCGCGATCTCGTCCGGCCGCTCCTCCGCCAGGAAATGGCCGGAGGTGACCGGGCCGCCCTCGACGCGATCGGCCCACTGCTGCCAGATCGAGAGCCACTGATCCGCCTTGCGCTCGGGCCGCCGCTCGCCCCAGAGCACCAGCAGCGGACAAGCGATGCGTCGGCCCGCTTTCTGGTCGGCCGCGTCGAGATCGGCATCGATGCCGAGCCCGGCGCGGTAATCCTCGCAGACCGCGTGGATCACCGCGGGATTGCGGAAGGCGGCGCGGTAGCGCGCCATGGCCTCGGGCGCCAAGGCCGCGCCCTCGCCGACCCAGCTCGCGACCGTCCAATCGAGATAGAAATCCGGATCGGCGGCAATCAGGCGCTCCGGCAGATCGAACGGCTGCGCCAGAAAGAACCAGTGATAGCTGCCGTAAGCGAGCGCGCGATCGACCCGCGCCACCATCTCGCCCGTGGGCACGATGTCGAGCAAGGCCAGGCGGGTCACACGCTCGGGATGATCGAGCGCCAACCGATAGGCGACGCGACCGCCGCGATCGTGGCCCGTCACGCTGAAGCGCTCGAAGCCAAGCGCCGTCATCACCGCGGCCTGGTCGCGCGCCATGGCGCGCTTGGAGTAGGCCGCATGGTCCGCCGTGTCCTCGAGGGGTCCGCGGCTCTCGCCATAGCCGCGCAGATCCGGACACACCACGGTGAAATTGCGCGCGAGCCGCGGTGCTATCCGATGCCAGCAGACGTGAGTCTGGGGATATCCGTGCAGAAGCAACAACGGCGGGCCCGTGCCACCGATCGCCAGATGGATCGAGGCCGCGCCCGTATCGACATGCCGCGTGGCGAAGCCGTCCAGCATGGGCCGTGTCTCAGTCTGCCGCCTGTCGGTCCGACCGCGGCGGCTGCCAGCGCAGCACGGGCTTGCGCGCCGCCAGCGTCTCGTCGAGCCGCCGCCGTGGGGCGAACCTGGGCGCCGCGTGGAAGGACTCGGCATCGCCGGACTTGGCGCGCTTCGCCAGCGCCCGCACCACCGCGATGAAGGCATCCAGGGACCCCCGGCTTTCGCTCTCGGTCGGCTCCATCAGCAGCGCGCCGTGGACGACCAGAGGGAAGTACATGGTCATGGGATGATAGCCCTCGTCGATCATCGCCTTGGCGAAGTCGAGGGTCGAAACTCCGGTGTCCTTGAGGAAGTGGTCGTCGAACAGCACCTCGTGCATGCACGTGCCGGGGAACGCCGGCGTCAGCTCGTCCTTGAGCCGGGCCAGGAGATAGTTGGCGTTCAGCACGGCATCTTCGGCGACTTGGCGCAGGCCGTCGGAGCCGTGGCTCATCATGAAGGCAAGCGCTCGCACGAACATGCCCATCTGGCCGTGATTGCCCTTGAGCCGGCCGATGCTGCCTCGGGCGGAGCCCTGGGCGCGCTCGACCAGCTCGAGCCCCTTGGCGCCGTGCACCACCCATGGGATCGGAGCGAACGCCGCCAGACTCTCCGCCAGCACGACCGGTCCGCTGCCAGGCCCGCCGCCGCCATGAGGCGTCGAGAAGGTCTTGTGCAAGTTAATGTGCATGGCGTCGATACCGAGATCGGCGGGCCTGACGCGCCCCACGATGGCGTTGAAGTTGGCGCCATCGCAATAGAAGAACGCGCCAACACCGTGCACGGCGTCGGCGATCTCGCGGATCTCGCGCTCGAAGAGGCCGCAGGTGTTCGGGTTGGTCAGCATGAGCGCCGCAACGTCCGGACCGAGCTTCGCGCGCAGCGCCGCCAGGTCGACCCGGCCCGCCTCCGTCGCGGGGATCGAGTCCACGGCGAAGCCGCACGCGGCGGCGGTCGCGGGGTTGGTGCCGTGCGCGGATTCGGGCACCAGGACGCGCGTGCGCTTCTCGCCTCGCGCCTCCAGCGCCGCGCGAATGCACATGATCCCGCAGAGCTCGCCATGGGCGCCGGCGCCCGGCGACAGCGCCACCGCCGGCATGCCCGTCAGCGTCTTCAGCCAGTGCGCGAGCGTATCCATGAGCTCGAGAGCGCCCTGCACGGTCGAGATCGGCTGCAACGGATGCACGTCCGCGAAGCCGGCAAGCCTCGCCAGCCGCTCGTTGAGGCGCGGGTTGTGCTTCATCGTGCAGGAGCCCAGAGGATAGAGCCCGGTATCGATGGCGTAGTTCTTCTGGGAGAGCCGGGTGTAGTGGCGGACGACCTGAGGCTCGGCGAGCCCCGGCAATCCGATCGGGCCCTCGCGGGTGATGCCGCCGAGCCGGCTCCTGACCGCCGGCGGCTCCGGGAGATCGACGCCGGTGCGGCCGGGCGCGTTCTGCTCGAAGAGCAACGGCTCCTCGATCTGCAGGCCGCGGTTGCCGCTGACCGTGGCGGTCGTCTTGGCGTCGCTCCGGAATTGGCTCACGGCTTGGCTCCAGTCGGTCATGCGAGCACCTGCGCGAGCGCGGTTGCGAAGGCCGCCATGTCCGTTTCGGTCGTGGTCTCCGTGGCGGCAACCAGCAGCAGGTTCTTGAGCGCGGGCTTCCCGGGATAGAGGCGGCTTGCCGGCACGCCGGCCAGGATCTTCTTGCGCGCGAGCCGTTCCACCACGCCCGCCGCCGGCTTCGGAAGCCGGAGCGTGAACTCGTTGAAGAAGGTGTCGTTCACCAGGCTGACGCCCGGCACGGCGGCAAGCCGATCGGCGAGCGCCACCGCCTTGGCATGGTTGAGCGCGGCGAGCCGAGTGAAACCGGCCTCGCCCAGGAGCGCCAGATGGATCGAGGCCGCGAGCGCGCACAGGCCCGAGTTGGTGCAGATGTTGCTGGTGGCTTTCTCCCGGCGAATGTGCTGCTCGCGCGTCGAGAGAGTGAGGACCCAGCCGCGTCGACCCTCGGCGTCCAGGGTCTCGCCGACCAGCCGTCCCGGCATTTGGCGCACGTAGCGCTCGCGGGTCGCGAACAATCCCAGATGCGGCCCGCCGAAATTGAGCGCGTTGCCGAGCGACTGGCCTTCGCCCGCGACGATGTCGGCACCCATGGCGCCCGGCGATCTGACGGCGCCCAGCGACACGGCCTCGTTCACCACCACGATCAGCAGGGCGCCCGCCTTGTGGCAGGCTTCGGCGAGCGCCGAGTAGTCCCTCACCTGCCCGAAGACGCCGGGGCTCTGCACCACCACGCAGGAGGTGGCACCGTCGATCTCCGAGGCAAGGTCCTCGCGCGCCTCGGGATCGGGCTCCGCGAGCTTCGCCTGAAATCCCACGAAACGAGCGTGGGTGCGCGTCGCCTCGCGGTAGTGCGGATGCAAGCCGCCCGACAGGATCGCCTTCTTCCGCTGGGTGACGCGGTTCGCCATCATCACCGCCTCGGCGCACGCGGAGGCGCCGTCGTACATCGAGGCATTCGCCACCTCCATCCCCGTGAGGAGCGCGATCTGGGTCTGGAACTCGAACAGCATCTGCAGCGTGCCCTGCGCCACCTCGGGCTGGTAGGGCGTGTAGGAGGTCAGGAACTCGCCGCGCTGGATCAGATGATCGACCGATGCGGGGACATGGTGGCGATAAACGCCGGCGCCGATGAAGCTTGGCACGGCGCCCGCGACCAGGTTCTTGGCGGCCATGGCGCCCAGCGCGCGCTCGACCTCGAGCTCGCCCTGGGCCCGCGGCAGGTCGACGAAACCGTCGAGACGAGCGGCCTCCGGCACATCCGCGAAGAGGGCATCGATCGAAGACACGCCGATCGCGGCCAACATCGCCTGGCGGTCGGCGGTGGTGAGGGGCAAGTAGCGCATCAGCCGAGCCCCTCGACGTAGGTTTTGTATTGCGCCTCGTCCATGAGGGCGTCGAGCTCCTTGGGCTTGGCGACCGTCATCTTGAAGAACCAACCCTCGCCCATGGGATCGGCATTGACGCGACCCGGCTCGCCCGCGAGATCGGTGTTCACCGCGGTTACCTCGCCGGAGATCGGCGCATAGACCTCGCTCGCGGCTTTGACGGATTCGACCACCGCCGCCTCCTTGCCTTGCTCGAGCTTGCGGCCGACCTCGGGCACCTCGACGTAAACGACGTCACCGAGTTGGGTCTGAGCGTAGTCGCTGATCCCGACGACGACGGTGGCGCCCTCGACGCGCACCCATTCGTGGTCCTTGGTGTATTTGAGCGTCATGACGGGTCCTCCCTGCGCGGCGGTTCAGCCGCGGTAATAGCGATGAGGCACGAAGGGCAGCGGCACGATGGTGGCTGGCCGCGGGGTTCCCCGCACCATCAGCGAGAGAACGCTGCCGATCGCCGCGTGCGCGGTTGTGACATATCCCATCGCGATCGGCCGATCGATGCTGGGTCCGAAGCCGCCGCTGGTGATACGCCCAATTTGTGCGCCGCTGTTGTCGAGTATTTCCGTGCCTTCGCGCGCGGGAGCGCGGCCCTCGGGCTGCACGCCCACGCGCTTGCGAGCCGTGCCCTCGCGGAGCTGGCGCAGGATCACCTCGGCGCCGAGGAAACCGCCGCTCTCGCGCCGTCGCTTGGCCAAGGCGAAGCCGAGATCGGCCTCGACCGGCGTGGTCGATCGGTCGATGTCGTGGCCATAAAGGCAGAGCCCCGCTTCCAGCCGCAAGGTGTCGCGCGCGCCCAGGCCGATCGGCTTCACCTCGGGCTCGGCAAGAAGCCGGCGCGCGAGGCGCTCGGCGAGATCGGCCGGAAGCGAGATCTCAAAGCCATCCTCGCCGGTGTAGCCGGAGCGGGAGATCAAGCAGGGAATGTTCGCGAGATCGCAGGTGCCCGCGCTCATGAAGGGCATGGCCTTGACTTCGGGCATCAGTCGTCCGAGCACCGCCGCGGCAGCAGGGCCTTGCAGAGCCAGCAGCGCGCGATCCGGTAACGGCGTCACCGCAACGGCGGGTTCCAGCTCGCGCTTCAAGTGCTCGATGTCGGCTCCCTTGCACGCGGCGTTCACGACGAGATGCAAATGGTCGCCGAGATTCGTCACCATGAGGTCGTCGAGGATGCCGCCGTTGGCGTCCGTCAGCAGCGTATAGCGCATGCGATCGGGCTTGAGAGCTTGGATATCACCGGGCACCAGACGCTCGAGCGCCTGTGCGCTGGCCGCGCCCTGGAGCCGCGCCTGGCCCATATGCGAGACGTCGAACAGCCCGGCTTGGCTGCGCGTATGCAGGTGCTCGGCGACAATCCCGGTCGGATATTGGACCGGCATCTCGTAGCCCGCGAACGGCACCATGCGGGCGCCGAGTGCCACGTGAAGCGCGTAAAGCGGTGTCTTTTGTAGCGGTGCGTCGGGTTGGTCGCTCACGAAGGCTCCGCACAGTTCGAGGCCCGCCCCGACCATCGCCGAGGCGGATACCCCTCTGTCCGGGAACCTGAAAGATTCACCGCAGGGAACGCCTGCGGTTTACCTCTTCGGTGAGACGCGCGACCGCGCGCGTCTGCTTTCCAGAGTGCCCTCGCCCTGTCGGTCCTTCTGCCTGAGAGTTTCCGGGGCGGTTGCTCCTTCGGCGCCGGGCACCCGTGCGCTCCTCCGCGCGTTGCCCGGTCTCTCCCATCAGGGTGCTTACGGCACGGGCGTGACCTTAGCACCGGCGGTGCTCGATGACCAGCTTGAGACATCACGAAATGCGCAAGCCATCGCCTTAGTGTCGACCAAATTCATGCGCATCCTAGGGAGATCTCGAACTCTACAGGAGTAACGACCGTGCCTTCGCAATGGGCGGGGGATACGGGGGGGTTGCTGTCCGCGAACAGGATCAATGCAGGACTGTTTGCGATTGTGGCGACATTGTGGATCGGCGCGCTGGTGACGCCCGATGTGGCAACCTGCGCCTACGGCGCACCCTTATGGGCGCTGGGGTACGTCACGCTGATCACGGGCTGGGCGGGTCCGTTGATGATGTTCTGGCATCCATCGGTCGGAATGTTCGCCTGGTATGCCAACGTGCTCTTGCTGTTGTGCATGGTGAGGATGCTCAGAGGGCGCGCGCCCGCGTTACAGCACGCCGTGCCGGGCCTCATGCTCGCCTTGACGGCGCTTGCGCCGCTTTACTTCTACAGCGATGCCAGGGGCGAAGATGCTCTGTGCGCGCGCGGACCGGGCTTCTGGCTCTGGATCGCGGCATTCGCGGTGACCGCGGCGACCGCGGTGTGGGAGAACTCGCGCTGGCGCCCGTTGCCGGCGCAATAGCGTCCGCTCTCAGCCTTGCGGCTTCGCGGCGTGCTCGCGGTTGTATTGGAGCTCGTCCGGCGCGAGCCGAAATCCGAACAGAATCGCGTAATCGGCTCCCGTAGCGTTTGCCGCCAGCGGGAGAAGGGTCTCGAGCTCTTCCGTATCTTCAAGCCGCTGCTGCGTATTTGGCCACTCCAGATCAATCACGAAGTCGCGTTCCGATAAAATCTGCTGGTTGCGATTGATGATCGCCTCGAAATATGTGATTTGCGCTTTTTTGACGTCGGTGTGACTGCGCAATGCGCTGATGCCGAGCTTGTTCGAAACGACGAGCCCGCCCCTTTTCTTGTCCATCTCGCAGCTGATCTGCGCGCCTTGCATCACCGCGCCGTAGGTCACGTCGGAATCCTGCCGCCCGGGTCCCGGGCCGAATCTCGCCACGGAATGCAACTCGGGGACGATTGCAACGCTCGGGCACGGCACTTGGCGGCCGGTTCCAGAGCAAGCCGCTACAGAGAACGCCAAGACGACGGCTCCGGCGGTCCGGGCAGACGCCCTCATGACGCGCGGGCGGCTCAAATCCGGTTGTGGGTGCCGTCGCAGAACGGCTTGCCGCCGGTCTGTTTGCAGCCGCAGAACCAGACCTCTTGAGATTTTTCGGCCATGTACTGTTGCGGCGACAGGCCCGTGCCTTTGTGCGAGCCGTCGCAGAACGGCTGGCTCTTGCTGCGGCCGCAAGCGCACCACCAATACTCTTTCCCCGCCTCCACGGTCACGCCGTAAGGTGATTTCTGCGCCGAAATCGGCTCCGCCATGACCCCTCTTCCTTATCACCTGTTGCTGGACTAACGTCGGCTCCGAGCGCCGGATGCCCCGGCGAATGCGGGCGCAACTCTATGCGAGGGCATCGAGGCGCACAAGGGTTGGGCCGCAGAGGAGGCCGAGGCAAGTGATGAGAGTTGCGCCGGGACCGATCGTGCGCTCGACGAAACTCCACATCGCACCCGCGGCGCACGCGTAAGCGCACCATGGCGGTCTATACCGACGTCGGCGACGAGGAACTCACCGCCTTCATCGGGGATTACGACATCGGCGAGGTCGTCTCCTGCAAGGGCATCGCCGAGGGCGTCGAGAACTCGAATTTCCTGCTGCGCACCGAGCGCGGCACCTTCATCCTGACACTCTATGAGAAGCGGGTGCTGCCACAGGACCTGCCGTTCTTCATCGCGCTCATGGAGCACCTGGCGGCACAGGGCATCGCGTGTCCGACGCCGGTGAAGGCGCGGGACGGCGTGGCGCTGCGCTCGCTCTGCGGGCGGCCGGCGGCCATCGTCACCTTCCTCGAGGGCCTGTGGCCACGCCGCATACTGCCGTTTCACTGCGCGGGCGTCGGCGGCGCGCTCGCGCAGTTGCATCTCGCCGGAGCCGGCTTCGCGATGCGCCGGCCGAACAATCTCTCGGTCGCGGGCTGGCGGCCGCTCTTCGAGGCTTGCCAGGCACGGGCCCACGAGGTGAAACCCGGTCTCGCGCAAGAGCTCGGCCAAGAGTTGGACGAGCTGGAGCAGCGCTGGCCCGCCGATTTGCCGGCGGGCACCATCCACGCCGACCTGTTTCCCGACAACGTGTTCTTCCGCGGCGAGGCGATGTCGGGGCTGATCGATTTCTATTTCGCCTGCACGGATTTCTTGGCGTACGACGTCGCGATCTGTCTCAACGCCTGGTGCTTCGAGTCCGATGGCGACTTCAACGTGACGAAGGCGCGGCATTTGCTGTCGCACTACCGCGCGAAACGGGTGCTCTCGGAGCCGGAATACGCGGCGTTGCCGCTGCTCGCGCGCGGCAGCGCGCTCCGGTTCCTGCTGACCCGGCTCTACGATCTCCTGAACCATCCCGCGGGCGCGCTGGTGCGCCCAAAGGACCCGCTCGAGTACTTGCGCAAGCTGCGCTTTCATCGCGGCATCGCGCGCACGAGCGCCTATGGCCTCGACGGATGAGCGAGGGCGCCGGAGACGATATCGTCGAGATCTTTTCCGATGGCGCCTGCAGCGGCAACCCGGGACCCGGCGGTTGGGGCGCGATCCTGCGCTACCACGGGCACGAGCGCGAGCTCTCGGGCTTCGATCCCGCAACCACCAACAATCGCATGGAGCTCATGGCGGCGATCGCCGCCCTGGAGGCGCTGACGCGGCCTTGCCGAGTGCGGCTCCACACCGACAGCCGATACGTGCGGGACGGCATCACCATCTGGATCCACGACTGGAAACGGCGCAACTGGCGCACGGCCGACAAGAAACCGCTCAAGAACCTCGATCTCTGGCAGCGTCTCGCCGCAGCGCTCGAGCCGCACCAAGTGGAGTTCATCTGGGTGCGCGGTCACGCCGGCCATCCCGAGAACGAGCGCGCCGATGCGCTGGCGCGGGCCCAGATCGTGGCAAACCGGTGAGGTGGCCGATGTTGCTCCAGAGCCTCGCAA
>DASZHJ010000234.1:0-3461 GCA_035938015.1 Allostellaceae bacterium
GGATCTTGCGCGACGGCCCGATCGCTCGCCTCAGGGCATCGAGCATGGCCGTCTCGGCCGCGGTGTCGACGCCGACTTTGAGGTAGAACACGCTATAGCCGCGCGCCACGCCCGCTTTGGCCTGCGCCTCGATCTCCGCTCCGTCGCCCCAGTGCAGGTAATAGAAGTAGTCGACCTCGTCGCGGAGCGCGCCGCCGAGCAGCCGATAGAGCGGCTCGCCCGCCTGCTTGCCGCAGAGATCCCACATGGCCATGTCGATGCCGGCATAGGCGAAGTTGCCGGTCATGGGCTGGAAGTTCCAGAGACCCGCCACCGAGAGATCCCGGTGAATGGCTTCACGGTCCCAGGGATCGCGGCCCACAACCACCGGCGCCAACGCCAAGACTGCGCTCTCGAAGCCCGCGGCATCCGCGGCGCGCGTGGTCTCGCCCCAGCCGACCAGGCCATTGTCGGCCGTAAGCTTCACGATGACGTCGGTGACGCCGCTGCGCGCGATCACCGAGCTCTTCTCCACGTGCCTGTAGGGGACGCGGACCGGAAACGATTCGAATTTGACGATCTTCATGGCGGCACCTGGCTCACCGCTCGCGCGCCAACCTGGCCTCGAGCCAGCGCGCTACGATGGAAAGGGGATAACTCATGATGAAGTACAGGATCGCGGCCAGCACGAACAAATGCATGGGGCGGAAGCTCGAGGAGGCGATGTCCTTGGCGCGCAGCATCAGCTCGGGCGCCGCGATGATCGCGCAGACCGCCGTGTCTTTCAGCAGCCCGATTGCGTAGTTCGCGACCGGGGGCAGCACGATCCGCCACGCTTGCGGCAGGATGATCCAGCGCATAGCGGTGGCAGGTGTCATGCCCAGCGAGAGCGCGGCCTCCATCTGGCCGAGATGCAGGGCCTCGATCCCGGAGCGGAACACCTCGCCGAGCACCGCGCCGCCCTGGAGACCGAGACCCAGCACGGCGGCCTGATACGAGCTGAATTTGAGCCATTCGACGCCGAGGCCGCCCAGGCCGAAATAGATCAGAAACAGGATCACCAGCGCCGGCATGCCGCGCATCACCTCGACGTAGACCACCGCCATGCCGTGCAGAAGACGCGAGCGCGAGACCCGCATCAGCGCGACCACCAGACCGATCATCGAGGCCAAGATGAAGGAAAACGCCATCAGCTGCAGCGTGCCGATACAGGCGACCAGCAGCTCCGGGACCCACTCGCCGAAATGCTGGCGGTAGACGTCGAGGAACTCGATCATCGGGCGGCGGACGCTATTGCCATGCGCGGCGAGCCCGCTCGAGATAGGCGACCAGGCGGCCCATGGGGATGCTCATGGCGAGATAGAGCACGGCGACGATCAGATAGATGTCCAAGCTGAGCAGCGTCTCCGTGACCAGCTGGCGCGCGAAGAACATGATCTCGGGCGCCGCCACCACCGAGGCCAGCGAGGTGTCCTTGAGGAGGCTGACCGCATAATTGCAAAGCGGCGGCAGCATCAGCCGCGTCGCCTGCGGCAGGATGATGAAGCGCATGGCATCGACCGGCGTCATGCCCAGCGAGAGCGCGGCCTCGACCTGCCCCTCGTGAATGGCGAGAATGCCCGCGCGATAGATCTCGGCGACATAGGCGGCACCGTTCATGCCGAGCCCGATGATCGCCGCGGGCACCGGCGGAATATCGATGCCGAGATCGGACAGACCGAAATAAATGATGAAAAGCTGCGTGAGCGCCGGCGTGCCCCGCATGACCTCGATATAGACGTTGGCGACGGCGCGCAGAGGCGCAAACCGCGCGAGCTTCAGGAGTGCCACCACAAGACCGAGCGTGAGCGCCACCGCGAGCGCGCCCAGCATCACCTTGATCGTGGTGCCGGCGGCACCGAGCAGCACCGAGAGAAAGTAGGGAAACTTGGCCCAGAAGACGGTCCAGAAATGCGGCACTGGGACAGGCATGCCTAGCGCTCCGAGAGCCGCGTCAGGAACGCTCGCGTCCGCGCCTGGCTTGGATCGCGGATCACCGCATCGGGCGAGCCCTCCTCCACGATCCGGCCCTCGTCCATGAAAATGACGCGATCGGCGACCTCGCTCGCGAACTGGATCTCGTGCGTGACCATGATCATGGTCCGGCCCTCCTCCGCGAGCTGGCGGATCACGCGCAGCACCTCGCCGATCAGCTCAGGATCCAAGGCGGATGTCGCCTCGTCGAACAGCATGAGCTTGGGCTGCATCGCCAGCACGCGGGCGATCGCGACCCGCTGCTGTTGGCCGCCGGAGAGCCGTTCCGGGAACGCGTCGAATTTATGTCCGAGGCCGACCTTGGTGAGCATCTCGCGGGCGCGCGCCTCCGCCTCCTCCTGACCGAGACCGAGCACCCGGCGCGGCGCGATCGCGACATTCGCGAGCGCCGTCAGATGCGGGAACAAATTGAACCGCTGGAAAACGAAGCCGATCTCGGCGCGCTCCTTGGCGAGCTCGCGATCACTCAAGTGGACGTAGGCGCCGTTCCTGTGCCTTTCGCCGATGAGTGTGCCGTCGATATAGACGTGTCCGGACGTGGGCTTTTCCAGGTAATTGATGCAGCGAAGCAGGGTGGTCTTGCCGGAACCGCTCGGACCTATGATCGCGACCTTCTGGGTCCTCGGCACCTCGAGGTCGATGCCGCACAGCACCTCGGTCTCGCCGAACCGCTTGTGCAAATCGACGATTCTCAGCAGCGGGTCCATGAGCGACGCTTTCCCCCGCCTACCCGACCTTAGAAGAGCGGCACCCGCCCGGCGTTCATCCGGGCGGGGCCTATCGCGCTCAGTTGGTCTTCAAGCAGCTCGCGCCGGTGGGCGATTTCCAGCTGGCGTCGCGGTCGACGCCGACGCGCGGATTGGGATCCGGCGGCGTGAACCACGAGGCATCCTGCATGCCGTACTTGGCCATGATCTTGACGTTCTCGCAGCTCGCCCAGACCTTCTGGATCTCGACGTTCATCGCGTCGGCCAGCTGTTTCTCGTCCTTGTTGACGCCGAAGATCACGTTGTACTTCGTCGACATGATCGGATACTTCGCCATGTCCGGCTTGAGCTCGACCTGGTGGATGCCCCATTCCGGATGCTGGAGCGCGGCGTAGTCGATCAGCGGCGGGTCCAGCATGACGATGTCGACGCGGTCGGCCAGCAGGTCCTGCAAGGCGCCGTCCGAGGTGTCGTACAGCTTGACCTCGCCGATGCCGTCGACGGTCTTGAGCTCCGGCACCAGCGTGAAGCCGGTCACGGTCCCGACCTTCTTGCCCTTCATATCCGCGAAGGTGCTGTAGTTCGTGGCTTTTTTCTGGGCGAGCGTCGTGCCGAAATAATAGATCGGATCGCTCAGCAGCATGATTTCCGTGCGCGGCTTGATCCAGCCCATGGCGCCGTGCATGACGTCGAGCTTGCCTTGCTTGGTCGACTGGATGAGCGCCGACCACTCCATCTGAT
>DASZHJ010000235.1:0-2033 GCA_035938015.1 Allostellaceae bacterium
GATCGCCCTCGTCTCGCGCGACCTTACCTGGCCCGCGAAGGCGCTCGACGCTGCGCGGACAACGCTGGAAGAGCACGACGACCGGTTGAACGCCGCGCATGCGCGGTACCTCCAGGTCCGGCGCCTGCTCCTGATCGGGCAGCTCGACGAGGCCGAGCACACGCTGGCCGAACTCGACCCCGCGCCGTTCCCGCCCGCCTCGAGAGCCGCCCACGAGCTGGTCGTTGCGGGGATCGCGATACGACGCATCCGGACCAAGCCGGCGCGTGCCGCGCTCGCCCGGGCCGGGCACGCCGCGCACCACGCAGGGATCCCCGCGCTGGCGGCGGAGGTCGAAAGCGCATCCCTCATCCTTAACACGCCGGCGGCGCGCCTGATTGCGCGCGGCGAGGAGCGTCCGCTCCTGCTCGAGGAGGTTGAGGCGCTGCTGGCGTCGAAGGCGCTTATCGTGGACGCGTGCCGTAACGTCGTGCGTGACAGGCGCAAGGTCGTCTCGCTCGCCAGGCGTCCGGTGTTGTTCGCGCTTGCACGCGCGCTGGGCGAAGCGTGGCCTGACGACGTATCGAGGGGCACGCTGGTTACGCTGGCATTTCGAGGCAAGCACGCCGATGAATCGCATCGCGCGCGGCTGCGCGTCGAGATGGGCCGGCTTCGCTCGGCGCTTCGGGCGCTCTCCGACGTGAGCGCGACTGCCCAAGGTTTTGTGCTGGTGCCGCGCCGCGCACGCGAGGTCGTCGTGCTGGCGCGGCCGGTCGACGAGGAGCATGCCTCCGTGCTCGCCTTCCTCGCCGACGGTGAGTCATGGTCGAGCTCGGCGCTGGCGCTTGCGCTTTCAGCCAGCCAGCGCACCGTGCAGCGGGCACTCGATGAGCTAGCGGCAGCAGGCAAGGTGCAGTCGTTCGGTCGCGGGCGAGCCCGTCGCTGGATGACCCCGCCGGTGGGCGGATTCACGACGACCTTGTTACTCCCGGCTCCGCTGCCAAGTGGCTAGGATGCAAGCCATTAGCAAGTAACGAGAGCATGATCCGGAAAAGTGGGAACCGGTTTTCCGAAAAGAACATGCTCAAACAAAGAGATGAGACCATGATCCGATTGAATTAATCGGGTCATGGTCGAGGAGCGAAGCATGAAACGATCAGCCGCCGAAATCATCCGTGAGTATGGACCCTTTCCGGAGGCCGACAGGGTGAACGGGGTCACCTATGACGGCGAGAAAGTCTGGTTTGCCGCCGGCGACAAACTGATTGCCTTCGATCCGAAGAGCGGGAAGCCGCTGCGCTCGATTGATGTCGCTTCGCATGCGGGAACGGCGTTCGACGGCCAGCATTTGTTCCAGATCGCCGAGGATCGCATCCAGAAGATCGATCCCAAAACCGGCCGTGTGCTCGCCACGATCCCGGCGCCGGGCGGCGGGCGTGACTCAGGTCTCGCCTGGGCCGAAGGCACGCTCTGGGTGGGAGAGGATCGGGCCCGCAAGATCCATCAGATCGATCCCCAAACAGGTGCGATCCTTCGCACCATCGAGTCCAACCGCTTCGTCACCGGGGTCACCTGGGTCGACGGCGAACTCTGGCACGGCACCTGGGAAGGTGACGAGAGCGAGGTGCGGCGGGTCGATCCGCAAACCGGAGAAGTCATCGAGAAGCTCGAGATGCCGCCTGGCGTGGGCGTGTCGGGGCTCGAGTCCGATGGCGGCGATCAGTTCTTCTGCGGAGGCGGAAGCAGCGGCAAGGTCAGAGCGGTCCGCCGCCCGAGAGCCAAGGCTCGCACAAGCGGGTAGCGGCGTCACGACCGCGCGCGGGCCGGCTGTTACGGAACCGCCGGCGGAAGGGAGATGACAAAGACGGAGGTCGACAACGTCCGGCCATTTCCGGCCGTCATTTCCTCGCGGAAGCCTGCGGGGTAAGCTATGCGGGCCGCGCCGGTCTGCTCGGGGCCGAACCGGATGGACCTGCGTCTGCGTGAAGTGAGTTGTATATGCGCTTGGACCTTCCGCTTCGGTGCCGGTGCGGCCGCATGCGCGGCGTCGCAAG
>DASZHJ010000236.1:0-5798 GCA_035938015.1 Allostellaceae bacterium
GGTAGGTCGTCCTCGATAAAGGCCTGCACGATCTCGTCGACCGTGCGGTCGGCCGCCAATCCCAGGCGCTCCGCACGCTTGGAGGAGATGCCGCGAGGCCAGCCGGCGACGATCTTCTGGATCACGGGATCGGGCTCCCAGTGGATGCGCTTCACCGCGGCCTCCCCACCGGCGCGCCTGAGCGCCTCCACCATCTCGGCGACGGACGCGGAGATGCCCGGCAGCTGGATCGCGCGCGTATATCCCAGGGCATCACCGGGCATATCATGCAGCATCTCCAACGCAGCGATCAGCCGGCGCGGCGAAAGTAGCGCCATCACCGCGTCGGACGTCACGGGGCAAACGACATCGACGCCGGAGAGCGGCTCGCGGAAGATCGACGATGCCCAGGTCGAGGCCGCGCGGTTCGGCCGGCCCGACCGCACGACGATGGTAGGCAGCCGCGGCGAGCGACCGTCGATGTAGCCTTTGCGGCTGTAATCGTTCACCAGGAGCTCGCCGCACGCCTTCTGGTTTCCATAGGAGGTCTGCGGCGTCAACGGCGTGTCGTCACTGACCTCGGGCGGCATGGTGCCGCCATAGACCGCGAGCGAACTCGCGAATACCAGGCGCGGCCGCGTGCCGAGTGCGCGGCACGCCTCCAGCACCGCGCGCGTGCCGTCGAGATTGACGCGCAGGCCGATGTCGGTGTCGGCCTCGGCCTGGCCGCTCACGACGGCAGCGAGATGGAACACGGAGGCCGTGCGATTGTCGATCAGCTGCCGGACGGTAGCGGGATCGGCGATGTCACCGGTGGCGATCTTGAGCCGGTTGTCCGCGCGCAGGGGCGGATTGGGCGCCGCGACATCGAACAGCACGAGTTCGTCGATCGGTGTGTCGGCGCCGTCGGGTCCGATCAGAGAGCCTCGCTCCAGCAGCCGTTGCGCGAGCTTCTTGCCGATGAAGCCGGTGCCGCCCGTGATCACGACTTTCATGAAGTGCTCCTGCCTCGCCACTTGAGGGTGCCACTGGTTATCGCTCGGGCACGTCGGTAGTGTTTTATCGTGAACGGGACCGGAGACAAGTGGCGATGCCCCTAGGGCTGGCTCCATCCCTGCACCCGCCGCTGGCTCCTGACCCCGGCACGGCACCGGAGGACGGCGGCCGAGACCAGCGCCTGCGCCGCCTCGCCTGGCTCGCCTCGGCGTTTCTGCATGCAGTGGTCTTGGCGCTGCTGCTGGGATTGTGGCGGTCGCCGCATGTCGACGAGTTGCCACCGATCGAAGTCGCGCTGGTGCCCGGCATGGGAGACGCCGGCACGGCCGGAGGCAGCGGCGGCAGCGCGACCAAGCAAGGTCAGCTCGCCCAAGGCTCCGAGGAACCCACGCCGAACCGAGCCGCCGACGCCGCGCCTCCGGAAGCGACGGCCAAGGAGGCGGTGGAAGCGCAGCCGGTGCCACCCACCCCCGAGCCTCAGCCGACCCAGACGCCGCCCGCACCTCCAACGCCGTCGCAACCCACGACCGCGACGACCACGACCCCGACGCCCACGAAGCCGCTCGAGGCGATGCCTCCGCCCCCGCCGCGCAAGCCGACACCGCCGCAGCCGACCGCGGTTGCCGCCGCACCCCCGCCAGCGCTGCCGGCGAAGCCGACACCGCAACCGTCTCCGTCACCCGCACCATTGCCGCAAGTTGCGACCGCCCCGATGCCATCGTCCACGCCTGGTACACCGGGCAGCGGCGTCGGCCGCGGCGGTCCCGGTGGTGTCGGACAGGACGAGGCGGGCGCCGGGCATGGCATCGTCGGCTCGGGCAATGGGCCCGGCGACGATTACCTCGAGCGCGTGCGGCGCTGGATCAACAAATACAAGAACTATCCTGATGCCGCGAGAAAGCAGAAGGAGCAGGGCGGACCACTACTCACCATCCATCTTCGCCGCGACGGCACGGTGCTCGACGTCCACGTCGACAAGAGCTCGGGCTTTCCGCTGTTGGATGACGCCGCGCTCAAGGCGGTACGCGACGCCTCGCCGGTGCCGCCCTTCCCCGCGAGCTATCCCGATGACGAGGCGGAGATCGACCTGCCGTTCAAGTTCCAGCTGGGATTTTTCGACCGAGTCTTCGACTAGCTCTTTCGTCGGTCGACAGGGCCGCTACGTCGGTCGGTCCCCCGCGATCACACGCAAGAAAATCTCGCCGTAGCGCTCGAGCTTACTGCGGCCAATGCCGGGGATTTCCGCGAGAGCGGCGCGGTCGCCCGGACGCTGCCGCGCCAGCGCGAGCAGGGTGGTGTCGTGAAAGATCACGTAAGGCGGGACGCCCTGTTCTCTGGCGAGCGCAAGACGTTTAGCGCGCAGCGCTTCCCAAAGAACGGCTTCGGCCCCGCTCAGCGGCTCGACGGGCGCGCCTGAGATGCGTCTGCGCTGCGAGCGGGGAAGTCGCGTGGGCTCGTCGCGGAACGACACGGTGGTCGAGCCGCGCAGGACCTCGCGCGCGGTCTCACCCAGGCGCAGCCCACCATGGCCCTCGATGTCGACATCGAGATGGCCTTGGGCCACGAGTTGGCGGAAGACCGAGCGCCACTGCCGCTTGTCGAGCTCGGTGCCCACGCCGAAGGTCTTGAGCTGGTCATGCTGGAAGTGCCGCACTCGCTCCGTCGCATCACCGAGCAACACGTCGGTGAGGTGCCCGACGCCGAATCGCTGTCCAGTGCGCGCGACAGCCGACAGCGCCTTTTGCGCGGCGACCAGCCCGTCCCAACTGCGCGGCGGCGTGAGACACGTGTCGCAGTTCCCGCAGGGCGCATGCTCGCGCTCGCCAAAATATCCCAGCAGGACCTGCCGTCGGCAGCGCGAGGATTCGCAGTATCCCAGAAGCGCGTTGAGCTTGTGGCGCTCGATGCGCTTCTGAGTCTCGTTGAGATCCGAGCCCGCAAGCAGCCCGGAGAGTGCCGTTACATCTGCCATGCCATAGGTCATCCAGGCATCGGCGGGCAGCCCGTCGCGTCCGGCGCGGCCAGTCTCCTGGTAATAGGCCTCGAGGCTGCGCGGCGCATCGAGGTGCACGACGAAGCGCACGTTGGGCTTGTCGATCCCCATACCGAAGGCGACCGTGGCCACGACCACCACGCCTTCTTCCTTGAGGAATTGATCCTGATTGCGCGCGCGGATCGGCTGCTCCAACCCCGCGTGATAAGGCAGCGCCGTTCGGCCTCTTGCCGAGAGCCATTGCGCCAATTCGTCTACTTTGTCGCGGGTCCTGCAGTAGACGATGCCGGCATCCCCGCGATGCTCGGTATCGAGGAAGGCCAAGAGCTGCTGGCGCGGCTCGTGCTTGAGGACCACGCGATAGCAGATGTTCGGCCGGTCGAAGCCAGCGGCGAACACGCGAGCCTCGTCGAGCCCCAGCCGCGCCACGATGTCGCGACGGGTCGCTGCATCGGCGGTGGCGGTGAGCGCGATCCGCGGTACGTCCGGAAAGCGCTCATGCAACACGGAGAGAGCGAGGTATTCCGGCCGGAAGTCATGACCCCATTGCGAGACGCAGTGCGCCTCGTCGATCGCGAACAGGGCCACACGCGTGGATGCCAAAAGCTCGAGCGTGCGCGGCATGGTGAGCCGCTCGGGCGCGACGTAGAGCAGATCGAGCTCGCCGTCGCGGATCGTGCGCTCCACGGCACCCGCCTCGCCTGGCGGCAAGGCCGAATTGAGCGCCGCCGCGCGCACTCCCGCCTGGCGCAATGCGTCGACCTGGTCCTTCATGAGCGCGATCAGCGGCGAAATCACCACGCCGAGACCCGGCCGGATCAATGCGGGAATCTGATAGCAGAGCGACTTGCCTCCGCCCGTCGGCATCAGCACCAGCGAATCTCCGCCGGAGACCGCATGGTCGATCACATCGGCCTGCTGGCCGCGAAAGCTGTCATAGCCGAATACACTCCGCAAGATAGCGAGCGCGCGATCCTTGGCGCCGAGTGCGGCGGGGATAAGGTCCGGTAAGGTATCAGTCATTCCAGATGCGCCGACTCGAGGTGATCGCGGAGTCTACACCACGGCGCGCTAGGGCTTGCGTTTGTCGTAGCGCGCCGTCATCTCCCGCTCGACCTTTGCCTCCGGCAGCAGCTTGCCGCCGCCAAGCCAGAGCTCAGTCACTCTCCCGCGCCCACCACGCACGAGGCGCGTCGGCTCGCCGTGGCTCGCAAATCCGCCAGCGAGCGCAATGCGGCCATGGTCGTGGCCGGTGACCGCGAGCTCGCTGGCGTCGAGGAACGGGTTCAAGAACGCGGGCGTCGCAACCAAAACCTTGTTCCCGACGGGCACGAGATCGACCGCACCCCAAAGGCTCCACCACCGGCCGGACCACTCCGAGAGCCTTCGCGTCGGAGCCCCGTGCTTCGCAAAGCAACGGAAAATGTGTACGGCGCCATCGAGCCAGGGATGCGCAAGCCCGTCCGCAGAGTTGGTCAGCACGGATACCGTGAGGCCCTGCGTCGGAAGCGTCGCTGTGCGCGTGATATAGCCCTGGAACCCGCCGGAATGCCCGAACCAGTCCCAGTCGCCGAGCGAGCCGCTGATGATACCAAGACCATAGTAGCGCTCGAGGCTCGAATGCGGCTCGCGCCATTGCCGGCGGATCATCTCGCGCCGGCTCGCCGCAGAGATCACGCTCCCGCGGGCATCGGGCGATAACTGATTGAAGAAGCGCGCGAGGTCGGCGGCGGTGCTGACGAACCCGGTCGCCGACGCCAGCGCATGAGTGGGATTGTCGCCGGGGATTACCACGCGCCGGCCGAGCGGCTGCTTGCTGCCGTGGCCACGCGCGAAGGGCTCGCCCCGCGGCAACGGCATGTCCGGCCGGGTTTCCTCGAGCCCTGCAGCGTCCACGATCTCGCGGGTGATCCAGGAGCGATAGGGCTCGCCGGTGATCGCCTCGATGATCAAGCCGGCAAGGCCGTAACCGTGGTTCGAATATTTGAACCGGGTGTTGCCCTCGATAATGGGCGGCGCTCTCAGGTCAGCCCTCAGCTCCTCGGTCGAGCGGAACGGGCGCCGGTCCTGCCACTGCCCGGCGTCCCAGCCGTCGCGCACGAGGCCGGCGCTGTGCGACAGCAGCTGCGCGATCGTGGCGCGCGCCACCTTCGGGTGCAGGTCCCCGATGAAGCGGCCGGCGGGATCGTCGAGTTTCAACTTGCCTTGCTCGCGCAGCTTCATGATGCCGGCGGCGGTGAAACTCTTGGAATGCGAAGCCACCCGAAACCGATGGCGCGGCGTCACAGGCATGCTGCGCACGAGGTCGGCATAGCCGAAGGGCTTCTCCAGTAGAATGCGCCCTCGCTGCGCGATGGCGATCACGCAGCCCGGCAGCTCCGTCTGCCGCATCTGGAACTCGAGCCAGCGGGGAATGTAGTCGAGGGCGGCGCCCAGCCATCGGTCCAAGGGATGTGCTCCACGCGATTGAGAAGAGCCGCGGCGGAGGGCCGCAGGCGCAGCATATCGGCCGAAGACCCGCGAGAGCAATTCGCGGCTATCGCACGGCTGCGGCGCGCCGTGCTATCACCCGCGGCGCCATGCTCACCATCGCCGACCTCACCTACCGCATTGCCGGCCGCACCCTGCTCGAGGGCACTTCGGCGCAGATCAACGCCGGCTGGAAGGTCGGGCTCGTCGGGCGCAACGGCGCGGGCAAATCGACCTTGCTCGACCTCATTCGTGGCGAGCGACAGTCGGATGGCGGCGATATTCGGCTGGGAAAGGACCTGCGTATCGGATTTGTGGCGCAGGAGGCGCCGGGCGGCGCGACGACTCCGCTCGAGGCCGT
>DASZHJ010000237.1:0-11661 GCA_035938015.1 Allostellaceae bacterium
CGGATCAGCGGATAGTCCGGCGTCAGCGTGGTGACGACCACCTCGCCCACCTCGCCCTCGGCCACGGGATCGCCGGTGCCGGGCCGCACGATCTCTACCAAGATACCCTCGTCGAGGATCATCCCCTCGCGCGCCGGACTCTCATAGGCGATGAGGCCGAGATCCGCGCTGGCGTAGCACTGCAGCGTGTCGATGCCGTAGCCCGCCACCTCCTTCTGGAGCGCCGGCGGAAACGCCTCGCCGGAAACCAGAGCCTTCTTCATCGAGGAGAGATCGGCGCCGAGCTCGCGCCCCTTCTCCAGGATGATGCGCAGGAAGGAAGGCGTGCCCACGTAGCCCTGCGGCCTCAGGTGCTCGATCGCCTTGAGCTGCAGCTCGGTCTGACCGGTGCCGCCGGGTACCACCGCGCAGCCCAGCGCCTGGGCGCCGGTTTCCAGCATCGAGCCCGCTGGCGTCAGGTGGTAGGCGAAGCAATTGTGGATGAGGTCGCCCGCACGGAAGCCCGCGGCGAAGAGAGCCCGGGCCATTCGCCAATAGTCGGCGCGCCTGCCCTCGGGATCGTAAATCGGCCCCGGCGACATGAAGACCCGCGCGAGCTCGCCGGCCTTGACCGCCGCAAGCCCGCCGAAGGGCGGCGCCTGCTTCTGCCGCTCGATGAGCTCGGATTTGCGCAGCACCGGCAGCCTGGCGAGGTCCGCGCGCGAGCGCACGCTTTGCGGCTCGATGTCCCGAAGGAGCGCCGCCAGCGCCGGTGCATGCGTCTTCGCGTGGGCGATCTGCCGCGGCAAAACGCCAAGCAGCGCTTGCTCGCGCGCCTTGGGATCGCGGGTCTCGAGGGTGTCGTAGAAGGGGCCGCTGCGTTGCATGGACATCGTGCGTCCTTCGACGCGCTCCCTCAGGTCGCTTGCTCAGGATGAGGAGGCTTTTTCGGCTTGCTCCTTGCTCCTCATCCTGAGCAAGGGCCGCAAGGCCCGCGTCGAAGGACGCACCGCTCAGCTCACGTCAGCCACCGCTTGCGGCGGCGGTAATGTTTCACGTCGCGGTAGCTCTTGCGGCCGCTGGCGGAGAGACCGAGGTAGAATTCCTTGACGTCGTCGTTGGCCCGGAGCCGATCCGCGGCGCCGTCCATGACCACGCGGCCGTTCTCGAGGATGTAGCCGTAATCGGCATAGCGAAGCGCGATGTTGGTGTTCTGCTCTGCCAGCAGGAAGCTCACCTTGCCCTCGCGATTGAGGCGGCGGACGATCTCGTAGATCTCCTCGACGATCTGCGGCGCCAGGCCCATCGAGGGCTCGTCCAGCAGGATCATGTTGGGACGCGCCATCAGCGCGCGGCCGAGCGCGGTCATTTGCTGCTCGCCGCCGGAGATGTAGCCTGCAAGGCTTTGCCGCCGCTCCTTGAGGCGCGGGAAATACTCGTAGACCCGCTCCAGTTCCGCGCGCACGGCGCCGCGGCCGTCTCTGCGGGTGAAGGCGCCGGTGAGCAGGTTCTCCTCCACGGTCAGATGGCCGAAGCAGTGCCGGCCCTCCATGACCTGGATCACGCCGCGTTTGACGAGATCATTGGGCGTGAGCCGCTCGACGCGCTCGCCGCGATAGGAGATCGCGCCCTTGGTCACGTCGCCGCGCTCGCCGCGCAGCAGGTTGGAGATCGCTTTGAGCGTGGTGGTCTTGCCGGCGCCGTTCGCACCAAGCAGGGCGACCACGCCGCCCTCGCGGACCTCCAGCGACACGCCCTTCAACACGAGGATCACGTGATTATAGATCACCTCGATGTTGCTGACGGAGAGCAGGGCGGCTGTTGCGGGCATGGGCTGGCCGCCGATGTTCGAGTTACAGGACTCGTGGAACCATCCCCCTCACCCAGCTACGGCTAGGCTCGCTCTCGCTCGCCAAGCCTGCGCAACCCTCTCCCCCGCGTCGGGGGAGAGGGGAGGGTGAGGGGGTGGCTTCGCTCTCAGTCCGCATCGCAACGAAGCAGTCCTTAGGAGCCCACCTTCGGGCAGTCGCGGGGCGTGATGCCCTTCTCCTTCGCGTAGGCGAGGGCCGAGTCCTTGTACATCTCGTTCAGCATGTCGCGGTCGGGCGAAATCCAGTCCGAAACGAACTTCCAGTGCTGGCCGTCCCACTGTTGGATGCGGACATCGCCTTGGCCCTCGTGATTGGCGCAGGAGAGTTGCACCGGCACCATCAAGCCATCGGCGCCCAGCGCCGAGATGCGCGCGGGGGTAAGATTGAGGTGCTCATAACCCCACTGCACTTCCTCGCCCTTGAGTGGCTTCTTGCCGGAGTGCTCTTGCGCGGTGCGGATTGCCTCGGTGTCATAGATCGCGTTGATGACGCCGCGGTTGTAGAGGACCTCGCCCACCTTGTCCTTGCTGGTCTTGCCGCCGCCCTTCTCATAGACGTATTTCAGGACGTCCTTGATCACGCTGTAGTCGGTGCCGGCGCCGTGGAACGTGCCCGACTTGTAGCCTTTGGCGGCATCGCCCGCGGGCACCACGTCTGCCTCAGAGCCAGACCACCAGACGCCGATGAAATGGTCCATGGGGTAACCCACCGCGGCCGCTTCCTTGATCGCGGTCGAGTTCATCACGCCCCAGCCCCACATGAACACCCAGTTGGGCCGTTTCTGCCGGATCTGCAGCCAGGTCGCCTTCTGGTCGATGCCCGGCGGCGATACCGCGAACTTGTCGAAGGTGTAGCCGTACTTGGCCGCGAGCTTTTCGAGCGTGGCGATTGGCTCCTTGCCATAGGCGCTGTCGTGATAGACCAGGGCGATCTTCTCGTCCTTGAGCTTGTCGAATCCGCCGTCCTGCGCCGCGACGTATTTGATCATCGCATCGGCCTGCGCCCAATAAGTCGCGGGCAGCGTGAACACATAGGGGAATACGGCGCCGTAGCTCGCATCGGCGCGGCCGTAACCCATCGAAACCACGGGGATCTTGTCGGCGGTCGCGCGCTCGATCAGCGCGTAGGTGATGCCGGTCGAGAGCGGATCGACCAGCGCCGCGCCGGTCGGGCCCTTGCCCTTCAGGCGCTCGTAGCACTCGACACCCTTGCTGTTGTCGTAGGCGGTCTCGCATTCCTCGTAGGTGAGCTTGACGCCGTTGATGCCGCCGTCGCGCGCGTTCACCATGTCGAGATAGTCGGCGTAGCCGTCGGCGAAAGGAATACCGTTCGGCGCATAGGGTCCGGTCCGATAGACCAGGCGCGGAATGAATTGCTCGTTCTGCGCCAGCGCGCCGTCGGCCCAGAGGCCGATGCAGAGGCTCGTTGCCGCGGCGGCGATCACGCTCAGTCTCTTGAGATACATGAGGACCTCCCAGATTGATGCGTCGTTTATTCCTCGGAGATCAGGCGAGAATCCGCACCTTCCGAGGCTTTAGGACAAGTTGGAACCGTAGCATTCGACCCTTGTCAGGGCAAATTCTCCAGTGACGACCTCGTGATCCCCTCAGTGCGGGAATGGCCAGAGGCGAAGCTTTTCCTTGCCGATCTGCCAGAGCCGCGCCAGCCCCCGGGGCTCTGCGATCAAGAAGAACACGATGAGCGCGCCGAAGATGATCTGCTGGATGTTGGTGACGAGGTTCACGGGGATCTCGAGCCCGAGCTTCGGGGGCACATTCTCCAGGAACAGCGGCAGCAGCGTGATGAAGGCGGCACCCAGGAACGAGCCCAGGATGCTTCCGAGCCCGCCGATGATGATCATGAAGAGTACGTTGAAGGAGGTATCGATGTCGAAGGCGAGCGCCTCGACGCTCGAGGTGTAGACGAGCGCCCAGAGGGCGCCCGCGACCCCGCAATAAAACGAGCTGATCGCGAAGGCGAGGAGCTTGGTCCTGAGCGGCCGGATGCCAATGATCTCCGCCGCGATGTCCATGTCGCGGATCGCCATCCAGGCGCGCCCTACCCGGCCGCGCACGAGGTTCTTCGCCGCCAGCGCCAGGATGGTGACCATCACCAGCGCGAAATAATATTTAAACAGCGGACGCGCGTCGGAGCCGGTGACGAAAATATCGGAGAACACCGCGCGCGGCGGCGCGCTGATCACGCCCGAGGGCGCATAGTTCGTGAACCAAGGAATCCGGTTGAAGAGCCAGATCAGGAAAAACTGCGAGGCGAGCGTCGCCACCGTCAGATAGAAACCCTTGATCCGCAGGCTCGGAAAGCCGAACACGAGCCCGACTGCCGCGGTGATCACGCCCGCCAGCAGGAATACCGCCACCACGTTGAGCCAGGGGAAGGCGGTTGCGAGCTTGTAGGCCGCGAAGGCGCCCACCGCCATGAAGCCGCCGGTGCCGAGGGAGACTTGTCCCGCATAGCCCGTGAGGATGTTGAGCCCGATCGCTGCGAGCGCATAGGTCAAGAGCGGCAGCATGATGGTGCCGAGCCAGTAAGCCTCCGCTCCTGCCGAGATCGCCAGCAGGGGGATGCCGACGAAGGCGCCCGCCAGGATCAAGGCCATGAAAATCCGGTCCTGCAGGATCGGAAAGATCGCCTGGTCGGCGACGTAGCTGGTCTTGAATTGTCCGGCCTCGCGATAGAGCATCGGTCAGACCCGCTCGATGATGCGCTCGCCGAACAAGCCCTGCGGCCGGATCAGCAGGAAGGCGAGCGCCAGCATGTAGGCGAACCAGTCCTCAATGGCGCCGCCGAAGGCCGGGCCCCAGAACACCTCGGCGACCTTCTCGCCGGCGCCCACGATGAGGCCGCCCACGATGGCACCCGGAACAGAGGTGAAGCCGCCGAGGATCAGCACCGGCAGCGCCTTGAGCGCCACGAGCTCGATGGAGAACTGCACGCCCAGGTTGGTGCCCCACAGGATGCCGGCCACCAGCGCCACGATGCCCGCGGTGGTCCACACGATGACCCAGATGGTCTTGAGCGGAATTCCGACCGCGAGTGCTGCCTGGTGATCGTCGGCGACCGCGCGGAGCGCCCGGCCGACCGCGGTTTTCTGAAAGAACACCGCGAGGATCGCCACCAGCGAGCCGGCTGCCACCGCGCTCACGAGATCGAAGGCATTCACCAATATGCCGCCGATGATCATGGGGGCCTTGGGCAAGCCGATATCGAGCGTGCGGACGTTGCCGCCCCAGACGATCTGGCCGAGGCCCCGCAGGAAATAGGTGATGCCGATAGTCGCCATGAACAGGATGATCTGGTCCTGATTGACCAGCGGCCGCAGCACGACGCGCTCGACGCCGAAGGCGAGCACCACCATGACGGCGATGACGATGAGGAAGCTGAGCCAGATCGGCACGTGCAGGTCGATGCAGCCCGAGAAGGTAAGGGCCGCGAAGAGCACCATGGTGCCCTGGGCGAAATTGAACACGCCCGAGGCCTTGTAGATCAGCACGTATCCGAGTGCCACCAGCGAGTAGAGCACGCCGCTCAGGAGCCCGCCGATCACCACCTCCAGCAGGAACTCGGGGTTGTCCCACATCTGCGCGAAGGGATCGATGAAGACGGCATAAAGCGTGCCCATCAGCGTCCGCTCACGCTTCGCGTGCCACGCCGAGATAGGCGTCTATCACGGCCTGGTTCGCGCGCACGGTATCGGGCGGACCGTCGGCGATCTTGCGGCCGTAATCGAGCACCGCCACCCGATCGGAGATGTCCATTACCACGCCCATGTCGTGCTCGATGAGCGCAATGGTGGTGCCGAACTCGTCGTTGACGTCGAGGATGAAGCGGCACATGTCCTCCTTCTCCTCGACGTTCATGCCCGCCATCGGCTCGTCGAGCAGCAGGAGCTCCGGCTCCATCGCGAGCGCGCGCCCGAGCTCGACGCGCTTTTGCAGGCCGTAGGGCAGCTGGCCCACCGGCGTCTTGCGGATCGCTTGGATCTCCAGGAAGTCGATGATCTTCTCGACGTACTCGCGGTGCTCGAGCTCTTCCTTGAGCGCGGGTCCGTAGTAGAGGGCCTGCCAGAGGAAATTGCGCCGCATGCGCAGGAGCCGCCCGGTCATGATGTTGTCGAGCGTGGTCATGCCCCGGAACAGCGCCACGTTCTGGAACGTGCGCGCGATCCCTTGCTCGGCCGCCTGATGCGGACGCATGCGCCGGCGCGTGGCGCCCTTATAGGTGATGGTACCCCCCTGCGGATGGTAGAACCCATTGATCACGTTCAGCATCGAGGTCTTGCCGGCGCCGTTGGGGCCGATTATGGCGAGGATCTCGTGCGCACGGATCTCGAGGCTGATCTCAGTAAGTGCCCGCACGCCGCCGAAGGACAGGCTGATGTCGTCGGCCTGAAGCAGAACTTCGCCGATCCGCTTTGCGGATGTCATCGGGATTAGCTGGCGCGGCGCAGCGGCTCGATGGTGGCGGGGATCGGCGCAGTCTTGGCGTTGCGGATCTTGATATCGGCCTTAAGCGTGCCCTTGCGCCCGTCCTCGAAGGTAACCTCGGTCGCGATCTCCGCGCGCTCGCGGCTCGAATAAAGCGCCTCGATCAGCGGCCGGAACCGCTCGCCGATGAAGCGCCGGCGCACCTTGCGGGTGCGCGTGAGCTCGCCGTCGTCGGCGTCGAGCTCCTTGTGCAGGATGAGAAAACGATGGATCTGCGAGCCCGCGAGGTGCGGCTCCTGCGCCAGGTCGCGGTTCACCTGCTCGACGCAGCCCGCAACGAGATCGTAAACCGCATCGAGGCCCGCGAGCTCCTGGTAGCCGCCATAGGTGATGCCGTTTCGCTCGGCCCAGTCTCCGACCGCCTCCGCGTCGATGTTGATGAAGGCGGTGACGTGGGGCCGCCCCGGCGCAAACGCCACGGCCTCTCTGATGTACGGAAAAAACTTGAGCTTGTTCTCCAGGAATTTCGGCGCGAACAGCGTGCCGTCCTCGAGCTTACCCACGTCCTTGGCGCGGTCGATGATGTGGAGGTGCTGGACTTCGTCGAGGAAGCCCGCGTCGCCGGAATGCACCCAGCCATCCGGGCGCTTGGTCTCGGCCGTCGCCTGCGCGTTCTTGAAGTAGCCCGCGAACACGCCCGGGCTCTTGTAGAGCACCTCGCCGTCCTCGGCGATCTTCAGCTCGACGCCACCGACGGGAGTTCCCACCGTGTCCGCGCGCACTTGGCCGTTGGGCTGGATGCACAGAAACACCGAGCATTCCGTCATGCCGTAGAGCTGCTTGATGTTGATGCCGAGCGAGCGATAGAAGTTGAAGATATCGGGGCCGATGGCCTCGCCCGCGGTGTAGGCGATGCGGATGCGGCTGAAGCCCAAGGTGTTCTTGAGTGGCCCATAGATCAGCATGCGGCCGATGATGTAGAGCAGGCGATCGCCGACCGAGACCTGCTCGCCGTCGAGGATCTTGCCGCCGACGCGGCGCGCGAGCGCCATAAAGCGCCCAAACAGCCAGCGCTTGAGCGCCCCGGCGTCCTCCATCCGGATCATCACTTGGGTCAGGATGTTTTCCCAGATGCGCGGCGGCGCGAAGAAATAAGTCGGGCCCAGCTCGCGCAGATCGGTCATCACCGTGGCGCCCGACTCAGGGCAGCTCACGCAGAAGCCGGCACAGTAGGATTGCCCGAAGGAGAACACGTTGTCGCCGACCCATGCCATCGGCAGATAGGCCAGGACTTCGTCGTCCTCGCGCAATCCCTCGAATTCGATGCCGCTCCGCGCCGTCAGGATGATGTTGTCGAAGGTCAGCATCACGCCCTTGGGCTGGCCCGTGGTGCCGGAGGTGTAGAGGATGATGGCGACGTCGGCGCCGCCGCCCATGGCGATCTCCGCCGCGAGATAGTCGGGATGCGTCGCGGCGAAGGCGCGGCCCTTCTCCTGAACGTCGGTGAAGCGGGTGAGCGCGCCGTGGTCGTAGTGCCGGAGCCCGCGGGCATCGCAATAGATGATCGCCTCGAGGCGCGGCAGCCGCGCGCGGACCGAGAGCACCTTGTCGACTTGTTCCTGGTCCTCGGCCACCACGAAGCGTACCTCCGCGTGGTCGAGCACGTACTCCATCTCGGCCGCGACGGCGTCCTGGTAGACCGGCACGGGAACGCCCCCGAGGCATTGCGCGGCGGTGATCGCCCAATAGAGCCGCGGCCGGTTGTCGCCGATGACGCCGAGCTTGTCGCCGCGCTTGAAACCCAGCGCGGCGAGGCCGAGGGCGAGGTCCTGCGTCTCGCGAGCGACTTCGGCCCAGCTCCAGCTCTGCCAGATCCCGTAATCCTTCTCGCGGATGGCAGGACGGTCTGCGCGGATCCGCGCATTTTCGAGAAGAAGCTTGGGGAAGGTGTCGCGCGCAGCCTCGCTGGCGGCGCGCGGGCCGGGCTCGATGGCAATCTCGCTCTCGGCTAGGGCCATTCGTCTCTCCGCGGGGCCGGCGGCGCCGCAAGCCACAGGCGCAATCGGCCGAGAACCCGCAAGCCTCCCTCAGTCTTGCGTTTTTCGCCTAGCTGGCATGCGCCAGCGCGAGCCTAGTTAGGCCCAAAGGTGGAACCCGGTCAAGCCGCGGCGTGACCGCAAGCGGGTCACGATCGCGTGGACGGGCGTCGTCGATCCGCGCTCGCTCAAAGGAACTTGGTCGGCCGGATCATGGCCCGCCACATATGGGCGACCGGGCTGTTGTCATAGCCCAAGCCCTCTTTCGGCTGCCGGAAATGCCGGCCGATCACGTCGGTGAACTCCTCGAGCTTGACCTTCTTGTTGGGGTCGAAGGCGTAGATGTCGCAGATCGTGATCATGCGGCCGGTCATGTACCACTTATGGGCGCGGGCGCGCCGGTATTCGTCCTCGATGTAGGGATCCGGCCGGTAATTCGGTCCGAAGAACCGGACATAGGACTCCGGATACTCGTAGCCCACCGACTCGTCGGCATAGAAACGCAACGCTTGGTGCGTGCGCACGGCCCAGCTCACTTCCTCATCCACATAAGGCTCAATGAGCTGGGCGCCCCAATAGCCGTGATCCCCGCGGATGAAGGCGAGCACCGCGATGTCGTGTACGAGGCAGGCGAGCTGGATCTTCTCGGGCTGACCGGTCTCGCGCGCATGCGCCGCGCTCTGCAGGAGGTGCTGCCCGGGACCGAAGCGGTATTTGAAGAAATCGATCAGGGTCGGTTGTGCCGGCATTTTCGGCAGCCGTGGATCGTCACCCATCAGCATGTATTTGCCGGGATTCTCGCGCACCAGCTTGGCGCCCACGCCCTCCTGATTGATGCCCTCCGTCATGGTGAAGAGCGCGGAGTCCGCGATCAGCACGTCGAGTTCCCGCATCTTCTGATGCTCGAGTGCGTCCGCTCGTTCCGCCATCGATGGTGTCGCGTTCATCCGCTAGTCCTTTGCCAGGGTGAAATAATCGAAAATGCGCTAAGCTCTTCAACAGAATACTAGGCGCGAGCGTCGCCTGCTTCAATCCGGCCCTTGATCTCGTCGGCCGGAAGCGGTAGCAGCGGGCCGCGTTGCCGCCCCGCGCTTCCAACGGAGCCACGCCCCACCGCTAGGAGATTCTGCATGTCCGTCACCGGCCACGACACGCTGAAAGCTCGCCGCACGCTGGAGGTCGAGGGCAAGAAGTACGATTATTTCAGCCTGGATGCGGCGGCGAAGGCGGCGGGACTCGGCGACGTCTCGCGCCTGCCTTTCTCCCTCAAGGTGCTGCTTGAAAACCTGGTGCGCCTCGAGAACGGCCGTACCGTGACGGTGGACGACGTCAAGGCGATGGCGGAGTGGCTCAAGACCCGCAGCTCCGAGCGCGAGATCGCGTTCCGTCCCGCGCGCGTGCTGATGCAGGATTTCACCGGCGTTCCCGCCGTGGTAGATCTCGCAGCGATGCGCGAGGCCATGGTGAAACTCGGCGGCAACGCGCAGCAGATCAATCCGCTCTCGCCGGTCGATCTCGTGATCGACCACTCCGTCATGATCGACACCTTCGGCTCGGCCTCTGCCTTCCGCGACAACGTGCGACACGAGTTCGAGCGCAACGGGGAGCGCTATGCGTTCCTGCGCTGGGGCCAGACCGCTTTCGACAATTTCCGCGTGGTGCCTCCGGGCACCGGCATCTGCCACCAGGTGAACCTCGAATATCTCGCGCGCGTGGTCTGGACCACCGAGGAGAACGGCAAGACCGTGGCCTATCCCGATACGCTGGTCGGCACCGACAGCCATACCACCATGGTGAACGGGCTTTCGGTGCTGGGCTGGGGCGTCGGCGGCATCGAGGCGGAGGCGGCGATGCTGGGTCAGCCCATCTCTATGGTGCTGCCGGAAGTCATCGGCATGAAGCTCTCGGGCGCGCTCCCCGAGGGCGCCACCGCCACCGACCTCGTGCTCACGGTGACCCAGATGCTGCGCAAGCGCGGTGTGGTCGGCCGCTTCGTCGAGTTCTTCGGGCCCGGCCTCAAGAGCCTCGCGCTCGCTGACCGCGCGACCCTCGGCAACATGGCGCCGGAATACGGCGCCACCTGCGGGTTCTGGCCGATCGACGCGGAGACGCTGCGCTACCTCGCCTTCACCGGGCGCGACGCGCACCAGGTGAAGCTGGTCGAATCCTATGCGAAGGCGCAAGGCCTCTGGCGCGACGACGCGACGCCCGATCCCATCTTCACGGACACACTCGAGCTCGATCTCGGCACGGTCGAGTCCTCCCTCGCGGGTCCGCGCCGGCCGCAGGATCGTGTGCCGCTTTCGAGTGCCGCCAAGTCCTTCGCGGCGGAGCTGCCGCGGCTCGCCGGCAAGACAGATGGCGGCACCATCGCCGAGCGGGCGGTCAAGGTCGCCGGCAGCAACTACGAGCTCAAGGATGGGCATGTGGTGATCGCCGCGATCACCAGCTGCACCAACACCTCCAATCCCAGCGTGATGCTGGCCGCCGGCTTGCTCGCGCGCAATGCGGTGAAGCGCGGCCTCAAGGTGAAGCCGTGGGTCAAGACCTCGTTGGCGCCCGGAAGCCAGGTGGTCTCCGACTACTACGCCGCCGCGGGCCTGCAGCAGGAGCTCGATACGCTCGGCTTCAACCTCGTGGGTTACGGGTGCACGACTTGCATCGGCAATTCTGGACCCCTGCCCGAGCCGATCGCCGAGGCGATCGATCAGGGCGATCTCGTGGTGGCGGCCGTGCTCTCCGGCAACCGCAACTTCGAAGGCCGCATTCACCCCTATGTCAGGGCGAATTACCTGGCATCGCCGCCACTGGTGGTGGCCTACGCGCTCGCGGGGTCCATGCGCGTCGATCTCCGCAACGATCCGCTCGGCGAGGGTGCCGACGGCAAGGCGGTCTACCTTAAGGACATCTGGCCCGCGAATGCGGAGATCCAGGACACCATCCGCAAGGCGCTGACACCGGAGATGTTCCGCAAGCGCTACGCCAACGTTCAGGAGGGTCCCGAGGAGTGGCGCAAGGTCAAAGTGAAGACCGGTGTGACCTTCGAGTGGGATGGCTCCTCGACCTACATCGCCCATCCGCCTTATTTCGAGGGCATGTCGAAAGACCCGCGCCCGCTCTCCGACGTTCAGCTGGCGCGGCCGCTGGCGCTGCTCGGCGACAGCATCACCACCGACCTCATCTCGCCTGCGGGCTCGATCAAGAAGGAGAGCCCGGCCGGCGAGTACCTGATCAGCTATCAAGTGCGTCCGGCGGACTTCAATTCCTACGGCGCGCGCCGGGGGCATCACGAAGTGATGATGCGCGGCACCTTCGCCAATATCCGCATTC
>DASZHJ010000238.1:0-2783 GCA_035938015.1 Allostellaceae bacterium
GGGCACCGACCAAGCTACGGCGCTCGCCAAGGCCCAGGAGCTGCTCGCGCTCAGCGACAAGCTGATGGGCCTATGGCCAGCCGGCACCAGCTCCAAGGACATGCCCGGCAAGAGCAATGCCAAGCCGGAAATCTGGGAGCAGATGGATAAGTTCAAGGCGCTCTATGTCGGCCAGAAGGAAGGCGAGCAGAAGTTGCTGGAGGCCATTCAGAAGGGCGACAAGGCGGCGGTCCAGGCGGCCGTGGCCAATGTCGGGAAGGGCAGCTGCAGCGCCTGCCACGGCACCTACCGAGAGAAAGCGTAGGACGCGTGGAGCGGGCGGTGGGCGCACGTGGTATCGGGCTGCTCACCGCCCTCCTACTCGTGGCAGTGGCGGCCTCGGCGCGCGCCGCCGCCGACGAGGCGGTTAAGCGCGGCGCCTATCTCTTCGCGGCGGCCGATTGCGCGGGCTGCCATACGGACGTGAAAAACAACGGCCAGCCGCTCGCGGGCGGCCGGCCTCTGGCGACGCCGTTCGGAACCTTCTACGGCCCCAACATCACGCCCGACCCGCAATACGGCATCGGCGCGTGGACCGAGGCACAGTTCCACCGCGCGCTCCGCGAGGGCATGGCGCCCGGCAGAACCCATCTCTTCCCAGTCTTTCCGTTCCCATCCTTCACGGGCCTCACCGACGCGGACATCGCCGACCTCTACGCCTATCTCAAGTCCCAGCAACCGGTGGCCCAGGCGAACAAGCCGCACGAGGTGACGCCGCCCTTCGGATTCCGGTTCGGCCTGGTGTTCTGGCGCCTGCTGTTCTTCGATGAAGGTCCATGGCAGCCCGATCCCTCTCGCGACGCCGTCTGGAACCGTGGCAGCTATCTCGCGACCGCTGTCGGGCATTGCGGCGAATGCCACACGCCCCGGAACTTCATGGGTGCGATGAAGACCAGCCGGGCATTCTCCGGCAATCCGAAAGGTCCCGACGGGCAGAGGGCGCCCAACATCACGCCGGATCCGGAGAAGGGCATCGGCAAGTGGAGCTTTGAGGACATCGAGACCGTGCTCAAGACGGGGCAGTTGCCGTATTTCGATTACGTCGGCTCCGGCATGGCGGAGGTCGTGAAGGGCACGAGCCAGCTCACCGACGAAGATCGGCACGCCATCGCGGTCTATCTGAAGTCCCTCAAAGCGGTGCCGGGATCGTAGGCGGCTGGACCCCGCGCACTCCTGCACTATGATGGCCCGCTCGATTTCCCCGATGGAGAGCGGCCATGGATTTCGGCATCAAGGGCAAGACCGCGTTGGTCTGCGCGGCGAGCAAGGGGCTCGGCAAAGGCTGCGCCATGGCGCTCGCCCAGGAGGGCGCCAACCTCGTCATCCTTGCCCGCGGCAAGCCCGCCCTCGAGGCCACCGCCGAAGAGATCCGACGGAAGACCGGCGTCACCGTAACGACGCTCGCGGCCGACATTGCGACCGCCGAGGGCAAGAAGCTGGCGCTTGAGGCCTGTCCCAATCCCGACATCCTCGTCAACAACGCCGGGGGCCCGCCGCCTGGCGATTTCCGCGAATGGAACCGCGATGTCTGGATCAAGGCGCTCGACGCCAACATGCTGACGCCCATCGAGCTCATCCGGCAGACCGTGGATGGCATGATCCAGCGCCGTTTCGGCCGCATCGTGAACATCACCTCGAGCGCGGTGAAGGCGCCGCTCGACATCCTGGGCCTCTCGAACGGCGCGCGCTCCGGCCTGACCGGCTTTATCGCCGGCCTCTCGCGCAAGACCATCAAGTTCAACGTCACGATCAACAACCTGCTGCCGGGCGCGATCGAGACCGACCGCCTCGCCGCGAATTTCGAGGCGACTGCCCGGAACCGCAACGTCTCCGTGGACCAGGCCCGCGCCGAACGGGTCGCCAGCATTCCCGCCGGCCGCTTCGGCACCATCGACGATTTCGGCGGCATGTGCGCCTTCCTTTGCAGCCAGCAGGCGAGTTACATTACCGGCCAGAATTGGCTTTGCGACGGCGGACTGTATCCGGGGACGTTCTGAGGGAGGTCAGCCGTTAGCCGCTAACTGTCTTCGCAGCTCCGTCTTGAGCACCTTGCCATAGTTGTTCTTGGGCAGCACCTCTAGGAACACATAGGCACGCGGGCGCTTGAAGCGGGCGATGGCGTCGAGGCAGAGCTGGTCGAGCTCGGTCTCGGTGATCGGCGCACCGGGTGCGGCCACCACGAAGGCCACGACCTCCTCTCCCCACTCGCGGTGCGGCCGACCGACCACGGAGACCTCGCGCACGGCCGGATGCTTCAGCAGCACCTCCTCGATCTCGCGGGGGTAGATGTTGCTGCCGCCGGAGATGATCAGATCCTTGGACCGGTCCCTGAGGGTCAGGAAGCCCTCGGCATCGAAGCTCCCGACGTCGCCGGTGTGCAGCCAGCCGCCGCGAAGAGTGTCGCTGCTCGCGGCCTCGTCTCGCCAGTATCCGGCCATGACCACGTCACCGCGGCAGATGATCTCGCCCGTCTCGCCGATGGGGAGATCTCGGTCATGGCGGTCGACGACGCGGACTTCGACGTCGGTGCGCGCCACGCCGGCCGAGCCCAGCCGCTCGAGCCAGCGCGGATGAGCGCGGTCGGCGTGCATCTCCTTGGAGAGAGCCGTGATGGTCATGGGCGCCTCGCCCTGGCCGTAGATCTGCGCGAGCTTAGGCCCCAGGAGGTCGAGCGCCTTCAGGAGGTCGGCCACATACATGGGGCCGCCGCCGTAGATGATGGTCTTGAGGTTTTCGTGATCGGC
>DASZHJ010000239.1:0-8057 GCA_035938015.1 Allostellaceae bacterium
AGTGCCGCCAGCATCGCGCGATTGCGGGGTGCCAGGCCCTGGGCCAGCGGGGTCTCCGTTGAAGACGGCGAGCCAGAATGACGGCCCCTGATCCTTCGGTCCGACGACCATCTCGGCACCGGGTGTGGAGAGCGGGTAGACGGGACCGCCGCTCGGCAAGTCGACTGCCTCCTTGCCGGGCCAGCCGAAGGTCGAGTTGACGAATAAAGCCGCGTTCGAGCTGACAATGAAGTCGTCGTCCGCAGCGAGCTGTCCGATCTTGACCGAGATGGTGCCCTTGTTCTCCTCCTGGAGCCAAAGTGTGAACAGTCGGGTCGCGCGCTCTGCCTCGTTGCCGTTCGCGGTCAGGATGTTATTGCCGAGATAGTTGGCCGAGAGTCCGCGGCCATGGATCTGGTCGGCGCTCACGTGAAAGCTGGCGCCGTTCCACGACCAAAGCGTTTCGAGATTGGCATCAAGCGAAACCTCGAGGCGGCCCTCGTAGGTGCCCCCAGGACGGATGCCGCCCGACACGTTGCCATGAGCATCCGCCGTGTAATTCACGCAGAAGGTCACGCCCGCATCCTTCAGGTCAGCCCGTGGCTTCCAGTTGCCGACCAATGGATCGTGACAGGAATCCGCGTAAGGCGGCTCGGCATCCTGCGCTGTCGCGCCCGATGCCCAGGCGGTCAATTGGAGGAGCAATGCCGTGGCGCGGAACAATCGCGTCTTGAGCGCGCGAACCCTCATCCCCCACTCCCAGCCGCGGCGGTCGAGCCCCAGCGCGACGCATTTTATACAGGGACGGCGCCTCACGGTGAACCAGGCGCGGCGCCCGCTCACTCGGCGTCGTGAAAGATCACGCCGAGAGTGTATCGCTGACCCGTGAGGACGCGGCTCACGCCGTGCCGAAGCGTGACTCGATAGGGTCCGCGCTTGCCCTGAGCCGGACGATGGCGCACGGCGAAGACTACGGCGTCGCCTTGCTCGAGCGGCACAACTTCGCCTTTTGACTGCGCGCGCGGCCGCTGCTCCACCAGCAGGAATTCACCGCCGGTGAACTCGCGGCCGGCCTCGCTCAGCAGCACGGTCATCTGGAGCGGGAAAACCCGCTCGCCGTAGAGATCCTGGTGTAGGCAGTTGTAGCCGCCGGCCTCGTATTTCAGGATCAGCGGCGTCGGCCGGGTCTGGCCGGCGGCGTGACAGTCTTTGAGATAGGCATCGAGATCGGGCGGAAACCGGCCCGCCTCGCGCAGCAAGGCGCGCCAGCGATTGGCCACCGGCACCAGCCGGGGATAGCAGGCGCGACGGAGTGCTTCCACCAGCGGCGGCAGGGGATAGCGGAGATACTGGTATTCGCCGAGGCCGAAGGCGTGCCGCTCCATCACGACACGGCTGCGGAACCGCGCCTCGTCGCCGTAGAGCCCCGCGGTCGCCTCGCACTCCTGGCGCGACAGCACGCGAGGAAGCGTGGCGTATCCCTGCCGGTCGAGGGAATCTTCGATCTTCGGCCAATCGAGGCCGGTGATGCGGCGCGCAATGTTCGTCATGCCCGGCAATGTCGTGGCGAGGAGCGCGAAGGACAATCCGGATCTTGGCCGGACATCCGCCGAGCCACTCAGCCCCGAAGCGCCGTTAGGTCGATCGTCCCATCGAAGAGGCGCCCAACCAGCGCCCGAACGGCCTCCGCTCTTTCCTCGGGCCAACCGCCGAACGCCGCGTTGGCGTGGTACTTCCGTTCGAGCTCGGCAACGGACAGCGGATCGTGCGCTCCACCCCGCAGATGCGGCTGGCGCTCTTCCACCATTTCTCCGGTCTTGAGCCTCGCGCGGATGTGACCGGTGTAGGTCCGCGGATAGGGATTCCCGGCATCGACGACGTAACGGGCCTTCGCCGCAAGGGCACGCAAGCGCGGATCTCGGACGGTCGCCTCGCTGAAAGAGGCGAGACCGGCATCTCCCAGAACGAACCCCGCGGCAATGCAGAACGGCGTGCTGAATTTTGCGGCGTAGGCGTTGGGCGGCGCCTGTTTCGAGGCCAGCGGTTCCCAGAGCCGGTGCACCGTCCCTTCGGCGACCTCGCAAACCATCTCGTCGATGGCTTCCGCGGCGATGCCGCGTCGGGCCAGGCGGATGGCGCAATCGACATAGGGCTGGGCCATGGTCCCGCAGGCGAAGGGCTTGAAGGCAAGAGCCTCCGTCAGCCAGCGCGTGCCGAAGCCATCGATGAGCTGGCCGTAGTCGCCGGTCGAGCCGCGGGCAAAGCCGTTGAAGAGACCATGGGTTCCCTCGAACACGCTGAGCGGCCCGACGAAGCCCGCGCGCGCCAGCAGCGCCGCCCGAATGCCGGATTGCGCCGCCCAGCCGGCATGTAGGCGCTTCGTCCACGCGCCGTCGGCGAGATACTCGATGATCCCGCCCGCCATGCTGCCGGCAATGCCGAAGGCGTGGGCGATGCGTGGAGGATCGAGCCCGAGCGTCGCGCTTGCCGCTGCCGCCGCGGCCATGGCGCCAAATACGCTGGTCGGGTGAAAACCGGCTTTGTGCACGCGCGTGGGTGCGACCAAGCTCAGCCGACACATCGTCTCGACGCCTACGACAATGCCCTTGAGCGCGCAGAGGCCGCCGACTCCGAACTCCTCGGCAACCGCCAGCGCCACCGGCACAACGACGGCGCACGCGTGCACCGGGCCGCCTTCGAACGTATCGTCGAAATCCTCGCCGTGGGCAGCGGTGCCGTTGATGAGTGCCGCGGCCGCAGCCTCGAACGCGCCCGCGTGACCGATCGCCGTGGCTCGGCCAGGCGCCAGACCGCTGGAAACAACCGCATCTGAATAATCGGATCTACGGGCCGCGATGCAGAGCCCCACGATGTCGAGCACGAGCTTTTCCGCCACCGTTCGCACGCTCGCGGGCAGCCGTGCCGGGTCGAGGCTGGCGATGCCTTCGGCGAGAGTCTCTCCGACCGTTTTGCCTACCATGACCACATGCTGGCGAAGCCGTCGTGCTCCCTTGACTTCGATCGCGCGGGACGGCGGGATGGCGCGGCGGTCGGCTGGCGACCGCTCGACAACCGGAGGACGACGCCATGCGGCCCAACCGAGTGCGCGAGATCTGGCAAGCCGGCGGCGCGGTGATCAACGGCTGGTGCGGCATCCCCAGCGGCTTCTCGGCCGAGGTCATGGCACACATGGGCTGGGACTCGCTGGTGGTCGATATGCAGCATGGCGTGGTCGACTATCAGGCCATGGTCTCGATGTTGCAGGGCATCTCCACCACGGCGGTGACGCCCATGGTGCGCGTGCCCTGGAACACGCCCGCCGACATCATGAAGGCGCTCGACGCAGGCGCCTACGGCATCATCTGCCCGATGGTGAACTCGCGCCGGGAGTGCGAGGCTTTCGTCGGCGCCTGCCGCTACGCTCCGGTAGGCTACCGCAGCTCCGGGCCGATCCGCGCCACGCTCTACGGCGGACCCGACTACCACGAGAAAGCCAACGATACCGTGCTCGCGATCGCCATGATCGAGACCCGCGAGGCCCTCGACAACCTCGACGCGGTGCTCTCGACCCCCGGTCTCGACGGCATCTATGTCGGTCCGTCCGATCTCTCGCTCTCGCTGGGATTCAGCCCCGGTCTCGACAAAAGCGACGAGTTCATGATCTCGGCCCTGCAGAAGATCGTCGACGGCTGCAAGCGCCACAAAGTGCGCCCGGGCCTGCATACCGGCAGCAGTGCCTATGCCAAGCGGATGATCGCGATGGGCTTCCAGTTCGTGACCTTGATGGGCGATGCGCGTCTCCTCACCATGGCGGGTCAGCAGATTGTCCGCGAGATGCGAGAAGGCGCGCCGTCCGCCGCGACAGCCGCCAAGCCGTCGTCTCCCTATTGAGTCGAGTGCCGGCGCTCAGTCGAACACCTCGGGGTTGATGGCGTTCTCGCGGTTGGGCTTGCCGTCGATAACGCTCAGGAGGTTGCGCACGGCCGTCATCGCCATGCGATCGACCGACTCCCGCGTCACCCCCGCGACATGCGGCGCCACCAGCACGTTCGGCAACTTGAGGAGCGGGTGATCGAGGGCGACGGGCTCGCGCTCGAAAACGTCGATGCCGGCACCGCCGAGCTTGCCCTCGCTGAGCGCTGTGTGCAGCGCGCGCTCGTCGATGATGCCGCCGCGCGCGGTATTTACTAGATAGGCCGTCGGCTTCATGCGCGCGAGCCGGGCGGCGTTCATCATGGCCAGCGTTTCCGGCGTCTTCGGGCAATGAATGGTGACGAAATCCGCGCGCGCCAGCGCGGCGTCGAGGTCGCTCGCGGGCTCGCAGCCGGCGCTACGGATCGCCTCGGCGGCGACATAGGGATCATAGACCAGCACGCGCATCTCCATGCCAAGGCAGCGCTTCGCGATGCGCGTGCCGATGCGCCCGAAACCGATGATCAGCACGGTCTTCTCGAACATCTCCATCGGCAGGTTCTTTAGCTTGTCCCACCAGCGGCCCTCGCGCACGAACGCATTCATCAACGGTCCGCGCTTGGCAAGCGCCATCATCAGGTACATCGCCTTCTCCGCCACCGCCACGGAGTTGGCGGTGCCGGCGACCATCAGCGGTATCCTTCGGCGGGTCAGCGCGGGCACGTCGACGGCGTCGTAGCCGACGCCGATCCGCGCCACCACTTGGATGCGCGGTGCCGCCTCGAGCTCCGGCTCGCGGAACGGTGTCACACCCAGTGCCGCGCCGCTGGCGTTGGAGAGCAATGCGCGGAACGCCTCGGGCCCGATGGTGTTCGGGAAGCCCACCGCCTCGATATCGTCGCGGTCCTTCAGGAGATCCCAGCCGACGCGACCCATGGAATCCGGCAACAGGAGTTTCTTGCGATTGGACGTCATCTCTTGGGCCTCGTCTGGAATTCCGGGTGTGCGCTGGGGGCCGAACGTTGCAGCGCCCGACCCGCGGCGTCAATCTGCTCCCCGCGCCGGGCAGCCCGGCTCAAATCCCTGTCGAAAGCGGTCGAGAAGGTCATTAGCATCTCTGCGCGGTCACGAGCGGAGCCTCCGCGTTGCCACTACGAGCCGTTGATGCGCTGGAAGCGGTCTGGCGCGAGATCGGTCAGGACGCCGAGGCGCTTAGTCAGATCGATCTGCCCGGCACCGAGCCGGCGCTGCCGTCGTCCTTCGCCGTCGGCACTGCGGCGCAGGTAAGCATTGCGACGGCGGCGCTTGCCGTGGCGGAGCTCTGGCGGCTCAGGACGGGGGAACGCCAGCACGTCTGCGTGCCCATGCGCGATGCCGCCATCGAGTTTCGGAGCGAGCGATATCTCCGGATCGACGGCGAGCCGGCGCCGGAGCTCTGGGACAAAATCGCCGGTACCTATCGCTGCGGCGACGGCCGTTGGGTGCGGCTGCACACGAATTTCCCGCATCACCGCGACGGCGTGCTGGCCTTGCTCCGCTGCGAGCACGACCGGGCCGCCGTCGAGCGCGCGGTTCAGGGCTGGCACGCCGAAGCCTTCGAGACGGCGGCGGCCGAGGCGGGCCTCGTGGTGACGGCGATGCGGAGCTTTGAGGAATGGGACGCGCACTCGCAGGGTCAGGCGCTGGCGCGGCTTCCCGTGCTTTCGATAGAGAAGATCGCCGACGCTCCGGCCGAGAGACTGCCGCCCTCGAAACGCCCGCTCGGCGGCGTTCGCGTTCTCGACCTCACGCGCGTGATCGCGGGGCCGGTCTGCGGCCGTTGCCTTGCGGCACACGGCGCTGAGGTCATGCTGATCACCGCACCTCACCTCCCTTTCATGTTGCCGCTGGTGATCGACGGCGGTCGCGGCAAACTCTCGGCCCAATTGGATCTGCGCGAAGAGCCGGCGCGCGAGCGCCTGCGCCAGCTGATCCGAGGCGCGGATATTTTTGTGCAGGGCTACCGCCCCGGCGCGCTCCGCGCGCTCGAATTCGGGCCGGAAGACGTCGCGCGGCTGCGGCCCGGCATCGTCTATGTCTCGCTCTCCGCCTATGGCCACGCAGGACCCTGGGCAGAGCGACGCGGCTTCGACTCGCTGGTGCAAACGGCGAGCGGGTTCAATGCGGCGGAAGCCGAAGCCGCGGGCAGCGATCGACCGAAGCCGCTGCCCGCGCAAGCGCTCGATCATGCCTCGGGCTATCTCATGGCCTTCGGCGCCATGACCGCGCTGGCTCGCCGCGCGCGCGAGGGCGGCAGCTGGCACGTCCGCATCTCGCTGGCGCAGACCGGTCGCTGGATCCGACAGCTCGGCCGTGTCGAAGGCGGACTCGGCTATCCCGATCCCGGCTTCGAGGCTGTCCGAGATCGGCTGGAGGACAGCGCATCCGGCTTCGGTCGATTGACCGTCGTGCGCCATGCGGCGCAGCTCTCGGTCACACCGGCTCACTGGAGCCGGCCGTCCGTGCCGCTTGCAACTCATGAGCCCGCTTGGCCGGAATGAACCGGAACTCCTTGCGATCAGGCGATTGTGAGAGCTCTGCCATTGGCAGCGTCAGGGCGAGGATGCCAGAGTGGCTGCAATAGCCGGGGAACTACTGCGACCTCGAGAGGAGGACGACGCCAGCCATGATCAAGCTCTATTCCTATTTCCGCTCGCAAGCGACCTTCCGGGTCCGCATCGCGCTCAACATCAAGGGCCTCGCCCATGAGAACGCGTTCCGGCATCTCGAGAAGGGCCAGCAATACGCCGCCGACTACAAGGCGATCAATCCGCAGATGATGGTGCCGACATTCGTCGACGGCGACATCAAGCTCACGCAGTCGCTGGCGATCCTGGAATATCTCGAGGAGACGCATCCCGAGCCGCCGCTCCTACCCAAGGATCCACTGGCGCGCGCCTGGGTGCGCGCCTTCGCCTTGATCAATGTCGCGGACTCGCATCCGCTCATCGTGCCGCGGATCCGGAACTACCTGACGGAGGTGCTGAGGGTCAGTGAGGCCCAGAAGCTCGCATGGATCCAGCATTGGCTCGGCCTCGGCTTGCAGGCCATGGAAACCCTGGTCGTCACCCACGGGTCGAAGGGCCGCTTCTGCCACGGTGACGCTCCGACCATTGCGGACATCTGCCTGGCAACGCAGGTCTTCCCGGCCACGAATTTCAAGTGCGACCTCGCGCCTTATCCCAATCTCACGCGGATCTACGAGACCTGCATGAAGATCCCTGCCTTCGCCGCCGCGCATCCGATGAAGCAACCGGACGCGGAGTGACGCTGCGCGAAAGGCCGCTCGCATCGGGCGAACCGACGGCGAGCGCATCGGCGACACGCTGGCTCTCTCGCCTCGCGCTCCTTTGGCTCGCAGGCATCGATCTTCGCCTGACGATCCTGGCGCTGCCGCCGGTGCTGCCGCTGATTCACCGCGATCTCGATCTGAGCGAGAAGCTGGTGGCGGCACTGACGGGGCTGCCGGTCCTGCTGTTTGCGATCGTTGCCATACCGGGCTCGCTGCTGATCGCGCGGATCGGCGCCCGGCGCGCCCTGCTCACCGGCCTTGTCCTGACGGCACTCGGCTCCGCAGGCCGAGGTCTTGGGCCATCGACGCCGATGCTGTTCGCCATGACGTTCGTCATGGGTGCCGGCATTTCCATCATGCAACCGGCCCTGCCGTCGCTGGTGAGCGAATGGTTCGAGACCAGACCCGGGCTTGCCACAGCCGTCTATACCAACGGATTGCTGATCGGCGAAATCCTGGGCGCGTGGCTCACCTTGCCGTTGGTTCTGCCTTTGGTCGGCGGCAGCTGGGGCGGCAGCTTCGCCGTTTGGGCGGTGCCGGTGCTCGCGAGCGCGATGCTGATCGCCGGCGCGACGACGAACCAGCGCCCGCCTCCGGGCGGCTCGGCGCCGCTATGGTGGCCCGATTGGCGAGATACCCAGACCTGGCAGGTGGGTCTCATTCTCGGCGGCGGCTCCAGCATCTACTTCGCGGCCAACGCATTCATTCCGGATTACCTGCACGCGGTCGGTGCCGAGGAAATGATCGGGCCCTGCCTCACCTCGCTCAACGTAGGTCAGTTGCCGGCATCGTTCTTGGTCATGGGGTTTCCGGAGCGCGTCACGGGCAAGAAGGG
>DASZHJ010000240.1:0-5661 GCA_035938015.1 Allostellaceae bacterium
GCGGCACCTCGACGGTGCAGCCTGCCGCTTCCAGCAGCTTCACCGCGGCAAAGCCGATGCTCGGACGGAACCAGTCCACCAGACAGGTGACGAACAAGCCGACGCGGACAGGCTGATCGGACATCGAATCCTCGCGAGAGCGACGGTTATAGATAGCGCAAATTTTAGGTATAGGCTCGCTTGGCAGGTTCCCTCCCAGCTTATGCTTCTGCATTGGCCATCAACAAAAGGGAGGTAATCATGACCACGGTCTATTTCGCGACCAACAGGAAGCCCGATCCCACGGCGGCCGGCGGCTATGGCGCCGACATCGTGGCGAATGAGCCCGATGCCATCATCTATGCCGCGGCCGACGTCCAGGGCATCGCTCTGGGGCAGGAGGACAGCGGCGCGATCGCGTCTATTACGGACAAATCGCCAGGCAGCTTCTCCGATGCGGCGACGGCGGCCATCATCGGCGCCAAGAAGAACCTGCTGGTGTTCATCCACGGTTTCGACAACACCTTCGAGGATGCGATCAAGCGCGCGGCCTACAATCGCGAGTGGTTCGCCGATGTCGGCCAGGCCGCGGCCGATACCACCGTGGTTGCGTTCACCTGGCCCTCGGCCGGAAAGCTCATCGCGGCGCCGCCGCACATGCCGCCCGAGGCCTATCTCGCCGACCAGGCCCAGGCCGGCAAGTCCGGCTTTCACCTGACGTTCTTCCTCAATGTGCTGGACCAGCTGCGGGCGGACTATCGGAAGGCCAATCCGAACGGGCGGATCTTCCTGCTCGCGCACAGCATGGGAAATTATGCGCTGCAGGCGGGCGTGCAGTTCTGGTTCGATTCCCGCGGGTCCGACGATCTCATGTTCGACGAGGTGTTCCTGCCCGGCGCCGACGAGATCTACGACAGCTTCGAGCGGCCCAACGGCGCGCGGCTTAGCAACCTGCCGAAGCTCTCGAGCCGCATCTCGGTCTATTACAGCCGCAAGGACGTGGCTATGTACCTGAGCCAAGCGATCAACCTTAGCCTTCGCCTGGGCTTCGACGGACCAGACGACAAGCGCGACCAGACGCAATATCCGCCGGCGATGTTCCGGATCGTCGACTGCACGGAGGTCAAGGATTTCGACCTGCTCTCGCCGCCCGACGCGACGCACCAGTATTACCGCCGCTCCAAGGTCGTGCGCCGCGACATCGCCGCCGGCATGGCCGACGATCCCAATCCTGCGGGCGGACTGATCCAACTTTAGCGCGCGCGGGCGTCTTGCGCCCGCGCGGTGAGCCCTTATGCTGACGGAACAAGGCCGATCCGCGAGGCAGGAGAACCGGCGCGCACGTCTTTAGGGGAGGAGATATGGCCGAAGCCGCCGTCGCCAGGCGTCAGCCCTGGTACGCCGTCCTCTATATCCAGGTGCTGATCGCCATAGCGATCGGCATCGCGCTCGGGCATTTCTGGCCGGCGCTTGCAACCCAGATGAAGCCGCTGGGAGACGCCTTTATCGCACTCATCCGCATGATGATCGCGCCGGTGATCTTCTGCACCGTGGTACACGGCATCGCCTCGATGCGCGACATGACGAAGGTCGGCCGCGTCGGCCTGAAGACACTGGTCTACTTCGAGGTGGTCTCGACCGTGGCGCTGGTGATCGGGCTCGTGATCGGCGAGCTCGTGCGTCCCGGCAGCGGCTTCAGCGGCGGTGCCGGCAATGCCAATGCGGTCGCGGGCTTCGTGGTCAAGGCCAAGGAGGAGAGCGTCGTCGCGCATCTCCTGGCGATCATCCCGAACACCTTCGTCGATGCCTTCGCCAAGGGCGATCTGCTGCAGGTGCTCTTGATCGCCATCCTCTCAGGCTTCGCGCTCGCCCGGATGGGCAGCACCGGCGAGCGCATCGCGGCCGGGGTCGACCTCGTCGCCAAGATGCTGTTCCGGATCATCGCCATGATCGTGCGCGTGGCGCCGATCGGCGCCTTCGGCGCCATGGCCTTCACCATCGGCTCCTTCGGCATCGGCACGCTCTGGAATCTGATTGCACTGATCCTGACCTTCTACGGCACGTCGATCCTGTTCGTGCTGGTGGTGCTCGGCACGATCGCGCATTTCGCGGGCTTCTCGATCCTGCGCTTCATCGCCTATATCAAGGACGAGCTGCTGATCGTGCTCGGCACCAGCTCGTCCGAGACCGTGCTGCCGCACATGATCCAGAAGATGGAGCGGCTCGGCGCGTCCAAATCCGTGGTCGGCCTGGTGATCCCGACCGGCTACAGCTTCAATCTCGACGGCACGAATATTTACATGACCCTCGCGACGCTGTTCCTGGCCCAGGCGACGAACACGCCGCTCACGCTCGGCCAGGAGCTCACGTTGCTCGGCGTCGCGATGTTGACCTCCAAGGGGGCTTCGGGCGTCACCGGCGCGGGTTTCATCACGCTTGCCGCGACACTCAGCGTGGTCGGTACCATCCCCATCGAGTCGCTCGCGATCCTGTTCGGCATCGACAAGTTCATGAGCGAGTGCCGCGCCCTCACCAACCTGGTCGGCAACGGCGTCGCCACCGTGGTGGTGAGTCGCTGGGAGGGCGAGCTCGACCGAGACAAGCTCGCCTCCGCCATGGCTCATCCCGTGACACTCGGCGAGGAGCTCGAGCGGCAGCCGGCGTGAGAGCGGCCGCGCCCGCGAAACAGGAGAGGTAGAAGCCCGCGCCCTCAGGGCACGGGGGTCAATGCCCGCCGGCCGCTCCGCTCGGGCTCGCGGGCTTGTGCAGCAGCAGGGCGAGGCCGGCGAGCGCCACGAAGATTAGAGTCAGCATCAGAAACACGTCGGCGAAGGCCATCACCAAGCCCTGCTGATGGGTCATGAGCATGAGCTGTTTCAGCGCCATGCCGGGCGCGTCGCCGTTGCCTTGGAAATGCCGGGTGAGCGCGTCGAGCCGCTCGAGCGCGGGCCGGCGCGCCCAGGTCAGGGATTCGTGGAGCCGCGCCAGGTGCAGGTCGGTGCGGTCGTTGAGCACGGTGTTGATGCCGGCGAGCCCGACGGCACCGCCGAGATTGCGCATGAGATTGAAGAGCCCGGCCGCGTTCTTGACCCGCTCGGGCGGCAACGTGCCCAAGGCGATGTTGTTGATCGGTATCATCGCGAGCATCAAGCCGACGCCGCGGCAGATCTGCGGCCAGAGCAGCTCCTGGAAATCCCAGTCCGTGGTGAGCCCGGTCATGCGCCAGGTGCCCAGCGCGAAGATCAGGCTCCCCACGACCACGAGCAGCCGCGGATCGACCTTGCCGATGAGCCGACCCACCACAGGCGCCGTAAGGAACATGGCAAGACCCGAGACAAACAGCGTCTCGCCGATCATGAGCGCGTCGTAACCGCGCACGCGGCCGAGGTAGAGCGGATAGACCAGCGTCAGCCCGTAGAGCCCGATCCCCAGCAGAAACGCGAGCAGCGTGCCCAGCCCGAAGTTCCGGTCGGTGAACGTGCCGAGGTCCACGATCGGCTGCCGCGCCGTGAGCGCGCGGGCCAAGAACGCGACGGCCGAGATACCCGAGACCCAAGCGAGCAGGAAGATCGTATCGTCCTGCAGCCAGTCGTAGCGCGGGCCCTCCTCCAGCACGTATTCGAGCGCGCCGAGGAACCCCGCCATGGAGAGCAGCCCCACCCAGTCGAAGTTCTCGAACAGCGCCCAGTGCGGCTCGTCGAAATCGATCAGCGCCAGGGCTGCCAGCGTGACGCCGATGCCCGGCACGACATTGATGAAGAACAGCCAGTGCCACGAGAGTTGGTCCGTGAGATAGCCGCCGACCGTGGGTCCGATGGTGGGCGCGAGCGTCGCCACCAGCCCGATCAGGGGCGTCACCACGGCGTATTTGGAGCGCGGAAACACGATATAGGCGGTGGCGAACACAGTCGGGATCATGCCGCCGCCGATGAAGCCCTGCACCGCGCGCCAAAAAATCATCTCGTTCATGGAGGACGAAAGCCCACACATCAAGCTCGCCGCGGTGAAACCGCCGGCGGAGATCGCGAAGAGAATGCGGGTCCCGAGCGCGCGGGAGAGAAAACCCGAGAGCGGGATCATCACCACCTCGGCGATGAGGTAGGCGGTCTGCACCCATGGGATCTCGTCCGCGCTCGCAGCGAGGCCCGCCTGGATCTCCGTCAGCGAGGCCGAGACGATCTGGATGTCCAGGATCGCCATGAACATGCCGAACACCATGGCGAGGAACGCGACGAGCTTTTTCGGATCGATCCGCTCGTCGGGCGCGCTCATGGGCGGGGCCGCGCGCCCAGGCGCGTCCGCGGTCTGGCTTGCCGCGGTCGCCATGGGATCAATTCCCGCGCGGCAGAGCGGAGACCGAGACCGCCGCCGGCACGGTCCCGGCGCTCTTGGTGTCGACGCTCGCGGCCACCGACATTCCCGGCCGCAGCACCCCCTCGCGCGCCACCTCCGGCGCAACGCGGATGCGCACCGGGAGCCGCTGCACGATCTTGGTGAAATTGCCGGTGGCGTTGTCGGGCGGCAGCAGCGAGAACACCGAGCCCGAGGCGGGCGCCACGCTTTCCACCGTGCCGTCGATGGGGGCACCCGGCAGTGCATCGACCGCGATCGAGACGTGCTGGCCCGGCTTCAGCCCGACGAGCTGCGTCTCCTTGAAGTTGGCGTCGATATAGACGCCCTCGAGCGGCACCAGGTTGACGAGCCGGGTGCCCGGCTGGACATAGTCGCCGACCTCGATCCCGCGGTTGCCGACCACGCCGTCGAAGGGCGCCCGGATCTGGGTGAAGGAAAGGTCGCGCTCAGCTTTGGCGAGCGCGGTCTGCAGCTCCTGCAGCGTGCGGCGCGCCTCCTCCTGCTGGCCCTTGGAAACCTCGACGCCCGCAACGGCGGCGTCGATGGCGGCTTGTGCGCTCTGAACGGAGGCACTGGCCTGGTCGCGGCTAGCGCGCGCCTGCTCCTGCGTCTGGCGGCTGGCGAACTCCTTCACCGCCAGCGCGTTCTGGCGGGCGAGCTCGAGCTCCGCTCGGGTGGCGCCGGCCTTCGCCGAGACGAGCTGCGCCTTCGCCTGTTCGACCGCCGCCTGCTGGGCCGCGATCTGCCGGCCGAGTCGGTCGATGGTCGCCTGCTGGGTCGCCACCTTGCCGCGAGCCGCGTCGACCGCGAGCTTGTAGTCGCCGTCGTCGATGGTTGCGATCACGTCGCCAGCCTGGACGGACGCATTGTCCTCAACGTCGAGCGTGGCGATGTAGCCGGGTACCTTCGCGGCAAGCGTCGCGGTCTTGGCGCCCACATAGGCGTCGTCGGTCCAGACGATGAAGCGACCTACCGTCCACCAGCGATACCCGTACCAGCCGCCAAGCACCGCCGCGGCCACAAGCACGACCGCAAGGATGATGGCGCGCAGGTTGCGCCGCTTCGGCGCCGCCGAGGTTGAGACAGGGGACCCGGACTGCGGCACCTCGGATGGCAGCGGCGCGCGAGTGCGAGGCTCGGTTTCGCGCGGGGTCGCCTCCCGGCGCTCGATGCCCACTCCGCCGGCACCACCCTCCAAGCCGTCCTCGAACCGAGGATGGCCACGGTCGCCAATTCCTCCAGCGGCCGTACTTTCGTCTAACCGATTGAAATCGTGTGCCATGCACATACCCACCTAATGACCGAACGGTTCGGTCATGCTTGACATAG
>DASZHJ010000241.1:0-53980 GCA_035938015.1 Allostellaceae bacterium
CGCCTGCTTCAGGAGGTCGAGCGCCTTGCGGAGGTTCTCGCGGATGTTGCCGCTGCCATCGCTCTTTGGAGGCTCATAGACCTTGGTGAAGACCTCGTCCGGAATCTTGCCCCGATAGCCCTCGAGGATCTTGAGCTCGCCGGCCTCGGGCAATCCGGTGGCCGCCAGCTCGGAGTTGCCGAAGTAGCTGTTCGAGCGCTCGTAAAGACCATAGAAGAACGTCTTGTTGGTCCATTCGAAGTCGAGCGCGTAGCCCAAGGCCTCGCGCACCCGGCGGTCGCCGAAGATCGGCCGGCGCGTGTTGTAAGCGAAACCTTGCAACGGGCGAACGCCGCCGCGCGGGGTCACCTCTTTCTTATAGAGGCCGGCGCGGAACGCCGGGCTGTCGTAGCCCTCCGTCCAGTCGCGCGCGGTATATTCAAGGCGCCGGTCGTAGTCGCCGGCCTTGAAGCCCTCGAGGGAGGCACTGCGATCGCGGTAGTAGATGTATTTGATCACATCGAAATTGTGCCGGCCGCGGTTGACCGGCAGGTCCTTGCCCCAATAGTTCTCCACGCGGCGGTACGTCACGGTGCGTCCCGGCTCGTAGCCGTCGACCACGTAAGGGCCGCTGCCCAGCGGCGCCTCGAGCGAGGCGCGCTCGAACTCATGCGTGGCGAAATAGGCCTTCGAGAGCACCGGCATCTCGCCGAGGATCTGCGCGAGCTCGCGGTTCTCGCCGTTCTTGAAGCTGAATTTCACGCTGTGGTCGTCGGTCGTCTCGGCCTTGACCACGTCGCCGTAATAGACGCGAAAGAGCGGCCGGCCCTTCTCGCGCAACGTATTGAAAGTCCAGAGCACGTCGTCCGCGGTGATGGGCGTCCCGTCGTTGAAGCGCGCCTGCGGCCGCAGATGATAGATCACCCATGTACGGTCCTTCGGCATCTCCATGGACTCCGCGATGAGACCGTAGGCCGTTTCGGGCTCATCCTCCGCGCGTACGGTGAGGCTATCGAACAGCAAGCCCGCGCCCGCTGCGGGCACGCCCTTGAGCACGAAGGGATTGAACGTGTCGAAGCTGGTGCCGACCGTGAAATCGCGGACCGTGCCGCCCTTGGGCGCGTCGGGGTTCACGTAATCAAAATGCGCGAAGTCCGGCCCGTACTTGATGTCGCCATAGAGCGAGAGCGCGTGCGATTTCGTGACTTCGTCCTGGGCGATCGCGGAGCCGAGCGGGACGGAGGCAAGAAGGGTGGCGAGCACGATGGCCGTGGCGCGCATGGTCGGGGTCCCTGCAGCTGACGCCGTCACTTTAGTGGAAATCGCCATCGGGGGGCATCCTGCCGCCCGTTATCACGCTCTGCCCGCAAGAAGGCCACGGACGGCAGGTGAAAGCCGCGGATCCCCACAAGCGAGGACGCGACCGTCGGAGGCGAGGTTGAGCGGATTGCCCCGCCAATCCGTCATGCTGCCGCCGGCGCCGGCGATCACCGGCACCAGCGCGGCATAGTCGTAGGGCTTGAGGCTCGCTTCTACCACGAGGTCCACGAAACCGGCCGCGAGCAGGCCATAGGCGTAGCAGTCGCCGCCGAAACGCGCGAGTTTGACCGCGCTCTTGAGGCGCTGAAATGCGTCGGCGTCGGCGCCCTTGAACATGTCGGGCGTGGTGGCGAAGAGGGTCGCGGAGGCGAGCGACGCGCAGCTGCGGGTCGAGATCCCCGCGCCGTTGAGCGTGCTCTTGCGTCCGCGTGCGCCAATCCAGCGTTCCCGCGAGATCGGTTGGTCGATCACGCCCAGTACCGGAATGCCATGCTCGACGAGCGCGATCAGCGTGCCGAACAGCGGCACGCCGCTGATGAAGGACTTGGTGCCGTCGATGGGATCGAGCACCCAGACCCGATCGGCGTCCACACGCACCGACCCATGCTCCTCGCCGAGGATGCCGTGATCGGGGAACCGCCTCTCGATCAACGCGCGCAACGCCGCTTCCGCCTCGCGGTCGGCAATGGTGACCGGGCTCATATCAGGCTTGTCGTCGACCGCAACGCCCCTGCGGAAATACCGGCGGACGATCTCGCCCGCAGCGTCCGCGAGTTCGCTGGCGAAGGTGACGACCGCGGGGTCGACAGGGGCCGTCATGCCGCGCGGGGCCCCGTCACTGGCTTGCGAGCGGCTTCGGAGAATCCGAGAGAGAGTTGAGATAAGCGATCATGTCGGCGCGGTCCTTCGCCTTGGGCAGCCCCACGAAGGTCATCTTGGTGCCCTTGACGAACGCCTGTGGCTTCCAGAGCCACTCGTTGAGCGCATCGACGGTCCAGGTGCCGCCCTTCTTCTTGAGCGCGTCGGAGAAGGCGAAGTTGCCACGGTCCTGAGCGATTTGGTCGTCGATGACACCCCAGAGATTGGGGCCCACCCGGTTGGAGCCTCCCTTCTCGAAGGTGTGGCAGGCCGCGCATTTCTTCGCGACATCCTTGCCCGCGTCGACATTGGCGGAGGCGAGCAGCGGCTGAAGCGGCTCCGGTCCCGCCGCCTGCTCGCCGCCCGCGGGCTGCGCCGGTTGCTGACTGGGCGCGGTCGCGACGGCGACGGCGTTTTTTGCCGGCGCCTTCGGCTCGATCAGCTTGTTCGCAAGCAACCCGGAGACCCACGCTATGATCAGCGCCAGCAACACCGAGGCCACGATTTTATTGATCTCGAACGACGACATTCCGCGTCCCTTCGGGGATGAGCTCGGGCGGTGCGGGAGCCGCCCCACGCCGGTCCCGTGCCGCAAGGAAGAAACCGAATTTTCGCTGACAACTCAAACGAAATGTGATTGATGCGGCCTCGGAGGCGAGCGCTTGGCCAGTCCGAATGACCCCGATTCCCGTGCGGCATAACGCCGCAATCGTGGGAGCGGAGCCGGGCAGCGCCGCGCGTCACGTTGCGAGTTCAGGAATGCCCGGCACCATGGTCCAGAAGCCCCGCAATCCCATCGTGCTGATCCCGTCGCGGCTCGCCTCGACACGGCTGCCGAACAAGCCGCTCGCGGACATTCACGGCGAGCCCATGATCGCCCATGTCTGGCGCCGCGGCATCGAGTCCGGCGCTGGACCGGTGGTGGTTGCCTGCGGCGACGCCGAGATCGCGACGGCCGTCGAGCGCGCGGGCGGACGAGCCGTGCTAACCGATCCCGCGCTGCCCTCAGGCTCCGATCGCATTGCGGCGGCGTTACGTCAGGTCGATCCCGAGCGCCACCACGACGCGGTCGTCTGCCTGCAGGGCGATCTGCCGACGCTGGCACCCGAGGCGATCCGAACGGCGCTAGAGCCCCTGGACGATCCCGCGGTCGACATCGGGACGCTCGCGACCGAGATCCGCGACGAGGACGAGCGTCAGGCGCCGAGCGTGGTGAAGATCGCCATCGCCTTCACACCCGGCCGGCGTATCGCGCGCGCGCTCTATTTCAGCCGCACCGTCATGCCCTGGGGCGAGGGGCCGCACTACCATCACATCGGGCTCTACACCTACCGCCGCGAGGCGCTTGAGCGCTACGTGGACCTGCCGCAAGGCGCGCTCGAGCGGCGGGAGAGCCTCGAGCAGCTGCGCGCGCTCGAGGCCGGAATGCGGATCGACGTGGCGCTCGTTGACACGCTTCCGCTCGGTATCGATACTCCGGCCGATCTCGCCCGCGCGCGCGAGATCTTGGCGCCCCGCCATTAGCCCCATCCCTCGCCGCTCTCGACAAGCCATGCGACGCTCGCCCGCCAACACCATTGCGTTCCAGGGTCAGCCCGGCGCCTACTCGGACCTCGCATGCCGGGAGGTGTATCCCCGCCTGGCGACGCTGCCCTGCCACAGCTTCGAAGACGCGATCGCCGCCGTGCGCGAGGCGCGGGCGCGCTTGGCGATGCTGCCGGTGGAGAATTCGGTCGCAGGCCGCGTCGCCGATATCCATCATCTGCTGCCGGAGTCCGGCCTCAACATCATCGGCGAGCATTTCCAGCGCGTGAACCATCAGCTGCTGGCGCCGAAGGGGGCGACGCTCAAGACCATCAAGACGGTGCGCAGCCACGTGCACGCGCTCAACCAATGCCGGCATATGATCCGCGCGCTTCGGCTGAAGCCGATCGTGGTCGCGGACACCGCGGGAGCCGCGGCGGAGGTCGCGGGGCGGGGCGACCGCAGCGAGGCCGCCATCGCCTCGGAGCTCGCGGGTGAAATCCATGGTCTCGTCACACTCAAGAAGGACATCGAGGACGCCAGCCACAACACCACGCGTTTCCTGGTCATGTCGAAGGCGCCGCGGGTCGCGGCGAACGACGGCGGCATCGTCATCACGACATTCATGTTCCGGGTGCGCAACGTGCCGGCCGCGCTCTACAAGGCCATGGGCGGCTTTGCGACCAACGGCGTCAACATGACGAAGCTTGAAAGCTACATGCTGGGTGGTCGGTTTACTGCGACGCAGTTCTATGCCGATATCGAGGGCCATCCGAAGGATCGGCCGGTGAAGCTCGCGCTCGACGAGCTGCGCTTCTTCACGCGCGAGATGAAGATCCTCGGCATCTACCCCGCGCACTCCTACCGCTTGGCGGTGAACCAGGCGGAGGTGGACTGACGCCCTAGACGGAAACGCCGAGCTCCTGCCTGAGGTGACGCTGGCCCAGCGGCGTCACGGCCACCGCGCGATCGTCGCGGCGGCGACGGATCCAGCCGGCATTGAGGAAGCGATCGACGATGGCTGCGCCCAGCGCGCCCGCGAGATGCGGCCGGCGCTCGGTCCAGTCGATGCAAGTGCGCACCATCGGCCGGCGCGAGGCCTCAAGGGTCGCAAGCTCGATGCCCCAGGAGTTCAGGAGCGCCTCCCCCGATCCGCGCCGCACCAGTGCAAGCCCGTCGTCCGTGCGCCGCAGCACGCGGCGATCCACCAGTCCCTCGGCGACGGCGACGCCGAGCCGGCCCGCCAGGTGGTCGTAGCAGGTGCGGCCGCGGCGCAAGGGCGCGTCCTCGGGCATCACGCGGCGCGGCGATGGGAAGACCTGGATCGCAAGATCGCTCAGCGTCTCGACGGCGTGTGCCACCGCCGGGCCCGCCAACCGGTAGTAGCGGTGCCGGCCCTGCTTGGCGACCGTCAGCAGCCCGCCGTCAGCGAGCTGGGCCAAGTGGCCGCTTGCGGTCGGCAATGCAACCCCCGCGCGGAAAGCCAGCTCGCCCGCGGTGAGCGCTTCGCCGCTCATGAGCGCCATCAGCATCGAGGCGCGTGACGGGTCGCCCATCAGGGCACCTACGCGCGCGATATCGAGTGTCTCGGACATCCAAAGAATCCTAATACCGCTGATACGGACATGGTTCGGTCTTAGCCGAAGTGAAAGCCCCTGAAAAGCGGTGCGCCATTAGCGCCAACGGCGGGAACATGATACCACTGCGCGCATGGCACGCACCGAGCTCGACCCCACCTTCGTCACCACCGCCTTCGAGTTGCCGGGCTACCGCATCACGCGCAACCTCGGCGTGGTGCGCGGCATCGTCGTGCGCTCACGCTCGGTGATCGGTAGCATCGGCGCCGGGCTGCAGACGCTTTTCGGCGGTAACATCACGCTTTACACGGGGCTCTGCGAGCGCACGCGGATCGATGCCTTCAACCTGATGCTCGAGCACGCCGCCGAACTCGGGGGGAACGCCGTCATCGGCGCGCGCTACGACGCCACCGAGATCATGTCCGGCGTGGCGGAGGTGCTCGCCTACGGCACCGCCGTGGTGGTCGAACCCCTCCGCTGATCGCCACGCCCTCTCGATCAGGCGGCGCTGCGGCGCGCCTGCTCGGCCTTGTAGAGGGCGATCTCCTCCGACACCGCCTTGGCGACGCTCGGACGCTCGAGCATCCGATGGTAATAGGCGTGCACCGCCGGCCACTCGGCGAGGTCGAGGCCGCTATATCGGCCCCAGTTGAGCACTGTCACGAGATAAGCGTCCACGATCGTGAAGCGGTCGAGCACGAACGCCCGGCCCTCGAGATGCCCGGCGAGATAGCTGAGGCGCTGCGGCGCCTTCTCGCGGGCGTAGGCCTTGGCGCCCTCTGAGCTCTTGGGATCGAGCAGCGGCACGAACACAGCCTTGTGCAGTTCGGAGGTCGTGAAATTGAGCCACTGTTGCAGCCGGTAGCGCTCCATACCGCCTTGCGGCGCCAGGCCCGAGCCGGGGAGGCGGTCGGCGACGTACTGCAGCACCACCGGATTTTCCGTCAGCAGCTCGCCCGTGTCGGTGCGCAGCACTGGGACCTGGCCCATACCATTGACGGCGAGAAAGTCCGAGCCGTCTTCGGCGCGCTTGGCCTTGAGATCGACCTGGATGAAGCCGGCTTGGGCGCCGACCTCGTAGAGCGCGATGCGCGTCGCCATCGAGCAGGCGAGTGGGGAGAAGTAGAGATCCATGGCGCGTCTCCGTAACGCTATTGATTTTTGTACCGTATCGCAGGAAAATAACGGCGGTCAAGGGATTGTTTACTGAATGGTACAAAAAGAGAGAGCCCGTCGCGGCCGACCCCGCGCCTATGACCCCGAGCGGGCGCTGGCGCAGGCGACCGCCGCATTTTGGGATGCGGGCTATTCCGCGACTTCGCTGGACGATTTGAGCGCGGCGACAGGCATGAACCGTCCAAGCCTTTATGGCGCCTTCGGCGATAAGCGGGCGCTCTATCTCGCGGCGATCGAGGGATACCGCGCGATGGCGCGCGCGGCCATGCGGCAGGCGCTTCCCTATGACTGTCCGCTGCGCGACGCATTGACCCGGCTCTACGGCCGCGCCGTCTCGCTTTACCTCTCGGGCGAGCATGGCGCGCGCGGCTGCTTGCTGACCGGCACGGCTGCGAGCGAAGCCGTGATGAACCCCGAAATCCGCCGTTCCGTGCGCGCGGCTCTCGAGGAGATCGACGACGCCGTCGAGGCGCGCCTGCGGTTCGCGCGCGAGCGCGGCGACCTCTTGAGCTCAGCCGATTCCGCTACGCTGGCGAAGCTCGCCTCGGCGGTTCTCCATACCCTCTCGATTCGCGCGCGCACGGGAGCGCCGCGCTCCGCGCTCGAGGACATCGCTGCGGGCGGTGTCGAGCTCATCTGTGGATCGGCAAAGCCGGCGCGCCGGAAATCGCGGAGGCGCTAGAGGCAGCGTCTACCGCTGCAGCCAGTCCTCGATGAGGCGCCGGGCGATCGAGTCGCGCCGCGGCAGACGGAAGGTGTCGTCCTCGACATGGCCGAGGATGAAGCTGCGGTCGAACCAGCGCGCGGCCTCGAGCTCCTCGGGATCGACCTGAAGCTCGGTGGTCAGCGCGCGGGCGGTGAAGCCCAGCATGATCGAGGCCGGAAACGGCCAGGGCTGCGAGGAGTGATACGCGACCTCGTCGACCATGATCCCGGTCTCCTCGCGGACCTCGCGGGCAACCGCCTCCTCCAGGCTTTCGCCGGGCTCGACGAAGCCCGCCAGCGTCGAATGCTGGCCCTTGGCCCAGACTGCCTGGCGGCCCAGCAAGGCGCGATCGCCATCGGTCACCAGCATGATGACGGCGGGATCCGTGCGCGGGAAGTGCGCGGTGCTGCAGTCCGGCGAGACGCAGCGGCGGACATGACCACTCTCCTCGCTGCGCGTCGGGTTGCCGCAGAGGCCGCAGAAACGGTGTCGACCGTGCCAGTGTAGGATGCCGCGGGCATAGGCAAGCAGCGCGCCATCGGGCCGCGCGAGGAGGGGCCCTACACGGCGCAAGTCCGTGAACTCGATCGGCCCCGCCGCAGTGATCGCCTCCAGCGGCGCCTCGCGATGGGATAGGTCGAGGGCGAAATAGGCGCGCTCCTCCCGCAACCCCAGCAAGACGGGCTCACCCTCGAGCGAAACCAGTGCCTCGCGGCTCACCAGCATTGCGGTGGGCGCGCCCTCGGCGAGGCTCGCCACCAGGTTCTGTCCGCGCCAAACCGGCACGAACAGCGTTTCCGGGTGCGCGAGCTGCTGGGTCAGCCATTCCGGCTGGCGCCGGCGGTGGCCGGCCCGATCGAGCCCGTTTGCGGCGTAAAAATTCGGCGACTTCATCGCTGCGCGGACACTCGCACGCCGCGCATCGGCAGGGCAAGCAGCAGCTCACGAACGCGCGTCACTCGGCCTTGCCTCGGAGGGCATCTCGCCTGATATAGTGGCGCGGGAGGTTGGCTGCGGACGGGCGTCTCGCCAACCCGGTCAGGTCCGGAAGGAAGCAGCCGTAACGAGTTTCTGCTCGGGTCGTTTGTCCAGCCTCCCACCCGCGCGCTCCAGCGAGTGCGAGCGCGTCTCGATGAGCGCTTCTCCATGACCGACGGCCAGACCACCTACCGCGTGCTCGCCCGCAAATACCGGCCGGCGACTTTTGCCGAGCTTATCGGGCAAGAGGCGATGGTGCGCACGCTCACCAACGCTATCGCTACCGGCCGCATCGCGCACGCCTTCATCCTCACGGGCGTGCGCGGCGTCGGCAAGACGACCACCGCGCGTATCTTGGCGCGCGCGCTCAATTGTGTGGGTCCAGACGGCAAGGGCGGTCCCACGATCACGCCCTGCGGTCAATGCGAGCCCTGCCGCGCGATCGCCGAGGATCGCCACGTCGACGTACTGGAGATGGACGCGGCCTCGCGTACCGGCGTCGAGGACATCCGCGAGCTCACCGACGGCGTGCGCTACAAGCCCGTCACGGCGCGCTACAAGGTCTACATCATCGACGAAGTGCACATGCTTTCGCGGCAGGCCTTCAACGCGCTCTTGAAGACGCTGGAAGAGCCGCCGCCCGACGTTAAGTTCATCTTCGCCACCACCGAGATCCAGAAAGTTCCGATAACGGTGCTGTCGCGCTGTCAACGCTTCTCGCTGCGCCGGGTCCCTGCGGAGCTGCTGGAAGCGCATTATGCGAAGGTCCTTGAAGCGGAGAAGGTGGCGGCCGAGCCCGCGGCGCTCGTGCTGGTGGCGCGCGCGGCCGACGGCTCCGTACGGGATGGTCTATCGCTCCTCGACCAGGCGATCGCGCTCTCGGGCGGGGCCGCTATCGCCGAGGCCTCGGTCCGCGACATGCTGGGCATCGCGGACAAGGGCCTGGTATTCGACCTGCTCGAGACCGTGCTCAAGGGCGATGCCGCCGGCGCGCTCGGCCGGCTGGGATCGCTCTATGACGGCGGCGCCGATCCCGTGCTCGTGGTGCAGGATCTGCTCGACCTCGTGCATTTCCTCATGCGGCTCAAGCTGACACCGAGCGCGGGCGAGGGCGATCCCGCGGTCGAGGGCGAGCGTGGCCGCGGCCAGCCGCTCGCCGCCAAGCTCTCAGTGCCGGTGCTGGTGCGCGCCTGGCAGATGCTGCTTAAGGGCCTATCGGAGATCCAGATCGCGCCCTCGCCGCTGCAAGCCGCGGAGATGGTTCTGGTGCGGCTCACCCATGTGGCGGACCTGCCAGCGCCCGCCGATGTCGTGAAGGCTCTCTCGACCGAGGGTACAGGCGTCCCTGCCTCCAGCGCCCGCTCGCCCTCGGGCACGAGCACGGGCACCGCGGCGCCCTCGATGCTGGGCGGCGGTCCGGGCATTCCGAGCGCGCGGCGCAGCGCGGTGGGCGAAAGCGAGCCCACGGGCGCCCCTGGCATGCTGCGCGCGACCGAGCCCACAACCGCGCCAGCACCGGGGCCCGAGCCTATGCCGCAGAGCTTCGCGGAGGTGGTGGCGCTCTTCGACCGCAAGCGCGAGGCGCTGCTGCGCTCGCACCTGTTCGCCAATGCGCACCTGGTCCGCTTCGAGCCCGGCCGCATCGAGCTCAGGCCGACCGAGGGCGCGCCACGCGACCTCGCGAACCGCCTGGGCAAGCTGCTGGGCGATTGGACCGGCGAGCGCTGGGTGGTCAGCATTTCCCAGAACGAGGGCGAGCCCACGCTCCGGGAGCAAGCAGCGGCGAGAGACGAGACGCTCCGCCACGAGGCTGCGGCGCACCCGCTGGTGCGCGCGGTGCTCGACGCGTTTCCCGGTGCCCGCATCGAGGCGGTGCGGGACATCGGCCGCGACGCCGCGGCGCCCCTCGATCCGGAGTTGCCCGCCGATGAGGCTGGCGAAGGAGAGCCATGAAGAACCTCGGTCAGATGATGAAGCAGGCGCAGCAGATGCAGACCCGCATGGCGGAGTTGCAGACGCGCCTTGGCGAGATGGAGGTCGAGGGTCAGTCCGGCGGTGGCATGGTGCAGGCGACGCTGACTGGCAAGGGTGAGCTGCGGCGGCTCAAGATCGATCCGTCGCTCGCCAAGCCCGAGGAGGTCGAGGTGCTGGAAGACCTCGTTGTGGCGGCGGTCAACGACGCCCGCCAGCGAGTCGACGCCATGGTCGCGGAGGAGATGAGCAAGCTCACCGGCGGCCTGCAGCTCCCCCCGGGGATGAAACTGCCGTTTTGAGCGACCTCGCGTCTCTGATCCAGCTCCTCTCGAAGCTGCCGGGGCTCGGGCCGCGCTCGGCTCGGCGCGCAGCGTTGCATCTGGTGAAGCGGCGGGAGAGCCTGATGCAGCCGCTAGCAGAGGCGATGCGGGCGGTCGCCGAGCGGGTCCGCGCTTGCTCGACTTGCGGCAATCTCGATACCGAGGACCCCTGCGCGCTGTGTCGAGATCCCCGGCGCGACCCGCAGGTGCTCTGCGTGGTCGAGGACGTGGCCGATCTCTGGGCGATCGAGCGGACCGCGGCGTTTCGCGGCCGCTATCACGTGCTCGGCGGCACGCTCTCGGCGTTGGAGGGCGTGGGACCTGAGGATCTCCGCATCGACTCGCTGATCGCGCGGGCGGCCGGCGGCGAGATTAAGGAGCTGATCCTGGCGCTGAATGCCACCGTCGAGGGCCAGACCACCGCGCACTACGTGACGGACCGGCTTGCCGGCACCGGCGTTGCGGTGTCGCGACTCGCGCACGGCGTGCCCGTCGGCGGCGAGCTCGACTATCTCGACGAAGGCACCTTGAGCGCCGCATTGGCGCAGAGGCGCCCACTCTAGACCTCAGCTATTCCGCGACCATGCGTGGCGGGAGTTGGAGCTCGGGCTCCGGCCCGGGCTCGGCAGCCTCGATCTCGATCAGCGTGCTCTCCTCCGCGGTTTGCACTGCGAAGCTCGGCAGGCTCTGCGGCAGGGCCTTCGGCGGTTCGACACCGAGCCGAGCCAGGCCGCGAACGCGCGGCAGGAGCCGCGCGTTGATCGAGCCGGTGAATTTCATGAAATTGTCGACCGCGTTCTTGAGGCCCGCGCCGGTGCGCGCCGCATGGCTCAGGACGATGGCCAAGCCCTCGAGCACGGCGCGGGTCTTCTCGACGATCTCTTGCTGATTCTCCATCTGGCGGAGCCGGCGGATTTCGGTGCCGGCCATGAGCAGCGCCGAGTGCAAGCCCGCAGGTCCCGCCGGAATGATCTGCGCCTGGCGCGCGCGCTGGAAGAACTCGGCATCGGCACGGCGGAGCCGCTCCAGCGCCGCCTCGTTCGGCAGATACATCAGGCTGATGATCTGAGGATCGTCGCCGCCGCGACCCGCTTGCTTGCAAGCCGCGTAGACCGCGTTGCGGTAATCCTTCTCGGAGAGCGTGCGCAGATGCTGGTTCATGGTGCGCGCGAGGTTGTCGTAGGCGGCGGCTTCTTGCGGGGTGCCCTCGTGCTTGGCGATCTCCAGCATGAACTTCGAGGCCTTGCAGTCGATCACCAGAACGGTGTCGGTGGGCAGGAACACGACCGCGTCGGGCCTGAGCCGGCGCCCGGTCTCCTCGTCGACCGTGGTCTGTTGCAGCATGAAATCGCGGCCGACCTCGAGGCCGAAGGACTGCAGGGTGTTGGCAAGGCCGATCTCCGCGAGCTGACCCGCGCCGCCCGGGCTGGTCACTGCGCGCATCAGCAGCTCCATCTCGCCGCCGGTTTTGCTGACGCGGTCGTCGAGCACCGCGACCAACTGCGCGACCTCGGCCACCTGCTTCAGGAGCGTCTCGTTGACCTTGCGGACGCGCTCCTCGGTCTGCTGCTTCGCCTCGGTGGTCTCGCGCTTGTGATCGTCGAGCAGCTTGGAGGAGACCTGCGCCGCAGTGTCGGTCACCGCGACTTTGGCGGCGTCCATCATCTCCTTTCGGAGGCGCTCGAAGTCCTCGAGCCTGGTTTGCACCGCCGTCAGCTCCGCCTGCGCTGAAGCAGCGCCTCGCTCGGCGGTCACGCGGGCCTCGACCGCGGAGTCGCGGTCGCGCAGCGCCGCCTCGAGACGCGCCTCGAATGCTGCCAGATCCGTTTCCGCCTGGCTTTCGCGTCGGCGCAGCCACAGCGTGGTGATTGCGACCGACGCGCCAGATGCCAGCACCACGAATCCGAGCGTCAGGAATAGGTCCATGGATGGCTCATGCCGCTCAGGTAGGTGCCCAATCGCCAGTTTCATCCTATCAGGACGAAACGGGAACGAAAGAACTTCCAGCGCGATTTTTATGGACATCGGCGCTACCCAATGTGCGGTTTTCGCGTTGGTGCCGAGGGTTGACGCGCCCCGTCGGCGGGCCTACCTAAAGGGCCGATCTCGCTGGGAATTCCGCATGTCGATTCTGCCGATCATCACGGCGCCAGACCCGCGCCTCAAGCTCAAGGCAAGGCCGGTGGCGGCAGTGAACGACGGCATTCGCCGTTTGATGGACGATATGCTCGAGACCATGTATCTCGCGCCGGGCATCGGACTCGCGGCTCCGCAGGTCGGCGTCACCAAGCGCGTGCTGGTGCTGGATGTCGCCGGCGAGGGCGAGAAACCGGCGCCGTTGAAAATCGCCAATCCCGAGATTCTCTGGCGCTCGGAGGAGCTCGCGACATACAGCGAGGGCTGCCTGTCGCTCCCCGAGCACTATGCCGACGTGACCCGGCCCGCCGAGATCAAGCTGCGCTATCTCGATTACCAGAACGAGGTCCGCGAGCTCCACGCCAAGGGCCTGCTCGCGACCGTGATCCAGCACGAGATGGATCACCTCGAGGGCACGCTGTTCGTCGACCACATCTCCGCCCTCAAGCGCAACATCATCCTGCGCAAACTCGCGAAGGCGAAGCGCCAAGGAGCGCCGGCTCCGGCCTGAGAGCACGTGCGACTCGTCCAAATCCAATCTCGACACATCCGGTTTCGAGTAGGATGGTCGCGTCGATTGCACGCCGTTCAGCACCGGGATAAGGATTCCATGGCCTATCCGCGCCTTGCTACGATCTTCATTCTGGCTGGCTTGGCCTCGTTGCCGACCGCCAACCGCGCTGCGGCGCAAGGCGCCAAGCCCGACCCGCTCTCCCGCTTTCAATCTTCCCTGGTGGCGCCTCCAGCGTCCGCTCAGATTACGCTCCGCCAAAGTGTCTACGTGCCGGCCTATTCCAGCCTGGTGGGCTCTGGCGGCCAGGCGAGGCTCGATCTCGCGGTGACGCTCTCAGTCCGCAACACCTCCGCCACGTTGCCGCTGGTGGTCGAGCATATCGACTATTACGACACCGCCGGAAACCTGGTGCAGCACTACGTTCCGGCGACCGTTGCGGTCAGGCCCTTCGGCACCATTGAGATTCTGATCCCAACCGATGATATCCGCGGCGGCACGGGGGCGAACTTCATCGTCGATTGGGGCGCCACCCAGCCGATCTCCGAGCCGGTGATCGAGACCGTCATGGTCGGCTCGAGCGGCAACCGAGGCTTCGCCTTCGTATCGCCGGGCCGTCCGATCCATGTGCCGAGCAAATAGCGGCAAAGCCAGCAAACGGCCGCTCCTTTAGCGTGGCGATCCCATGACGCTTCGCCTCGCCTTCATGGGCACGCCGGATTTCGCCGTGCCGGTCCTGCAGGCGCTCTTGACTGCCGGGCATGTCGTAGTTGCGGTCTATACCCAGCCGCCGCGCCCTGCCGGCCGCGGACATCGCGCGCAGCCGTCGCCCGTGCATCGCGCGGCGGACGCGGCCGGCATTCCCGTCTATGCGCCTGCGAAGTTCGACCGGGCCGAGCAGGCGAAATTCCGCACGCTCGCGCTCGATGCCGCGGTGGTGGCGGCTTACGGCCTCATCCTGCCCAAGCTCGTGCTGGAGGCGCCGCGCCTCGGTTGCCTCAACGTGCACGCCTCGCTCTTGCCGCGCTGGCGCGGTGCCGCGCCCATTCAGCGCGCCATTCTGGCGGACGATCGCGAGACCGGTGTCACCATCATGCAAATGGACGAGGGGCTCGATACCGGTCCGATTCTGCTCGCCGAGTCGGTCGCCATAGGGCCGGAGGCCACGGCCGCCACGCTGCACTTCCAATTGGCGACACTTGGCGCGCGGCTCATCGTGCGTGCGCTCGCAGGCCGCGCGGACGGCACTTTGGCGGCACGACCGCAGCCGGCAGCAGGCGTGACCTATGCGAAGAAGCTCGCCCGCGACGAGGGCCGGATCGATTGGAGCAGGCCGGCGATCGAGCTGGAGCGCGCGGTGCGCGCGCTCAATCCAGTCCCCGGCGTGTGGTTCGAGCACGGCGCCGAGCGCATCAAGGTCCTGGCGGCGACGATGGCGGAGAGCGGCGCGACAGCGCTGCCGGGCACCGTGCTGGATGCCGGCCTCACCGTCGCCTGCGGGTCCGGCGCCTTGCGTTTGATCCGATTGAGGCGTGCCGGCCGCGCTGCCGTCGATGCCGAGGCCTTCCTGCGCGGCTACGCGCTGCCACCGGGCACGCGGCTCTGATGCCGCGCTATAAGCTCACTCTAGAATACGACGGCACGGGCCTGGTGGGCTGGCAGCGCCAAGCGAGCGGGCTCTCGGTGCAGGAGATCCTGGAGACCGCGGTCGAGCGCTTCTGCGGCGAGGCGGTGCGGGTGCATGGCGCCGGCCGGACGGATGCCGGCGTCCATGCCTTGGCCCAGGTGGCGCATTTCGATCTCTCGCGCGACAGCGACCCGGAGGAGATCCACGGTGCGCTCAATCATCACGTGCGCCCCCACGCGGTGTCGGTATTGGCCGTCGATCTGGTACCGGTGACGTTCCACGCGCGCATCTCCGCCCGCGGCCGACATTACCGCTATCGCATCCTGAACCGGCGCTCGCCGCCGGCGTTGGAGCACGATCGGGTCTGGCACGTGAGGCCGCCCCTCGACGTCGCGGCGATGCAGGAGGGCGCACGGCACCTCCTGGGCGAGCATGATTTCACTACCTTCCGCGACGCGCTCTGCCAGGCGAAGTCGCCGATCAAGACGCTCGATGGCCTCGACATTGCCCGATCCGGCGAGGAAATCGTGGTGGAGGCTCGGGCGCGCTCGTTCCTGCACCATCAAGTCCGCAACATGGTGGGAACGCTGAAGCTCGTGGGGCTCGGAAAGTGGTCGCCGCTTCACGTGAAACGGGCGCTCGAGGCGAGGGAACGCCGCGCGGGCGGCCCAACCGCGCCCGCGCAAGGTCTTTGCCTGGTCGGCGTGACCTATTTGACGTAGCCGAGCAACTCCACGATCGCGAGTGCGCCGCCTGCTACGAGCGCGGCATTCCAGGCGAGCGCTAGGATTCCGCAGCCCAACCCCACGCCCAGCGCACGGCTGTCTTCCTCCATCAGCCCCAGCGACAGCACCACTAGCGCATAGGCGATCGGCGCGTTGCCGAAAGGTATCGGGAATGCGAGTACGATGCTCAGGAGCATCACGGCGACGCCGATCACCCTTTCGCCGGCGGGCTCTGTGAGCCAGGACGGCCGTGGGCCAAGCCAGACCTCCACACGCCTGATGGTCGGCAAGACGCGGTCGAGGAAGCGGGAGTATCCCGCCGAGCTCACGGACCATTGCCGGGCGCGCTGGGGGATCCAGGGCGATGGCCGGCCCGACGCAAGCTGTGCGCCCAGCACGACAAGGCCGATCGCGAAGGGGAGGGAAAATCCGGGAATGTGCGGTCCGGGGATCGCGTTGATCAGGGCGGGCACCAGGATGAGCAAGCCGAAACCGTGATCGCTGAGCGCATCGAGGAGCTCGCCCAAGCTGATCCGCGCGGCCGGGTGGCTCACGAGAACCAGAGCCAGCGCCTCGGAAATCCGGGCCCTTCGGGTGCCGGAGCTCGCCATCACGCCAGTGCGTTCGATATTTTATCGAGGGCGAGCCCGGAGACGATGTCGAGCAGCACGACGATGATCGGCAGCGCGACGCCCGCATCGAGACTCACCCAGGCCACGTACCACTCGTAGGCGTACACCGCGACCCTGAGCGCCGCGCCCGCCAGAACTGCGGTATAGGCGACCAGCGCGGCGCTGCCCGAAGCCGACGCGACGTTGCTGAGATCGACCACGCTGCCTGCGGCAGTGAACAGCCCCACGATCAGCAGCACCGCCAAGGCCAGTGGGATCTGCGTCCAATTGTAAGTCGTGACGAAGAGCCAGTACCGTTCCGCGCGGCCGTACCAGCGGGCAAGGCCATAAATGACTGCCAGCAGCACGGGCGGGACGAGCATGGCCCCGATCAACTGGAACGCCGCGCTATGTGGGGGCAGGACCTCTGCAGTCGGGCCAAGCTCGTCGATCGCGATGATCGCGACGTTCACTGGCAGCACGAAAGCGATGGCCCAGAAGGAGCGCAAGCCCCCGCCGCGGCTGCCGTCAAAATCGGCGAGGCCTCGAGTGTCGAGGAACAGCAGTCGCCAAGCGCCATGGAGCGCACGCCAAATCTCGGCGAGACTCGGCATCACCCGGCTCAGGCCGCGGGGAAATAAAGGTCGAGCACCGCGCGGTAGATGTCGGCGAGCACCGCGAGATCGGCGACGGGCACGCGCTCGTCGACCTTGTGCATGGTGAGGCCGACAAGGCCGAATTCCGCCACCGGGCAGTGCCGATGGATGAAGCGGGCGTCCGAAGTGCCGCCGGTGGTGCTGAGCTCGGGCGTGCGGCCCGTCACCTGCCGAATCGCGCGGGTCAGGATCTCGCTGACCGACCCGGGCGGGGTCAGGAAGGACTCGCCGCTCACGTGAACCTTGAGCTCGCGGTTTCCGCCGGCGGCGGCGAGCTTGCTCTCGATCCATTCCTGGAGCGTCTTCGAGGACCAGCGGTCGTTGAAACGGATGTTGAAGACCGCGCGCGCCTCGCCGGGGATCACGTTGGAGGCGGGGTTCCCGACGTCGGTGGTGGTGAGCTGCAGCGTCGAGGGCTGAAAATGCTCGGTGCCGTTGTCGAGTGGCTCGGCCGTCAGGCTATGCAGCATCGTCACCATCCGGTGGACCGGATTGTCGGCGAGGTGCGGGTAGGCCGTGTGGCCCTGCACGCCCTTGACGGTGATCGTGCCCGTGAGGCTACCCCGCCGACCGATCTTCACCATGTCGCCGAGGATCTTGGCGCTGGTGGGCTCGCCCACCACGCAGGCGTCGAGCCGCTCGCCTTGCTCCTGGAGCCAGTCCAGCACCTTCCTGGTGCCGTTGATGGAGACGCCTTCCTCATCGCCGGTTATCAGCAGGCTGATCGAGCCATCGAAGACGCCAGCGCGCGTACCGAGGAAGCGCGCCACGGCGGCGACGAAAGCCGCGATTCCGCCCTTCATGTCGGCCGCGCCCCGGCCATAGAGCGCGCCGTCGATGACCTCCGCGCCGAAGGGATCGACGGTCCAGGACTCGCGCCGCCCGACCGGCACCACGTCCGTATGGCCGGCAAAGCAGAAATTCCGCCCGGACCTGCCGAGGCGGGCATAGAGGTTGAGCACCGGCTCGGTGTCGGGCTCGGTGAACTCGAGCTTGGTGCAGGCAAAGCCCAGTCGATCGAGCGCGCGGACCAGCACGTCGATGGCGCCGGCATCCTTCGGGGTCACGCTGGGGCAGCGGATGAGCTCCGCCGCGAGCGCCGCAGGATCGACGGCCTCCGGCTTGGCTTGGACCGTCATTCCCGCAGCAACTCGTTGATGGCGGTCTTGGCCCGCGTCTGCGCGTCGACGCGCTTGACGATCACGGCGCAATAGAGGCTTGGGCCTGGTCGTCCGTCGGGCAGCGGTCCGCCGGGCAGGCTGCCCGGCACCACCACGGAATAGGCGGGGACCCGTCCGCGGAAGGTCTCGCCGGTCTCGCGGTCGATGATGCGCGTGGTAGCGCTGATGAAGACGCCCATGGACAGGACCGAGCCGGTCTCGACCACTACTCCTTCCACCACCTCGCTGCGCGCGCCGATGAAGCAGTTGTCCTCGATGATCACGGGATTGGCTTGCACGGGCTCGAGCACCCCGCCGATGCCGACGCCACCGGAGAGATGGCAATTCCGGCCGATCTGCGCGCAGGAACCCACCGTCGCCCAGGTGTCCACCATGGTGCCGCCATCGACGTAGGCGCCGACATTGACGAAGCTCGGCATCAGCACGACGTTGGGCGCGATGTAAGCAGAGCGGCGCACGACGCAGGAGGGTACCGCGCGAAAGCCCGCGCCGCGGAAGCGCGCGGCGTCCCAGCCCGCGAATTTCGAGGGTACCTTGTCCCACCAGACCGCAGGCCCGCGCGCTGCGTCGGCGGGGCCGCCGAGAATCTCCGCCATATCGTAGAGCCGGAACGACAGCAGCACGGCTTTCTTGAGCCACTGGTGCACGGTCCAGTGGCCTTCATGCTTTTCAGCGACCCGGAGCCTGCCCTGATCGAGTCCGTCGAGCGCGGCCTCCACGGCGTCGCGCACAGGACCCTTGGTCGCGGGCGTGATGGTATCGCGCGCTTCCCAGGCGGCGTCGATGATCCCTGAGAGATCGGCGGAAGTCATGAAGATGCCAGGCTAGTTATTGAAAAGACGGCGAAAGATGCGGCTTCCGCCCCGGCGATGTCAACCTTGCGGCTTCAATCGCAGGCTCATCAAGCGCCGTCCATTTTCCGCGAACCCGCGCCGGCGATAGAGAGCCGTCGCCCGCTCGTTCCTCGGATCGACCTCCAGGTGAAGCGTCCCGATGCCGAGCAGGCGCGCTTGCTCCAAGGCGAAGTCGAGCACAGCTGCTCCGGCGCCGCTGCCCCGCGCCGAGGGTATCAGATAGAGGTCATCCACGAAGCCGTCGCCACCGCCATGCTCGACGCTGTAACCCAACGTCAGAACCAAGTATCCGATCACCCTTCCGCCGCGACGGATAAGCCAGCACCGCGCCATGGGTTCGCCGGAGACGATCCGGCGCAACGCGGTCGCGCCCTCTGGACTTAGCGGATGATCGTCCTCGTCATGGAACGCCTGCGCGAGGTCCACCAGCAGTTCGGCTTCGCTCGCCAATGCCAAGTCATAATGAAGTTCGCTCGCACTCATCGATTTTACGAGGTTTGGGTCGGGAGGAGGGCACCTGTGCAAGCCAGGCGGCAAGATCCTCGACGACGTGGTGGATGTGCGCTGCTCCGGGCTCGGCGCGCGTCCAATCGGGACCGCCGGGGATCCAGGCCGTGGTCATGCCGAGCGCATGAGCGGGCACGAGGTTGGGCGCGATGTCCTCGACCATGGCGGCACCGCGCGGCTCGACCGCAAAGCGCTGGAGGAAGCGCGCGTAGGTGCCGTGGTCGGGCTTGGGCAGGTACTCCGCCGCGTGGATATCGAACACGCCCTCGAAGGCGTCGGCGATCCCCAGGCGCTCAAGCACGCGCTCGGCGTGGCGATGGTCGGCGTTGGTGAAGACAAGCTTCCGGCCCTCGAGCGTCGCGAGGGCGGCCTTGAGCTCGGGTGCCGGCTGGACCGGCGTCACGTCGATCGCGTGGACGTAGTCGAGAAAGCGGTGGGGATCGATGCCGTTCTCGTTCATGAGGCCGCGCAACGTGGTGCCGTAGGTGCGGAAATAATGTCGCCGCATGGCGTGCGCCGCCGCCGTGTCGATGCCGAACTCCGCGCACATGAAGGCGGCCATGCGCGTCTCGATCTCCAGAAAAAGATTGCAGGAATGAGGGTAAAGAGTGTTGTCGAGATCGAAGACCCAGGTCTCGATCTCGTGGAGCGGTCGGCCGCGCCCGGTGTCCGCGCTCACGTCCCCGCCGGCGCCTCTTTCGAGGTGGCGGGGCCCTTGAGCTCCACCACATTGCCGTCGGGGTCCCTGAGATAAATGGAGGGGCCCATGCCTTCGGCGCCATAGCGCTGCTCGACCTGGCCGGGATCGACGCCGTGGTCGCGCAGGTGCGCCATGATCGCGCCCGGATCGAACGGCTTCACCCGCAGGCAGAAGTGATCCATGTTGCGGCCTTCCACGTCCGGCGGAGCGCCGCCTTGCCGTCCGAGCTGCCCGTCCACGGGGACGAGATCGATCAGCGAGTCTCCGGCGCGCAGCTGCAGCAGCCCGATCTTCTTCTGGAACACCTCGACGCGGCAGCCGAGCACGTTGCAGTAGAAATCGCGGGCGCGATCGAGGTCGGTGATCCGCAGCACGACGTGATCGAGGCCGAGAACTTTCGGTGCGGTCATCACGCGCTCGCGTTGCGCTTGATCAAAGTACCCGCGCCGCCCTCCGCGAAGAGCTCGAGGATGACCGCGTGTGGTACGCGGCCATCGACGATGACGGCGGCCTCGACGCCCTGATCGATTGCATCGAGGCAGGTCTCGACCTTCGGGATCATGCCGCCCGCGATTGTGCCGTCCTCGATCAGACGACGCGCCTGATCGGCGGTGAGCTCGGGGATGAGCGCTTTCGACCTGTCGAGTACGCCCGCGACGTCCGTGAGCAACAGGAAGCGCGCGGCTTTGACGGCGCCCGCGACGGCGCCACCCACGGTGTCGGCGTTGATGTTGTAGGTCTGCCCGTCGTCGCCGACGCCGATCGGCGCGATCACCGGGATGATCTGGGAGTTCCTGAGCGTTTCCAGGACCGTCGCGTTGATCGCCTCGGGCTCGCCCACGAAGCCGAGGTCGAGAATGCGCTCGATATTCGAATCGGGGTCGATCTTGGTACGCGTGAGTTTGCGCGCGCGGATCAGGTTTGCATCCTTGCCGGAAAGCCCGATCGCGTAGCCGCCGCCCGCATTGATCGCGGAGACGATCTGCTTGTTGATCGAGCCCGAGAGCACCATCTCGACGATCTCCACGGTCGCGCGATCCGTGACGCGCAGCCCGTCGATGAAGTCGCTCTTGATCCTGAGCCGCTTCAGCATCTGACCGATCTGCGGCCCGCCGCCATGGACGACGATCGGGTTGATGCCAACCTGCTTCAGCAGCACCACGTCCGCCGCGAAGCGCTCGGCCACGACCTCGTCGCCCATGGCGTGGCCGCCGTACTTCACGACCACGGTCTTGCCGGAGTAGCGCCGGAAGAAGGGCAAGGCCTCCGACAGCACGGAAGCGCGGGTGTTAGGATCGACCGTCATGGACGATGCTCGTTGGTTAGCGGCGCGCGAGATTACCAAGGCGAGCCGCCGCTCGCCAGTGTTCGAAGTCCGCTCTAACGAACCTCGGAATCGTCACGCTAGTGTCGCCAGCTCTGCGCGGAGCTCGGCGACGCCGGAGCCCGCTTGCGCGGAGGTCGCGTGGATCGCGGGATGCGCGGCGACGTGGCTCTTGAGCGCCGTTGCCGTGGTTTCGAGGCGCTGGGCGAGCGCCTTTGGCGAAAGCTTGTCCGACTTGGTCAGCACCAGCTGGAACGATACTGCGGATTCGTCGAGCATCGTCATCAAGGGTTCGTCGGTCGGCTTGAGTCCGTGCCGCGCGTCGACCAGCAGCAGCGTGCGCCGCAGGCTCGCGCGGCCCTTGAGATAGAGGCGCATGAGCTCAGACCAGCGCGCGATATCGTGCTTGGGCGCCTCGGCATAACCGTAGCCCGGCAGGTCCACCAGCATGAGCCTGCCGGCCAGCGAGAAGAAATTGAGCTGGCGCGTACGGCCGGGCGTATTGGACACTCGCGCGAGCGTCGCGCGTCCCGTGAGCGCATTAAGCAGACTCGACTTGCCGACGTTGGAGCGCCCGGCGAAGGCCACCTCGGGCAGCGTGTCCGGCGGAATCGCGTCGGCCGTAAGGGCGCCCGCGATGAAATCGCAAGGACCCGCGAACAGCAGGCGTCCCGCCTCGATCGCTTGTGCGTCGCGCGCGCGCTCGGGCGGATAGACCGTGCTCGCCACATCCGCCGTCATCCCGCGCCTCCGCTTAAGCCGCTCCCGCTCGGTGCATGATCACCCATTGCTGGGTGATCGAGAGCAGGTTGTTCCAGGACCAGTAGATCACCAGCCCCGCCGGGAACTGGCCAAGCATGAAGGTGAACACGATCGGCAGCGCCATCATCATCTTGGCCTGTACGGGGTCGGCGGGCGCCGGGTTCAGCTTCTGCTGCAGGAACATGGTGACGCCCATGATGAGCGGCCACGCGCCGATCGACACCAGGTGCAGGATGCTGCCGATCGCGGGAAGCGTGAAGAAGAGCGTGGGATCCCAGGGAATCAGGCCGAACAGATTGAGCCAAGTGGTGGGATCGGGAACCGAGAGGTCGTGGATCCAACCGTAGAACGGCGCCTGGCGCATCTCGATGGTGACGTAGAGCACTTTGTAGAGCGAGAAGAACACGGGTATCTGCACGAAGATCGGCAAGCAGCCCGCCATCGGATTGGCGCCGACACGCTTATAAAGTGCCATCACCTCTTGATTGAGCTTGGCCTTGTCCTCGCCGTGCTTGTCGCGCAGCTTCTGAATCTCCGGCTGCAGCAGCTTCATCTTGCTCATCGCCCGGTACGAGCGGTTGGCGAGCGGGAAGAACAAGATCTTGATACTGAGAGTCAGCAGCATGATGGCAATGCCGAAGTTGCCAATCTTCCCGTTCAGGAAATCCAGAAACAGGAAGATCGGCTTGGTGATCCAGTAGAACCAGCCGAAATCGATGGCGCGGTCGAAGCGCGGAATGCCCAGCGCCGCCTGGTATTGGTCGAGAAGCTTCACTTCCTTGGCACCGGCGAAGATCCGGTCGGAGGTCCCGGCAGTGCCGCCTTGGGGCACGGTCACGGCGTTGCCGAGATAGTCGGCCTGGTAGCGCTCGATCGCGGGCGCGTCGGTGGTGCCTGTGAACCGGAACCCCGTCTTTATTTCGTTGGCTTGATCCGGGATCAACGCCGTCAGCCAGTACTTGTCGGTGAAGCCGAGCCACCCGCCGGTCGTGCTCTGCTCGACCGGCTTCTCGCCCTTGAGCGCGGAGTATTTGATCTCCTTGAGCGTGCCGTCGATGACCCCGATGGGACCCTCGTGCAGCAGATAGCTGGACGATACCGGCGGACTCCCCTCGCGCCAGATGAAGCCATAGGGGTAGAGCGTCACGGCGGCCTCGCCGTGATTGACGACGCTCTGCGTCACCGTGAAGAGGTAGTTCTCGTCGACCGCGATCCGGCGTGTGAATGTCAGACCTCTCCCGTTGTCCCAAGCGAGTTCCACCGGGTGTGTCGGCGTGAGCGCGCCATCGCGGGTCGTGGTCCAACGGGTCTCCTCACCCGGTACCGGCATCGATTTGTCGCCCGCCGACCAACCGACATCGATGAAATACGGGTCCTGCGTGCCCAGTGGCGACAACAGCACGATCTCGGCGCTTTTGGGATCGATCGTCTCGTGATACGCCGCGAGCGAAAGGTCGTCGAGATGGCCGCCCACCAGAGCGATCGAGCCGTGCAGCTTCGGTGTGTCGATGCGGACGCGCGGGCTCGCGGCCAGCACCTCGGCGCGCGATTTCGGTGCCGTCGCGTGTGTGCTAGGTGCGGCGCCCGGTACCGCGGGAGCCGAGCCGGGGGCAGCGGTCGGCGATGCGGGCGATTGCGCGGTGCTGGGCGCCGTCTGTGTCTGCGTCTGCACGGGTGCCGGCGGCTTTGGTTTCTCGAAGAGCGGCATCACGAAGAGCTGATAGCCAATCATGATCAGCACCGTGAGCGCCACGGCGATGAGCAGGTTTTTTTGTTGGTCTTCCATGGGGACTCTTTCCAGCCTTGCCTCGCGGCCCGTCAGTGGCCGTGGCGGCAGCCGATCGAATGCTCGCGCCGGTGCTGCTCCGGCACGGGATCGTAGCCGCTCCCGCCCCAGGGATGGCAGCGCGCGAGCCGCCGCACCGCAAGCCAAGTGCCCGCGAGCGCGCCGTGACGCTCGATTGCCTCGGCGGCATAGTCCGAGCAGCTCGGCAAGTACCGGCAGGACGGCCCCAGCACCGGCGAGATGAGCAGCTGGTAGCTCCGGATCAGACCGCGCAGCAGAAGCGTCAGCAAGGGCGTCCTCTCCTCAGCTATGAGGTTCGTCGCGCCAGGTTCCCAATCGGCGCAGCGCAGTCTCGAGATCGTCGACCAGCGCCGCATAGGGCCGCCCGGGCGTCCCAGACCGCGCGATCAGCACGTAATCGAAGCCCGCCACGGCGTGGTGTGCCATCACGCTCGCCGCCGCCGCGCGCAGCCGCCGCCGGGCGCGGTTGCGGATGACGGCATTGCCGATCTTCCGGGTCGCGGTGAATCCGACGCGGATGGCATCGCAGGCGTCGTCGGTGGGAGCGCGGGCCAAGGTCTGCAGGATCAACCCCGGCGTCACCCACTTCCGGCGCCCGTCGGCCACGCGCAGGAAATCCGGCCGACGCTTGAGGCGTTCCAGCGCCACCATCGCGCGCGGGGCGCGCTCCGCTCAGGCGGAGAGGCGCTTGCGGCCCTTCGCCCTCCGGCTGGCGACGACCTTGCGCCCACCCACCGTCGCCATGCGGGAGCGAAAGCCGTGACGGCGCTTGCGGATGAGCTTGCTCGGTTGATAGGTGCGCTTCACGGGGCCCAGACTCCGGCTGCGGCTTCTCAGGAAAACGAGGCCGCTGTATACGGGAGCAGGGGGGCGAAGTCAACGCCGCGCGGCCGCAACCGGCCGTCACGGCAAGGTGATCCTGCTTGGCCCAGGTGCGCGCCTAGGATCGCGCGGCACACGCGAGTTTATGTCATGCGCGAGAGTGGCTTACCGGCGATGAACCAGGCAGGAACCGGCGCTCCCGCGTCCGGCGGCATCAAGCGCTGGCTGCCGCTTGGCTTGCTCGTGGTGGCAGCGGTGGCAGCCTGGCATTGGGATGCGCGCAGCTACGTCAACTTCAATGCGCTCGTCACCCATCGCGAACTCGTCCTAAGCAAAGTCACGGCCCTCGGCTCTTGGGCGCCGGTTGCTTTCATTGCCCTTTACTCGGCCGTGGCCGCGCTCTCGATCCCGGTAGCGGCTCTCCTGTCGATGATGGGGGGATTTCTCTTCGGAACCATCTTGGGGACGCTTTACAGCCTTCTTGGCGCGACGATCGGCGCAACTCTGGTTTTCCTGCTTGCGCGGACGGCCTATGGTGATGTCCTGCAACGCCGTGCGGGGCCAGCCCTGAAGAAGGTCGAGGCAGGGCTTCGCGAAGATGCAGTCAGCTACCTACTGGTCTTGCGCCTGGTTCCGTTATTTCCGTTCTTCGTCGTGAATCTGGTCGCAGCTCTGTTTGGCATCTCGCTCAGGGCCTACATTCTCTGCAGCTTCTTCGGCATGATGCCCGGCGCCCTGGTCTACGCCAGTATCGGCGGCGGTCTGGGCGAATTTCTGGATCGGGGCGAGAAGCCCAATTTTCAGGCCGTCTTGCAACCTCACATCCTCTTGCCTCTTCTGGGCTTAGCGCTGCTGGCACTCGTTCCCGTGGTCTATAAGCGCTGGAAGCGCAAACCATGACGGAGACGCTCGAGGCCGACGTCTGCGTCATCGGCGCGGGCTCGGGTGGATTGACGGTGGCGGCCGGCGCCTCGCAGCTCGGCGCCAAGACGGTGTTGTTCGAGCACCGCAAGATGGGCGGCGACTGCCTCAACTTCGGCTGCATTCCCTCGAAGGCGCTGCTGGCGGCGGCGAAGCGCGTGCAGTCGGCACGCGAGAACGCGGCGTTCGGCCTCACGGGGCCGCCGCCCAGCATCGATTTCGCGGCGGTGATGGCGCATGTCCACGGTGTCATATCCGCGATCGAGCCGACCGATTCGCAGGCGCGGTTCGAAGGCCTGGGCGTGCACGTGATCCGCGCCTTCGCCCGTTTCGTCGCGCCCGATACGCTCGAGGCGGGCGACGTGCGTGTGCGAGCGCGCCGGATCGTGATCGCCACGGGCTCGTCGCCGGCGACGCCGCCGATACCGGGGCTCGACACCGCGCCCTTTCTGACCAACGAGACCATTTTCGAGAACCGCGTGGCACCCCGGCATCTCGTCGTCATCGGCGGCGGACCGATCGGCATCGAGATGGCGCAGGCGCATCGGTTGCTCGGCGCCGAGGTGACGGTGCTGGAGGCGCTGCCGCGCATCATGCCCAAGGACGATCCGGAGCTGGTCACGTTGCTGGCCGACCGGCTCCGTGCCGACGGCGTGAGGCTTCGCGCCGGAGTGCGGATTAGCCGGGTTGACGTCGATGGCGAGGGGATCGCCCTGACGATCGCCACCGAGAGCGGCGAGGAGCGCATGACGGGCTCGCATCTGCTGGTAGCCGCCGGACGGCGCCCCAATCTGAGCGGGCTCGAGCTCGAAAAGGCTGGAATCGCGCGCAACGAGTGGGGCGGGCTCGTGGTCGATCGGCGGCTGCGCACCAGCAATCGCCGGGTCTATGCGGTCGGCGACGCTGCGGGCGGCCCGCAATTCACGCATATCGCGGGCTACCACGCGGGCATCGTGATCCGCAACGCGCTGTTCCGGCTGCCTGCGAAGGTCGACTACCGGGCTCTGCCGTGGGTGACTTTCACCGAGCCGGAGCTCGCGCACGTGGGGCTCACCGAGGTGGAGGCGCGCGAGCATCACCCGGGTGACCTCACGATATTGCGCTGGCCCTTTCATGAGAACGACCGGGCCCAGGCCGAGCGCTCGACCCACGGACTTGCCAAGGTGGTGACCAAGCGCAACGGCCGCGTGCTCGGCGCCACGATCCTGGGTGCGCAGGCGGGCGAGCTGATCCAGCCTTGGGTGCTTGCGATCAACCGCGGGCTCAAGGTGGGTGCGCTCGCCAGCATGATTGCGCCCTACCCGACGCTGGGCGAGGTCAGCAAGCGCGCCGCCGGCAGCTTCTTCGCGCCCAAGCTCTTCAGCGAGCGCACACGCGGGATCGTCGGCTTGCTCAAGCGGTTCGGTTGAGCATGTCCAACCGCCGACCTCATGCTAGAATCGGGCCATGAGCGGCAGCAAGGATCCTGGAGCCTCCGTCCTCACGCGCAGTCTCTCCGCGCGGGTGCTGCTGCTGACGATTTTCTTCGTGATGCTGGGCGAGGTGGTGGTGTTTTTGCCCTCGCTCGCGCGCTTCCGGTACAACTACCTGGAGACCCGGATCGCGGCAGCGCGTCTCGCGACGCTCGCGCTTTATGCGACGCCGGACAACAGCGTGAGCCCGAGCCTGCAGAATCAGCTGCTCTACCACGTGGGCGCGAGCGGGATCGTGCTGCATCTTCCCAACCAGTCCGCGCTGATGATCGCCAGCGACATGCCGCCCACGGTCGACCGCACCTACGATCTCCGCGATGCCGGCTTCTTCCAATTGATCGGCGATGCGCTGGCGACGCTGGGGCGCACGGGTGACGTGATCCTGCGTGTGCTCGATACCTCGCCCAAAGAGCGGAACGTGGTGGTCGAAGTGCTGCTGGGCGAAGGGCCCATGCGCACGGAGATGTGGGAGTTTGGCGGCCGCATTCTCGGCCTCTCCATCGTGATCTCGCTGATTACGGCGGCGCTCGTATTCCTCAGCCTGAGGTCGCTGCTGGTGGCGCCCATGCGCCGGATCACCCTGAGCATGACGGCATTTCGGGAGAATCCCGAAGATGCCTCGCGAGTGATCCACCCGAGCGCGCGCGACGACGAGATCGGCGTGGCCGAGCGTGAGTTGGCCCAGCTCCAGGAGACCGTGCGCCAGGCGCTCCGCCACAGCGCTCGGCTCGCGGCGCTCGGCACCGCGGTCACGAAGATCAACCACGATCTCCGCAACATCCTATCGACGGCGCGACTGGTCTCCGACAGCTTGGCCGGCAGCGAGGCTCCGGAGGTCAAGCGCGCGGCACCGCGGTTGCTCGACGCCATCGATCGGGCGGTCGCGCTCTGCAGCGGCACGCTCAACTTCACCCGTGAAGGCGCGCCGCCCTTGCGGCTGCAGCGCTTTCTACTGGCCTCGATGATCGAGGAACTCGCAGACCTCCTAGAGCTCAAGGGTGGCGAGCGGCCGCTGCTTCTCGATCGCGTGCCGCCCGATCTTGCCGCAGAGGCTGATCGCGAGCAGCTGCACCGGGTGCTGATGAACCTGCTGCGGAACGCCATGGAGGCGGGCGCGCGCAGCATCGCCGTGAGTGCCGAGGCCCAGAACGGCGAGATTGCCATCGACATAAGGGACGACGGTCCGGGGCTGCCACCCAAGGCTCTCGCCAATCTGTTCTTGCCTTTTGCGGGCTCGGCAAGGCCGGGCGGCACCGGGCTCGGTCTGGCAATCGCCCGGGAAGTGATGCGCGCGCATGGCGGCGACATCGTGCTCAGCGAGAGCACGCAGCACGGCACCGTCTTTCGTCTGAGTCTACCCCGTAGCGGAGCTTCGACGATGGAGGCTCGACGCGCGCCCGCGCCCGCCGCGGCTCGCCCGAAAACGGAGCGAGCCCCCAGCACATAGGGACAGTTTGCCTACAGCTCTATAAGATCGCCTCGAGCATCGCATCGAATCGTGCGGAGAACGCGGCCTCGGTGAGCTCCGCAGTGATCAGGTGGCGAATACCGTGTGCCGCGTATTGCTCGCGAAGCGGCCCGTCGTGGCTCAGGATCGACATTACGTCGCAGGTGTTGCCTCGCTCGCGCAAGTGGGTCGCCAACCGAAGCATCAACCGGCTCGCGCCGCTGATCGTGAACTCGTGATTGATCAGGAGAACGCGCAAGCGCTCAGTCCAGCGCCAGCACCAGCGCCTTCAGATAGGCGGATTCCGGCAAGTGCGGGTGCACGGGATGATCGGGTGCGGCACCGGCGCTGCGCAGAAGCCGAGCGCTCCGGCTCGCATCCTCGAGACCGCGCCGCGTCGCCTCCCAGAAATCCTCGGGCGTCACGTTGTGCGAGCACGAGGCGAGGAACAAATAGCCCTGCGAGGCCACCAACCCGGCCGCAAGCCGAGCGAGCTTCCGATATCCGCGCAACCCCGGCCCCAGATCCTTCTTGGATTTGACGAAGGCCGGCGGGTCGGCGATCACGAGGTCGAACCGCTCGCCGGCGCTTGCGAGGGTCTGCAGCTCCGCGAAGGCCTCGCCGCGCCGGAACTGGCAGCGCTCGCCGACCCCGTTGAGGGCCGCCGACCGCGCTGCCAGAGCCAGGGCGGGCTCGGAGCGGTCGATGCCGGTGACCGCCGTCGCACCCGCGACCGCCGCCTCGATGGCAAAGCCGCCGGCGAAGCAATAGAGATCAAGGACGCGTGCGTCCTTGGCGAGCTTCGCCATGAAACGCCGGTTGTCGCGCTGATCGTAGAACCAGCCGGTCTTTTGGCCGCCGACGAGGTCTACCTCGAAGCGAGCGCCGTTCTCATGCACCTCCGCGGCGCCATCGAGGCCGCCCAGAGGCACCCGCACCTCCTCCGACAGGCCTTCGAGCGCTCGCCCGGGGCTGTCATTCCGCAGCACGATCGCCTTCGGCGAAAGGGCCGTCTCGAGCGCGGCCAGGAGTTCGGGCTCGAGGCGGGTCACGCCGGCGGTATTGAGTTGCGCCACCACGACCCCACCGAATCGATCGACCACCGCGCCGGGGATGCCGTCGGCCTCGGCATGGACCAGGCGGTAGAACGGCTTGTCGTAGAGCCGCTCGCGGATCGCGAGTGCGCGCTTCAGGCGCTTGGCGAGGAATTCCCGGTCGATGCGCCGCCCGGCGTCGCGGTCGAAGAGACGCGCCGCCACCAGCGTATGCGGATTGAACGTGGCGACGCCGAGCGGGCGCCCGTCGCTGGTGCGGAGCGTGACCAGGCTTCCGGGCGCGAGCGCCTTGGCGGCGGCATCCATCTGAACCTCGTTCGAGAAGATCCAGGGATGACCGTGCAGCGCGCGCTTCTGATGACCCGGCAGCAGCGTGACGGTGGGGCGGTCGGCGGGATTGTCGGTCATGGCGGCGCAGTCTAGCGACGTACCCTCGGCGGGCAAGCCGTCAGTCGCCGAGCGCCACGCCCTCGCGACGCGGATCGGCGCCGCCTTCGAGGCCGCGCGGCGTGCGCATGATCCCGTGCAGACCGCTTTCGAGCGCTTTACGCGCAACTGTGTGGCCCCGCGCGCCGAGCTCGGCCGCGATCGCATCGCCGTGCGGGCCGAGCTCGACATCCGTATCGCCGTTGCGATTGCTGATGTGGACGAGATCCGTCGCGGCTTGGACGTCGTAGCCCCAGTCGAGCACCGCGATCAGCGCGAGGGCCACGTAATTGATGATCTCGGGGCCGCCCGGCGACCCGATCGCGAGCAGGAGCTTGCCGTCAGGTCCGAACACCAACGTCGGCGCCATCGAGCTGCGCGGTCGCTTGCCGGGCTCGACGCGATTCGCGACCGGCCGCCCGTCGTCCTCGGGGCGAAAAGAGAAGTCCGTAAGCTCGTTGTTGAGCAGGAACCCGTCCACCATCAGACGCGAGCCGAACTCGTGCTCGATCGTGGTGGTCATCGAGACGGCGTTGCCAGCGGCATCGACGATCGAGAGATGGCTCGTCGATGGTAGATCGAGGCCGTCTCCGTCGCCCCACAAGCTCGCGTGGGAGAGGGGTGGTGTCCCCGGTTCGGCGCCGCCGTGGTCCTGTTGCGGATCGATCAGCCGCGAGCGACGGGCCAGGTAGCGGCGATCGAGCAGGCCGGTCAGCGGCACGGCGACGAAATCGCTGTCGGCGAGATAGCGATCTCGATCGGCATAAGCAAACCGTGCGGCTTCGGCGAAGAGATGCAGGCTCTGCGCGGACATGGGTCGCAACCGCTGAAGATCGAAGCGCTCGAGCAAGCTCAGGATCTCCAGCACCGTCGATCCGCCGGAGCTCGGCGGGCCCATCCCGCAAATCCGATAGCGGCGATAGCGCCCGCAGACCGGCGGCCGCTCCTTCGCTTGATAGGCCGCGAGGTCCTCCAGCGACACGTCGCCGGGGCTCACCGGCGCATGGGTTACCGCCGCGACGATGTCCGCCGCAATGGCGCCGGTATAGAACGCGTCAGGTCCACGCTCGGCGATCGTGCGCAGCGTCGCCGCCAAAGCGGGATTCGCAAGCCGCGTGCCAACGGGCTTCGCACTGCCGTCGGCCTCATAGAAATAGCTGCGCGCGGGCTCGAACCGACCGAGGCTTTTCTCCACGACGAGCATGTCGTGGAGCCGCGGCGAGATCGGAAAGCCCGTCTCGGCGAGGCGGATCGCGGGCTCGAAGAGCTGCGCCCACGGCAATCGTCCGTGTTCGCGATGCGCGAGCGCCAACATTCTGAGCGTGCCGGGGACGCCGACGGACCGGCCCCCGATCATCGCGTCCATGAAGGCGAGCGGTGCTCCGTCCGCATGGAGGAAGCGGTCGGGCCGCGCGGCGGCGGGAGCGGTCTCGCGGCCGTCATAGCTCTCGACACGCCGATTGCGCGCCGACCAATAAAGCAGGAAGGCTCCGCCGCCGATGCCCGAAGATTGCGGCTCGACCAGGTTGAGGACCATCTGTGTTGCGATCGCGGCGTCGATCGCGCCGCCGCCCCGGCGCAGCATCTCACGGCCTGCTTCGGCGGCCAGCGGATTGGCCGCCGCCACCATGTCGTGCCGCGCGACGACAGGATGCCGATCGGCAATGCTCCGGTCGCTCGAGGAACTCTCCTGAGCCAGGGCTGCGCCGGCGGCGATGAGGCACAGACCCAGTAGCGCCGCCGCATGCTTCAGTGATCGAAGGAGTGAACCCATTCCGCGAGACCCTATCTGGTCCGGTTCGGCGCGGCTATGGTGTACGCCGAAACATGCAATCCGAATGCGCAGAGCTGCGATGCTCCAGCCAGGCCCTCTGAATCTCATCACCGACGTCGAGGGTATTCGGGTCGGCAATGCCAAGGACGCGGGGGTGCGGACGGGCGTCACGGTGGTGCTGCCGGATCACGCGAGCTTGGCGGCCATCGACGTGCGAGGCGGTGCGCCGGGCACGCGTGAGACGGACTCGCTCGATCCCACCTGTCTCGTCGATCGCGTCGACGCTGTGGTGTTGAGCGGCGGCTCCGCCTTCGGTCTCGAGGCGGGCTCGGGGGTGACGAATTGGCTCGCCGTGCAGGGCCGCGGCTTCGCCGTAGGATCGGCGATCGTGCCGATCGTGCCGGCGGCGATCCTGTTCGATCTCTTGAACGGTGGCGCCAAAGACTGGGGTGAGTATCCGCCCTATGCCGCGCTGGGCCGTGCCGCCACCATCGCCGCCGCCCGCAGCTTCGCTCTCGGCAATGCCGGTGCCGGCTATGGAGCGAAAGCTGGCCCGCTCAAGGGCGGGCTCGGCAGTGCCTCGGCGCTGGCGGCGGACGGCTTGCAGGTGGGTGCGCTCGCCGCGGTGAACGCGCGCGGCGAGACGGTGATGCCGGGCTCGTCCTGCTTCTGGGCCTGGGCGCTCGCGCAAGCGGGCGAGGTCGGTGCCCAAGCCCCGCCGACGCAGCCCCCGCCGCTCGAGGAGTCGGAGCCGCCGTCCGCATTCCCCGGCGGGCACACCACCATCGCGGTGGTTGCGACCAACGCCGGCTCGACAAGGCCGAGGCACAACGCGTCGCGATCATGGCGCAGGACGGATTTGCCCGCGCCATCCGGCCGACCCACACGCCGTTCGACGGCGACACCGTCTTCGTCCTGGCGACCGGTCGGTGGCGCCTGCCGGAGCCCAGGGCCGGCGCCCTCCTGCGCATCGGCGCCGCAGCGGCCGATTGCACCGCCCGCGCCATCATGCGCGGCGTTTATGAAGCGCAAAGCCTCGGGGATCTCGTGTGCTACCGGGAGCGCTACGGAATTCCGTGATGCCGGTCCAGATCAGCTCTTGCGCTTCGCCACCGCGAGCGGCGGCGCGAACTGAAGATCGATATCCCAGGGGAACAGGATCCATGTGTCCTGACTCACCTCGGTGACGAAGGTATCGACCAGCGGCCGTCCCGCGGGCTTGGCGTAGACCGTGGCGAAATGCGCCTTGGGCAGCATCTCTCGCACCATGCGCGCGGTGTGTCCGGTGTCGACAAGGTCGTCGATGATGAGATAGCCCTCGCCGTCGCCGGCGACGCCCTTGAGGACCTCGACCCTGCCGCGCATGCCGAGCTTGGCGTCGTCATAGCTGGCGACGCAGACCGTATCGACCAGCCGGACGTCGAGCTCGCGCGCCACGATGGCGGCCGGCACCAGACCCCCGCGGGTAATCGCGATGATGCCGCGCCACGGCCCGAGGTCGAGCAGCCGCCAGGCGAGCGCGCGGGCATGCCGATGCAGCTCGTCCCAGGTGACGGGGAAATGCTTCATCGGGGTCTTGGCGGGCTCACTCATGGACCATGCCCAGCAGCCGCGGCTCAGCGCACGAAGACCTGAACCTCGTTCCCCTGCGCCGAGGCGCTCGATGTTGCCGAGAGATTGATGCGGTCGGGCGGCAAGCCCATGTTGGTGAGCGAGCGCACGACCGTCTCGGCATTGCGCTTGGAGGTGCTGGTGTTGAGGGCGGACTGACCGGCATTGCCTCCGGTCGGCGACACCGCCACCACGTCGAAGGTGGCGCCCGGTCGGCGATCGAGCGCGCGGCTGACCGCGCTGTAGAGCGCCTGCTCGTAGGCGACGTTGGGCCGGTCGAAGCGGATCACCATCAGGGGCTGACGGCCGGCGATCGCAGGCGTCGCCGAGGCGACTTGCTGCGGCGCCGCGTTGGCGAAAGCGCGGTTGTTGAGGCTCTGGCCGTAGAGCTCGCCGTTCTTGATCGCGAGCGACAGCACCGTGAGGTTGCGCCGCTCGTTGCTGACGTAGTTGCTCTGCCGGCTGATATCCTCGCTGAGGTCGTTGAGCAGGCGGTCGATCAGCACCACGGTGCGATTGCAGTCGTTCTCGAGGATAGCGAGCTGCCGGTGATCCTCATCGACCGCGCCCTGCAGGCCGTACGCGGCGCGAACGGATTCGAGGATATAGGCGGCGAGCGCGGAGTCGCTCGCCGCGGCATTCGAGATCGTGTTGAGGCGCGTGATGTCGTCGCCGAGCCGGCCAAGCGAGGACTGCGCCTGTGTCCACTGCTGCACGAGCTGCGGATTGCCGGGCGTGGTGCCGACCTGCAAGCGCGAATTGATCGAGGCAACCAGGCTGTAATAGCTGCCGGCGTCGGACGCCATGCCTTGGCGCGCCTGCTGCAACTCCTGGTTATGCTGGTTGATGTTGGTCTGCAGGCGCTGCAAGTCGCCGCGCAACGACGCGACCTTTTGGCCGACATAGGTTCCCGTGCTCGCGCCCGGCGTTACCGGCTGCGGGGAATAGTTTCCGGTGCCGACCGCGGGGGGTGCCGCGCCCTGCGTAGGCGCGGGTGCCGGCGTCTGCGTGATGGTCGGCTGCGCGTTCTGCTCGGAGGACGACGGCGGTATCTGTACGGCCTCGGAATCGGCTGGCGGATACTCCTCTTGCGAGGAATCTTCGCCCGTCAAAAGGTTGTTCACGAAGGAGCAGCCGCTGAGCAATACGGCGGTAGCGAAGATCACGAGATGCGAGCGAAGCTGCGACATTGCGATTGCGACGGGTGTCCCCCTACTACGGCGCGGGCATCGATATGCAGCGCCCCCCCGGCGCAGTCGACGCAAGTGACACCCGTACCTCACGAATCTCCCAAAGGGATATTACGCAATGCCCTTTGGAGCGACAAGCCGCATTCGTGCGGCCGCTGCGAGCAAGCCTGACCTTGCCATCGCTTGGGGTTGCGAGTAGCTTCGCCCCCTCGTTCGGCCGGCCCCGAAGGCCGCCTGCGGGCGCCCGTAGCTCAACTGGATAGAGCACCAGACTACGGATCTGGGGGTTAGGGGTTCGAATCCTCTCGGGCGCGCCATTCATGATTGGCGCTCCGCCGGTGCCAAGCCGCCGCCAAGGAAGAGCTGTGCGATTCGCGGATCGGCGAGAATCTCCGCAGCGCTGGCCTCAATGCGCGTCTGGCCTTGCTCCAGCACCAGGCCATAGTCGGACACCTGGAGAGCTTGCTTGGCATTCTGCTCGATCATCAGGATCGTCACGCCCTTGTCGCGAAGCGCCTTAAGGAGCTCGAAAATCTCCCGCACCATCAACGGCGCTAGCCCGATGGATGGCTCGTCGATGAGCAGGAGTTTAGGGTCGGGCAAGAGACCGCGCGCAACTTCGAGCATTTTTTGCTGGCCACCCGAAAGCGTCGAAGCCTGAGCGTCCGCGCGGTCCTTCAACATGGGAAAGCGCTGCATGATCTCCTCGATCCGGCGGGGCAGCCGGGCCTGGTCGGACAAAGCAACGCCGCCGAGCTCGAGATTGTGCCGCACGCTCAGCTCGGGGAAGACATTCCGGCCCTGCGGGACATAGGCGACGCCGGCATCGAGGAGCTGGCGCGGCGTAAAATTCGTGCGCTCGCGCCCGTCAAGTGTGATCGTCCCGGACCGAACCCGAAGCAGCCCGAAGATCGCCTTGAACATCGTCGATTTGCCCGCGCCATTGGGGCCGATGACAGTCGTGATGGCGCCGCGGCGGATGCGCGCTGTCGTGCCGTTAAGGATGGTCATCTTGCCGTATCCGGCGAAGACGTTGTCGAGATGCAGCAGGGGCTCGGCGGCACTCATGTGCGTGATCGTCAATGCCCGAGATAGGCGTTGATCACGGCCTGGTCGCGGCGAATATCCTGCGGCGTGCCCTCTGCGATGACGCGGCCCTCCGCGAGAACCAGCACCCGGGTGCACAGGGCCATGACGAACTCCATCTGATGCTCGATCACCACGAATGTGGCATTGCGCTCGGTATGATAGGCCTGAAGCCGTTCGCGCAATTGCCCGAGCATCGTGGGGTTCACACCTCCTGCGGGCTCGTCGAGCAACACCAGCCGCGGTCCCGCCATGAAGGCCATGGCGACATCCAGCAGCTTCTGCTGACCGTAGCTCAGCTCCATTGCCGGCACGCTCGCCAAGTGTGACAGGCGGAAAAACTCGATCATCTGTTCGGCCTCATCGCCGAGCCCGGCGTCACCCCGGCCGAGCAGGCGCGATACCATCGAGCCCCGATGTTCCTGGCCGGCAAGGATGAGGTTGTCCCGCACCGAGAGCTGTGGGAAGACCTGCAGCATTTGAAAGGTCCGGCTCACGCCCAGACGGTTGAGATCGCAGGGGCGCATGCCGGTGGTCACGTTGCCATCCACTCGAACCTGACCGGCGGTCGGCCGTAATTGGCCCAAGACGCAATTGAACAGGGTGGACTTGCCCGAGCCGTTGGGCCCGATGATCCCGAGGATCTCGCCCGCGCGGACCTCGAAGGATACGCCATCCACCGCCGTGATGCCGTCGAAGGTCTTGCGCAGATCGGAGACCTCGAGCACCACGGTCATAAGGGCGGCCTGTCGACACTCAGCTTCACGACCGCGGAACCGCGTCGCACAGCCGCCGCCCGTGACGCGCGGTCGAGCAGCCCCAGCACGCCTGAGGGGCAGAACGCCATCAGCGCCATGACGGCCGCCGCGTAGACGATGAGGTAGTAGCCCTCTGTGATCCGCATCCACTCGGGCAGTAGAACTGCAATGAGCGCGCCGACGAACGGCCCAAAAAAAGATCCGCTGCCGCCGACGATCACCATCAGGAGAAGATTGAACGATAGACCGAGCGCAAACGAGCTCGGCTCGATGAACTGCACCAGCGGGGCGTAGAGCGCGCCCGACAATCCGCCGAGGCTGGCGCCCAGCGCGAAAGCCATCAACGTGTAGCGACGCGTGTCGACACCCAGTGACAGAGCGCGGATCGGATTTTCCCGCAAAGCCACGAAGGCGCGTCCCCACGGCGAGCGCAGCATCCACCAATTCGCCGACGATATGACGAGCAATGCTCCGAGGCTGAAGAAGTAGAAATGAACGGGACGACCGGTGGACCAACCGAACAGCGTCGGACGGGGAATGCCGTTGATGCCGTAGATGCCGTTGGTCAGCCATTCCTCATTGCGCAGCACCAGGAACACCAGCGTCGTGAAGGCGAGCGTGACGAAGGCGAGATAGTGGTGCTGAACGCGCAGCGCGGGATAACCGAGGGTCCAGCCGATCGCAAAGCACAGCAAGCCCGCGCACACGAAAGCGACGGGATAGGCAACACCTGCCGGTACCAGCAGGGCCACGCAATAGGCGCCGATGCCGACAAAGGCCCCTTGCGCCAGGGAAACCTGGCCCGCGTAGCCTAGGGTGAGATTGAGGCCGATCGCAGCGACGGTGATGACCGCCCACATCGAAATGAGATAGATGCCGAAGGGCTTGAGCAGAAAAGGCGCGATCACGGCACCAATGAGGGCGATGGCGAGCGCCGCTGCGCCTGCCCGGCTCATACCGTCCGCTCCTCGATACGGCCGAGCAGGCCCTGTGGCCGGATCAGGATGACGACAATCAGGATGAGCAGCGGGAAGGCGCCGCGATACTGCGAGGAGACATAAGCCGCCGAGAGATTATCCAGGATGCCGAGGATCACGCCGCCCAAGATCGCGCCGCGTACTTGATTGAAGCCACCGATGATCGCGGCGAGGAAGGCCGCCAGGCCGAGAGTCTCGCCGTTGGTGAACTTCGCCAGGTAGATCGGGCTCACCAGAATCGAGGCGATCGCGACCAGCACGGCGTTGAGCAGGAATGTGTAGAGCACCATCCGGCGCACGGGTATGCCCAGTATGGCCGCCAAGTTCGAGTTCTGCGCCGTCGCCTGCATGCGGCGGCCAAGACGCGTCCTTTGCAGCAGGAGATGCAGCGCCGCCACCGTAACGATCGCGACGGCGAGGACCGCCAGGCTCTGGGTCGATATCACCGCGCCCAGCACGCGGAGGTCGATCGCTGGCACCAGGGTTGGAAACGGCTGTGCCTGAGCGCTGTAGAGACCTTTTGCGCTCTCCTTCAGGAACAGGGAGAGGGCGATGGTCGAAATCACCAGCGGCAGCACGCCTTGCTTGAGCATCGGATCGACGATGACGAGCTTGAAGAGCAGCCCGAGCACCAAGATCGATAACGCTATGCCGACGAGCGCCGCGAGCCAGAACGGCGCGCCGAGGTTCATCGATGCCAAGATGAAGAACGCCGGCACCATCACGAATTCGCCCTGGGCGAAATTGATGGTCTGCGAGGTCTGCCACAGCAGAGTGAATCCGACCGCGATGAGAGCGTAAATCGCTCCCGTGGCGAGGCCGGAGATCAGCAACTGTATGAAGGATCCCAATGACGGCTCAAGCTGGCGTCCGCCGGGCTCGCGCGCCGGAGGAAGTATTTTTGAGAGACGCTCGCTACATGCCGAGCTTGGGCAAAATCTCGACGATCTTTTGCTTCCCGTCGACGACCTCGCCCAGGAAGCTTGCGCGGTCGATATCGCCGTTCTTGTCCCAGGTCGCCTCCATGAGGATTCCCGGCTCTTGCTGCGGCGTGATCGTGAGACCGTGGGCGGCCTCGGCAAAGCCTTTGCTGTCGAATTTGCCCATCTTCTCGGTCACGTACTTGATGAAGTAGACGGCAGTGTAGCCCTTGATCCCGTTATGGTCGCAAACATAGTTGAACCGGGCCTGGAAATGCTTGCCGAAATCCTGCACGGCAGGGATCGGGGCATCGACGGTGAGGCCGACATGGCCGCGCACGCCGTTCGCCGCGTCGCCGGCGAGGTCGATCACTTTCTGACCGAGCAGGGTCGTCTCGCCGATCAACGGCTTGGTGATGCCCTGTTTGCGAGCCTCGCGCAGGAAGCGCGCGCTTTCCTCTTCGTTGGTATAGACAAAGATCGCGTCGGCATCGGCGGCCTTGAGCTTGACCACGTCGGCGGAGAAATCGGTCTGACCGGACTCGGTCGAGATGTCGGCGGCGACCTTGATGTTACGCGCGCCCATCTCCTTGACGAACGTGTCGCGTCCGCCTTTGCCGAAATCGTTGTTGACCCAGAGGACGGCGACCGATTTCGCCTTGATACCGTCGCGCATGTAGTTGGCAATCTTCGGCATGCTGAATTGCTGGCCGAAAGAAGTCCGGAAAACGTAGGGATCGCCCTTCTGGGTGATCGCCGCGGCCTCGCCGCCGACGATTTCCGGAATTTCGGCCTGCTGGGAGAGCAGCATGTCCACCAGCACCGACCCCGAGAATACCGGTCCGAGAATCACGTAGGGATTGTTGTCGAGCACCTTCTGCAACTGCGCGCGAGAAATGCCCGCATCGCTCTGCGTATCGAGGATCGGCGTATCGACCCTGCGCCCAAGAATGCCGCCCTTGGCATTGATTTCGTCGATCGCCAGCAGCATGCCATCGCGGAAATTCGTGCCCGAGACCGCGCCGGCGCCGGAGAGTTCGAGTATGGCGGGAATATAAACGGTGGATTGCGCGAAGGCCGGATCGGCCGCGCCGAGACAGGCAGCGATCATCGAGGCCAGCAATACCGAACGAATCATAGGCTCCCTCCCACGTCATTATGAGCTGCGCCCGATCCAGCGGGCTCCTGCGCCGTGATCCCGCCCACGTGCGCAGGTGCGGACGTTGCTGAAGCCGCTGCCGCACGTCAATAACAAAGACACGCGTGAAATCGAACACGACGCCTTTTCGCGAGCGAACGCCGGACATTTCGCGTTTCTTATGCCACCGAGATTTCCATGCCCGGGTGTTGCCGTTCTTCCGCGAGCGTCTCGTCGCGGTGGTGACCTCGGGGTCCAAACTATAGGCGTGAAAAACCCGGCGCCGGAGAACCGGCACCGGGCAGTATGCCCACAATCCAATGAGGGGAGGGAGGAGGACTGCGGGAGAATTCTCGCTCTGGCTCAGACGCCTTGCGCCAGCGCCGTCAGCGCCTCGCGCTTGAGCACGCGCAGCTGATGTGGGCTCTGGGCCTCGATCAGGCCCGCGCTCTTGAGCTGCGCGAAGGTGCGGCAGACCGTTTCTGTCGTGAGGCCAAGATGGTCGCCGATGTCGCTGCGCGTCATGGGCAAAGGGATGGTGTCGCGATCTTCGCGGCGGCTGCGCGCGGCAATGCGCAACAGAAAGCTCGCCAGGCGCTCGCGGGCGCTCATGCGGCCCAGCAACAACATGCGGGAGCGTGCCTCGGAAAGCTCTGCGCATAGGCGGTCGAGCAGGAATTTGCCCACGCGCGGGCTGCGTGAGACCAGAGCGTCAATGATGCGTCGCTCGTACCGGATCACGGTCGTGTCGTTGACAGCCTCGGCGGTACCGCCATGCCGGTCGAGCGCCTCAACGCCGATGAAGTCGCCTGCCAGCAGGAAATCCGTGATGTGCCGTCGACCGTCCCTAAGCAATTTGAAGCTACGCACCGCGCCAGAAACGATCTTGTAGTAGCAGTCCGCGGCATCGCCCTCGTAAAAAAGCGTCGCGTCGCGTTTCAGCAAGATAACGCTTCCGAGGGCATCGAGGACGCCCAACTCGCTCTCCTCCGGATGAGCCGAGTCAGTGTCGGCGATGGCCACCGCGGCGGAAAAGCTGCGTTCGGTATTGTGGTGCCCGGTCCTGAGCATGTTTGCGTCCCCTGACGCACAGGAGGTCCCCGTGCGCTTAGAGATCTACCGCGGCGCGAGACCCGCCAAAATTCGGAATAGTACCTAAGGGTTTCTACTTAGCGGGAATGTGGTGCCCGCGCACCCGCTCAGCGGCAGAATCTCAGGCGTCTGCGAGCGCGCGGTCGATCACCGACAGGAGCTCCCGGTCGTCGACCGGCTTCTCGAGGAACGCCATAGCGCCCAGTTCAAAGGCGCGCTGTCGGGATGCGTCGTCGCTGCGGCCGGTGACGATGACGACGGGAAGCTCCGGGCCGCGCTTTCCAAGCGAGGCCAGGTACTCGAGCCCGCCCATCACGGGCAAATGCAGGTCGAGGATAAGGCATGCGCGCGGATGCGGGTGAAAAGCCGCGGCGAAATCGGCTGTCGAGTCGAAATCCTCTACGGCCATCCCGTGCGCCTCCAGGAGCAAGCGCAACGAGTCGCGCACGGCGTCGTCGTCGTCCACAATGAAGATCAAGGTTCCTGCCGCCTGCGTCATTCGTATACCCGGGAACTCGGCCGCGCGAGCCGCAGCCCGCCCTAAACATAAGGGCTCGAGGCCCCTGTGCGGCATACGTGATTTCCCGTATGGGCATAAGCACTGTTGCGATTTGCCCGAACGTCGTAGGCGAGCGTCCGATGCTGAAATCGGACTAGGTTCAATAAGTTACCTATGCTGGCTTAGGCCCGAGGCCTACGGAGAGCGCCATCCGCACGAGGTCCGAAAGCGTACGGGCCTCCATTTTTTCCATGACGCGGGCGCGGTGGATCTCCACCGTCCGCGGGCTGATCGAGAGTTCGTAGGCGATGATCTTGTTCGGCTTACCGGCGACGAGAGCGTCCAGGACTTCGCGCTCGCGCGGCGTCAGGTGCGCAAGCCGGCCGCCGATCTCGTTGCCCTCCGCTTCGGCGCGAGCCGTCTCCAGACCAAGACTGAAGGCGCGCCGGATCGCCGCCAGCATCGCTTGCTCCTCGAACGGCTTCTCCACGAAGTCGACCGCTCCCGCTTTCATGGCCTTGACGGCAAGCGGCACCTCCGCATGGCCGGTCATCACGATCACGGGAATGCGCCGGCCCCGGCGGGCAAGCTCTTCCTGCAATTCGAGGCCCCCCATCCCGGGCATGCGCACGTCGATGACGACGCAACCCGGCCCCGACGACGCGGTAATCAGGAACGCGTCCGCGGAGGGGTAAGCCGCGACGGTGAATCCCGCGGCGCAAAGCAGAAGTGTCAGGGAATCCCGGATCGCCTCGTCGTCGTCGACAACGTGAACGGTCCCTTCTGTCGTCATCTCAGAAACCGCCCTTGCGTGCCTGCGGCGGCACGCCAACCAGACACATGCTCGTCAGAGCGTCGAGAGGCTGAGACTCGACCATGGCGTGCAATGGTACACACCGGCCGCAGCACTGCCTAGGGGGCCGGGGCGGCTCAGCCCGGGCCACCACCTCGTGGAGCGTATCCTTTGGCGCTCATGCAATCCGCGATGATGTCGCGGGCATGACCTTGGTCCTGCATGGCGAAGGTCTGCTTCTTGGCCTGGAGCGTGTTGTTGTTGCGCCAATCTGTGCCTCGGGTGGCCAAGATGTCCTGGTCGATGGCGGCATCCTGTCGCGTGGCGGCGCTGGCGAGCGCGCGGCATTCCGCGAGGTCGTCGCTCACGGTGTCGCTGCTGGTCCCGGGCTTGACCCATTGCGGCTTGCTCGAGCACGCCGCCAGGAGTAGCGCCAAGCCCAGGGCGGAAAACAGGTATTTGCGGGCGGTCATGGGCGGCCTGGCATGGAAACGGAAGATTAACCGACTAAGCCTTAGAAATCAGCCTGGGGTCCGCTCTTCGCAAGCCCCAACTGAAAGCAGAGCTTCTGCCCATGCCCTTGCCGCACCGCGCTCTTGCCACACTGGGACTCATCGCCCTTGGCCTTGCTGCCTGCAACGCCTGGCAGGACCGCGCGGAGTTCGCGCCACCCCAAAGCCGCTGGCGCGCGACCGAGCCCTCGCCCGTTTCCGCCGACGCGCCGCCCCCACCGATTCCCGTGCAGTATTGCTATCGCACGCTGGCAGCGGTGGATTGCTACACCGAGGCGCAACCCGCCCGCGTGACCGGGTATACCGGCCAATATCCCAAGCCCGCGGACTGAGGCTCAGGCAAGGCGCGCGTATTTTCCGCCGAAGTGGACGCTGGTTCGGCGCCGAAAATGCGTCCGAACCGAAGGATCTTAGAGCTGGCCCGCCTGAAAATCGCGGATGGCCTGGTGGATCTCGGCATCCGTATTCATGACGAAGGGGCCGTAGCGCGCCACCGGCTCGCCGAGTGGGTGGCCCGCGACCACAAGCAGCCGCGCCGTGCTCCCGTCAGCGCGCAACACGACGCCGTCCCCATCGCCCAGAACCGCCAGCGTGCCCTTCGGCACGGCCGTGCCGTCCGCCCCAACCATGGCGGCGCCCTCGAAGACATAGGCGAAGGCCGCGTGACCCCCGGGGATTGGCACCGGCACCTCGCTCCCTGCCGGTAGCGTGATGTCGAGATAGAGCGGCTCGGTGGCCGCCGCGTCGATCGGCCCCTGCTGGCCGGCAAAGCGTCCGGCGATGATGCGCACACGCACGCCGTCGGCGAGCGTTGCCTCGGGGATGGCGCCCGGCTCGTATTCCTGGTAGCGCGGCTCCGTCATCTTGCTCCGCCGGGGCAGGTTGACCCAGAGCTGAAAGCCCTGCAGCAGCCCATGCTCCTGCTCGGGCATCTCGGAATGCACGATGCCGCGGCCCGCGGTCATCCACTGCACGCTGCCGGGCGTGAGCAGGCCCTTGTGTCCCTTGTTGTCCTCGTGCCGCACGCGGCCGGCGATCAGATAGGTGACCGTCTCGAAGCCGCGATGCGGATGCTCGGGAAAGCCGGCGATGTAATCGCCGGGATTGTCGGAGCGGAACTCATCGAGCAGAAGAAACGGGTCGAGCTCGGAGAGACCGGGCTGGCCGATCACGCGGGTGAGGCGCACGCCCGCGCCGTCGCTCGCGGGCATGCCGCGGATCACGCGCGCCACTGCGCGCTGGGCGGAATCGGTCGAGGCAAGGAGCGCGGCATCGGCCATGGTCGGCACCTCCGGGATTGCCGGTGATACTATCGCACCCAAATGGGGTTATGCCCTGCCGGGATCAACTGGATTTGAGCCCGCTTTCGGTATGCCTGCCCTGCGGTTGCGATCCGCGCGACGCCAGTTGCGCGATGACCCGACGCTTCTCGTCGGCGCTGAGACGTGGCCACTGGGCGATCTCCTCGATGCTGCGCGCGCAGCCTCGACAGAAATGAGTGGCGGGATCGAGCGTGCAAACGCCGACGCAGGGCGAGACCGGTGCGCGATCGCTCACTTCTTTTGCGGAAGCGGCACTGCGGGCGTGCTTTGGGCTCCCGTTGGTGGCGCCGGTGGCGGTTCCAGGAGATCGTCGACCTTGGTGCGGAGGGCGACCGCCTTGTAGGGTGCGATGCCATAGACCCAGGTCGACCAGCGCTGGTTCAGCGCGTCCGCTTCGGTCTTGACCTTGTCGTCGCCGCTGCCCGTGGCCGAGAGCCGGATCCAGTCGGTCTCGCCGAGCTTCGCCAGCTCCACCTTGACCGCGAGGCCGTCGAAGGTCGTGTAGGTACCGGTGTTGACGCCGTCCTTTGGGAATGCGACATCGCTGGCAGCCTTGACGTCCGTGAGATCGAAGGCCTGCAGCACAGTCGCGGGCTCCACCATGCCCGTGCCGCTCTTGAGCTTGCGGTTCGGCGGTAGTTCCTTGACCGCGAATTTGTCCTCGGGCTTGTCGCGAGCGATGGTGAGCTTGGTGCCGTCGAGCTGCTGCAGCACCGCTTCCTTGGTTCGCGTCTCGGCGATGTCGACGATCCGCCGGTCGAGCCACTGCGCGATGTCGCTGTCGAGATCGAGCGTGCCGCGCGCGAGCCAGGAGCGCGGCTCGCCCGGAAGCCGCACGTAGACGCCATCATTGCCGCCGCCGAGCTCGTCGATCCGGCGCCGGCCCGCGATCACCGAGCCGAGCGCGCCGCCTTGCCCGTCGTAGATCTCGACCTGCGCCGACTGGCTCTTCTCGGCGCTGGGATCCTCGACATTGAGGCGCTTGTAGAGGCTGGGCTCTGCGGTCTTGGGCTCGACATAGGTGATCTCGGCGAGACCGAGCAACATCTTGCGCACCTTGGCGGCGTCCGCGGGATAGCCGCTCTTCTCCGCGACCGTCCAGGTGTTTCCCTGGCGCACGAAGCTCGCGGTGCCGCTGGACCGCTTCACGATCACCTTGCCGATGTCGCCGAGCTTGGCCGCGACTTGCGGGAGCACCGGTTTGCCCGCCCGCGGATCCGCGGGACCGGCGCCGCCGGTGAAAGATACCGCGGCTGCGGCAACGACGGAGATCGTCGCCACCGCCATCAACGAGATCACGCCCTTGCTGTGCATGGCTGCCGCTTTCTCCGCTCGCTCAGGCGTGCAGGGTCGGCCGCTTGCGCCGGTTGATGCGCACTGCGCCCAGCACGACCGCGACGATCCCCACCAGGATCGGGATGAAGGCGATATCGAAGAACTCCAGCTCGGCCTTGAGGTGGTCGATGTCCTGACGCAGCGCCCGCTGCACCACGCGCAGCTGCTGGCGCGTGCGCAGCATCTCGCCGCGGAAATTGTCGATCGCCTGGCTTTGCTCGGCGGTCAAGGTGACGGCTCCCTCCTTGTTCTGCTGGATGTCCTTGATCTTGTCCTCGGTGGCCTTGAGCTTGTCCTCGAGCGCCTTCTCGTTGGCGCGGTTCTGCGCCTCGGCGGCGCGCTGGATCCGGTCGACGACGACAAAGGGACGTGCCGCGGTGCCGCGGCTTCTCAGGCTGATCAGATCGTTGCCGCCCGCCAGCACTTCGAGGGCGTTGGCGACGAAATCGCCGTTGCTGGCGGTCGGCACCACGACCTGCTGGCCGAAGAAATCCGAGGTCTGCGCCCAGAAGCGATCATCGAGGACGTCGGTATCGGCGACCACGATCACGTTGATCGGCTGCTTCGCCTCTTTGAGTTGCGGAGTTTCGTCCGCTTTGGCCGGGTCGTCCTTCTTCGCGGCGTCGGCCGCCGGCGGAGCCTCGCTCGATTTCTGCTCCTCCTTGGGCTTGGGCGGGCCGTCGGGGAACGCGGTCTGGGCCGGACCGCTGATCCGCGCGGCGAGCGTGTAACGCTCGCCCGTCGGCTTGAAATCGTCGAGCAGGCCTGCGACGTCGGGCATGCCCTCGACCTTGTCGACCGGAATCTCCTCGGCGTCGGCTGAGGTCTGGATCAATGGCACGAAGCTGGTCTTGGCATCCTTGACAGGCTTCAGGACACCCGCGCTCGCCATGTTGATCTGGTCGAGATCGCCGGTCACGAGGTCGTCGTGATTGAGGGCGTTGTCCTTGAGCTGCAGCCAGGCGACGTAGTTGAGTGGCATCGGCGAGACGGAGCTGCCGATGTTGACCTTGCGCGCAGCCTGCCGGTCACCCACGACGACCTTGGGCTCGAGCTCGACGCCCCAGGCCTTGAAGAGCGGCTCCAGGTTGCTGTCGCTCGGCCCGCCCGGCGGCGCATAGCGGTTGGGGTGCATCTGCTGGGTCTCGGAATGCGGATCGACGAACACCAACGCGCGTCCGCCGCCGAGCACGAACTGGTCGATGGCATAGAGCGTCTTGTCCGAGAGGCCTTGAGGATGCGCGATCAAGAGCACGTCGATGTCGGGCTCGACCTTGTCGAACTCGGTGGAGATCGTGCGCAGCTCATAGAGCTGGCGCAGTTGGCTCACGATCGCATAGGGACGGAGCGGCTGGCCCTGCAGCGCCGCCGCGAAATCTCCCTCCATCGGCAGCGCCGTCACCAGCCCGACCACGGTCTTCTTCGGTCGCGCGATCGAGTGGATCATCTTGGTGAGGTCGTATTCGAGGAAGCGTTCGCGTTCGGGCTGAAAGAACGGGATCAGCTCCTGATCGTCGGTGGAGTTGGTGGCAGCCAGTCCGAAATAGACTTTCTCGCCGCCCTGCTCGAGCGGCACGCCTTGGAGGCCCAGCGCTACCGCACGATCCTCGTCGGGCGAGAACGGCTCCGGGTCGATCACCTGCAGATCGATCTTGCCCTTGGCGCGCGCGGCATATTCCTCCAGCGTCTCGCGCACGCGCTGGGCATAGATGCCGTAGGACGGAATCTCGTCGCCGAGCCGGCGCGAGAAGTAGTAGCGCAGCGTGATCGGCTCCTGGATCTCGGCGATGGTGCGCGCGGTGCCCTCGGAGAGCGTGTAGATCCGGCCCGAGGTCAGGTCGATGCGCGCCGAGCGCAAGACGTGGCCGGCGATCACGTTCACGGACACGAACAGCACCAACGCCGAAGCGAGGCTCAGAAGTGCCAGAGTGCGGCGCGAGAAGGAGGGAAAAGTCATGCCCGGCCCTCAATCCGCCTTCTTGAGGTCGACGATGATCGCATTGGCATAGAGAAAGAAGGCGATCACGGAGAGGAAGAACACGGCGTCGCGCAGATCGATGACGCCGCGGATGATCGCGTTGAAATGCGTAAGGAAGCTGAACCCGGCGACGGTTGCCAGCACCGCCTCGGGCGCCCAGCCCTTGATGAAGCCCAGCACGATCGGCGAGCCGCTCACCGTGAAGACGAAGCATGCGGCCGCGGTCACCACGAAGGCGATCACCTGGTTCTTGGTGAGCGCGGAGAGGCAGGCGCCGATGGCGAGGAAGGCACCGGCCATCAGAAAGCTTGCGATGTAGCTGGCGAGGATCACGCCGTTGTCGGGGTGGCCGAGGTAATTGACGGTGATCCAGAACGGCACCGTGAGGATCAGCGCGATCCCGGCAAACGCCCAGCTCGCCAGGAATTTTCCGATCACCGCCTCGGTCATGGAGATGGGCAGCGTCAGCAGCAGCTCGATCGTGCCGCTCTTGCGCTCCTCGGCCCAGAGCCGCATGGCGAGCGCCGGTATCAGAACGAGGTAGAGCCAGGGATGGAACGTGAAGAAGGGCTGCAGGTCCGCCTGGCCGCGATCGAAGAAATTGCCCACGAAGAACGCGAGCGACCCGGCGAGCGCCAGGAAGATCACGATGAACACGTAGGCGAGCGGTGTCGCGAAGTAGCTGGCGAGCTCGCGGCGGACGATGACGGCGATATGGCCCATTGGCGATGCCGCGCTCAGGCCGCCGTCGCGGTGACGGTGCGGAACACGTCATCGAGGCGTCCCCGCTCGACGCGGAGCCCCGCCACATCCCACCGCTCGGCGCGCGCGAGATCGGCCACATCCGCGACGATGGAGCGCCCGTCGCGCGGGAAGACCATCAGCGCTGCACCCTCGTCGTCGTCGGCGGGCTCGACCGCGAGCACGCCCGGCAGCCTTGCCAGGGCCGCCTCGACCCCGGTCGTGGGGCGGGTGACCTCGATCCGCACGGCGTTGTGATGGCGCGAGCGTTGGGCGAGCTCGCCTGGCGTGCCGTCCGCGACCACCCTGCCATTGGCGATCACCACGGCGCGGCTGCAGACGGCGTCGACTTCCTCCAGCAAGTGCGTGGAGATGATGATCGCCTTTTCCGGCGCCAGCACGTTGATGAGCTTGCGTACCTCGTGCTTCTGGTTGGGATCGAGCCCGTCCGTGGGCTCGTCGAGGATCAGCACCGGCGGATCGTGCAACAGCGCTTGCGCGAGGCCGACGCGGCGCTTGAAGCCCTTGGAGAGCGTGTCGATGGGCTGGGTCAGCACGCTTTCGAGCGCCGTACGCTCGATCGCGGTCCTGATCCGCTCGCGCGCCTCGGCGCCGCGAAACCCACGGATATGCGCCATGAACCGCAGAAAAGCGGACGGTGTCATGTCGGGATAGCAGGGGGCACCCTCCGGCAGATAGCCGATCTGGCGTTTGGCCGCGATCGGGTCGTCGGTTATGTCGGCGCCACAGACCACCGCGGTGCCCGAGCTCGGCGCCAGAAAGCCCGTGATCATTTTCATGGTGGTGGACTTGCCGGCGCCGTTGGGACCCAGGAAGCCCAGCACCTCGCCGCGCCTCACGGTGAGAGAGACGTCGTCCACTGCGAGGATCGATCCGAAATGTCTCGTGAGATGGCGCACCGAGATCATCTCGTCCGGTTGCGCCGCGTCCGTCTTCTTGCTCGGCAAGGCTCTCCTCCGACCGCGTTCTGCGACGGCGCTCCGGGAAAAAACTTCGTGTGCGCCGGATTCGCCGCGCGCGGCGCTTATTTGCAACTTAAAACGGTGTAATGTGTCCGCGCGCGCGAGGCAAGGGCGGGGAAGGGGCGTGATCCGGCGGCTGCGCTTGGCTTCGGGGCTCGTCATGTTCGTCTACGTGACGACGCACTTCATCAATCACAGCCTGGGCCTCGTCTCGCTCGAGCTGATGGACCGCGCGCTCGAGCGCATCTACAAGGTCTGGGCCAGCGATCTCGGGACGCTTGCGCTCTATGGTGCCTTCTCGGTCCATTACTGTCTGGCGCTCTGGGCGCTGTGGCTGCGCCGCTCGCTCAAGATGCCGTTCGCCGAGGCGCTCCAGCTCGTGCTGGGCTTCTGCATTCCCTTCATCTTGACCGCGCATGTGCTGCACACGCGGGTCGCCGACACCTATTTCGGCGCCGACTTCGGCTACTATTCCACGCTGCTTTACAATTACTACGTGACCGATCTCTGGGCCGGGTTGCTGCAGCTCACGGTCCTGGTGATCGCCTGGGTCCACGCCGTCATCGGGCTCAGGTTCTGGCTGCGGCTCAAACCGTGGTACGAGCGCTGGCAGCCGCTGTTGTTTGCCTTCGCGCTGCTGATGCCGACCCTCGCGATCCTCGGCTACGCCGAAGGCGGCCGCGAGGTCCTCACCATGGCCGGCAATCCGGCGTGGGTCGCCGAGCTGAAGGCGGCGCACCCCAACGCCGCGCCCGAGGAAGTGGCGCTCATCGACGCGCTTATCGCCTGGGTGCGCGTCGGCTTCCTGGGCGCGCTCATCGCGGTCCTCGTGGCGCGCATCCTGCGCTGGCATTGGCAGCGCCGGCGCGGCGTCGTGCGTTTGACCTACCCGAGCGGCCGCCGGATCGAGATCGTGCCGGGCATCTCGGTGCTGGAGGCGAGCCGGCTCAACGGCATCCCGCACGCTTCCGTGTGCGGCGGCCGCGGCCGCTGCTCGACCTGCCGGATCCGCGTCTCGGGCGATGCCGACGCCTTGCCTCCGCCGGCGCCGGAGGAGCTCAAAGTGCTCGAGCGCGTGGGCGCCGCCCCCGATGTGCGCTTGGCCTGTCAGCTTCGCCCCGTGGGCGATCTCCGGGTGACGCCGCTGCTGCCGGCGACCGCGCAGGCGCGGGACGGCTTCCGGCGGCCGAGCTATCTCACCGGGAGCGAGCGCGAGATCGCGATTCTGTTCGCCGACCTCCGCGCCTTCACCAAGCTCTCGGAGCAGAAGCTGCCCTATGACGTCGTCTTCCTGCTGAACCGATATTTCGCCGAGATGGGCCACGCCGTCGAGGAGGCGGGAGGCCGCATCGACAAGTTCATCGGCGACGGCGTGATGGCGCTCTTCGGCCTGGATCGCGGCGTCGAAGCCGGCTGCCGCGAGGCGCTCGCGGCGGCGCGGGCGATGTCCGAGCGCTTGACCCACCTCAACGAGACCCTCGCGCACGATTTGCCGGATCCGCTGCGCATCGGCATCGGGATTCATACGGGGCCCGCCATCGTCGGCGAGATGGGCTACGGCCGCGCCATCTCGGTGACTGCGGTCGGCGACAGCGTCAACACCGCAAGCCGCCTCGAGGGTCTCACCAAGACCTATGGCGCTGAGCTCGTGGTCTCCGAGGCGGTCGTGGTGCGGGCCGGCATGGACTTGAGCGGCGCCGAGCGGCACGAGCTCGAGATTCGCGGCCGTATCGAGCGGCTCGCCGTGCGCACCCTCAGGAGCGCGCGGGAGCTGCCGGCGCAGGCGCGGGTGCCTTCCGCCGCTTGACCAAGAGCAATAGCCGGTGACGATTCCTTGCTGACATTGACGTGAGAGGTGGCTGCATGGAGCGCCCGGAGATCCTCAGGCGTGAGATCAAGGTGCTGGTCTTCGACCAGTACGGCACCATCGTCGACATGCAGAAAGGCCTGACCGAGGCGGTCACGCCGTTCCTGGCGCGCAAGGGTTGGACCGGCGATGCCGGCAGCTTCGTCACCTGGTGGCGACGCACGCATTTCGAGAACTCGATGATCGACGCTCTGTGCGACCGCGGTCACACGCCCTACCGGCAGATCGGTCATCGAGCGGTGTCCTACGTAATGGACCGGTGCGGCATAGCCTATACCCAGGACGAGGTGCGCTCGCTCGTCGCCGGCATCGAGGCGCTCAAGCCGTTTCCCGATGTGGTTGCGGCGCTTGAGCGGCTGCGGGGCGCCGGCCTTAAGCTCGCTATTCTTTCCAACGGCGATCGCGACATGCTCGAGGCTGCCGGGCCGCACATCGGCTTTCGCTTCGATCACGTGATCTCCGCCGAGGACGCCGGCTATTTCAAGCCGCACTGGAAGACCTACGCGAGGGCCGAAGAGGTGATCGGCGCGGCTCGTTCGAGTTGCCTCTTCGTCGCCAATCACGCTTTCGATTGCATTGGCGCCAAGGCCTATGGCATGCGAACGGCCTTCATCGACCGCCGCAAGCGTCCGTTCGGCGAAACCCCGCACCAGCCGGACCTCATCGTGGCGAACTTCGCAGAACTCGGCTCGATGCTCTCGTGAGGTGCGCCGACGCCATCTAGAGCAGCCGTTCGATCTCCTCGACGATCTCCGGCGCCAGCGGCTTGACCGCGGAGGGCCAGGCGCCGGCGAGGCTGCCGTCGGGGGCGATCAGGTATTTGTGGAAGTTCCAGCGGGGAACCCCGGCGTCGCCGAGCTCGGCCTCGATCCAGCGGTAGAGCGGGTGCGCCTCAGGTCCCACCACGCGCTCTTTGGCCGCGAGCGGGAACGTGACGTGATAGTTGGTCGAGCAGAACTCTTTGATCTCCGCAGCGGTGCCCGGCTCCTGCGCGCCGAAGTCGTTCGAGGGCACGCCCAGCACGACCAGGCCGCGCCCGGCGTAGCGCTGGTGGAGCTGCTCGAGCTCCGCGTATTGCGGCGTGTAACCGCAGAACGAGGCCGTGTTCACCACCAAGACCGGCTTGCCGCGATAGCGCTCGAGCGGCAGCGGCGCGCCCTCGATGGTGGCGAACGAAAAGCCGTGCGCGCTGCTCTCAGCCATATCGCTCCTCCGCCCAGGGGTCGCCGCGCATGTGATAGCCGCGCACCTCCCAGAAACCGGCCTTGTCGTCGGCGAGGAAGGTGATCCGCCGGATCCACTTGGCGCTCTTCCAGAAATAGAGCTTCGGCACCACCGCGCGCACGGGGCCGCCGTGCTCGCGCGGGATCGGCTCGCCCTGCCAGGAATGGGCGAGCAGCACGTCGTCATCGTCGAAATCGGCGAGCGGTAGGTTCGTGGTGTAGTCGTCGTAGCTCGTGAACGTCAGGAATTTGACCTCGGGCTTCGGCCGCACCACGCCTAGGACGTGCCGCGCCGAGACTCCGTCCCAGGCGTTGTCGTAGCGCGACCATTGCGTGACGCAGTGGATGTCCGAGACGTCGCGGGTTTGCGGCTGAGCGCGGAACGTCGCCCAATCCCAGGCAACGGGGTTCTCCACCAGCCCGTCGACCGCAAGCTGCCAGCGCTCGAGCGGCACGTCCGGCTGAACCCCGAGATCGAGCACTGGCCAGTCCTTGACCTCGCGCTGCCCCGGCGGCAATCGCTCCGCCTCGGGCCGCGCGTGCCGCCCGGTCAGAAGCCGGCCCTCTCGCGCCCAGCGCTGCTTGCTCTCCACCAGCTTTCTGCGCGCTTGACCCAGCGGACCCGGATTCTCATCCGACATGCCAGCGGTCCTCTTCGGTTCGATGTCTCCAAGATAGGCATTCCCGGCCGATGGTGCAGCCGCATTTTGGGGCGCGCGGGCATTCTCGGGTTGCGCCATCCAGAGGGAGAGGGCATGACTGGCTCTCCCCGCGGCCTTCAGGCTCTCTCTGCCCCTTTGCCTGCGACCCTGCTCTACCTCATCAAAGGCATTTTCGTCGGCATGGTGATCGCCGTGCCGGCGGGGCCGGTCGGCGTGCTCTGCGTACGGCGCACCTTCTTCGAGGGCGCTCGGTTCGGCATCGTCTCGGGGTTGGGGGCCGCGGTCGCCGACGTGATCTTCGGGATCGTGGCGGGGCTCGGCCTCACCGTGGTGCGCGACTGGCTGCTGGGTTATCAGGACTGGCTGGGCGCGCTCGGCGGAGTTTATCTTCTGGTGGCCGGCATGCGCACGCTGCGCAGCCGGAGCAACGCCGATCCGCAGCCGCTCAAGGGCGAGAATCTGGCGGCGGCTTTCGCCTCCACCTTCGCCCTCACCATCACCAATCCCATCACCATCCTCGCCTTCGCCGCGATCTTCGCCAAAGTGGGCTTCGACAGCGACGGCGGCGTCAGCTTGGTTCTGGTCTGGATACTCGTGGGCGGCGTGTTCGCGGGCTCGCTGGTCTGGTGGCTCGGCCTCTGCTTCGGCATCGCGGCCTTGCGGCGTTTCGCGCACATGGAGCATTTCGCCTGGGTGGACCGGGTCTCCGGCACGGTGCTGATGGTCTCCGGCGCGGGTCTCCTCACCAGCGTCGCCCTCAACGCCGCGGGCGTGGCCCTCTAGCTGCGATCATGGGTTGACGCCGGCGCCCTCGGCGCCTCCAATCCCCGCGCGCAGCGTCCGCGGGGAGCATCCATGGTCTACATACCCAGCCATTTCGCCGAGCCTCGACGGGAGGTGCTCGTCGACTTCATCCGGGATCATAACTTCGGGATCCTCGTCTCGGTTGGTGCCGCGGGCATGATCGCGAGCCACATCCCTTTCCTCTACGACGCCGAGCGGGGAGAGCACGGCACGCTGTGGGGCCATCTCGCCCGCGGCAATCCGCAGCTTGGGGATCTCGGCAGGGGACATGAGGCGCTGGCGATTTTCGAGGGGCCGCACGGCTACATCTCGCCTCGCTGGTACGCCACTCATCCGGCGGTGCCGACCTGGAACTACAGTATCGTGCACGCCTATGGCAGGGTCGAGCCCATCGAGGACGTGGCGGAGCTCGAGCGGCTGGTGGCACGGCTCGCCGATCACCACGAGGCGGGCGCCGCGAGCCCGTGGCGGCTTGCCGATCAGCCCGAGAAATACCGCCAGGGCATGCTGCGCGGCATCTCCGGTTTCGCCATCCGGGTGACGCGCCTCGAGGGCAAGTTCAAGCTCAGCCAGAACCGCGACGCCATCGACCGCGGTCGCGTCATCGCGGCCCTCCGAGCCGACGGGAACGCGGACCTTGCCGAGCTGATGGCGAGGCGCGAGGCGGAAAAGGCAGCGTCTACCTCGTGAGCGCCGCGCGTGTATCTGTCGCCAAACGACTTGACGGCCGCTTCGTCAGCTGAATAGTCAGCGGCCAGG